>NCJS01000203.1 GCA_002279005.1 Idiomarina sp. 34-48-12 | reverse complement strand
CCGATAGCTCCTTTTCCTACCCCCTCGAACCCAGTCACTTGTACCGATTCATTTGGGTGACTTTGTTTGATGGCTTGTGCCAGATAGGTTGCAATACATTCCACTGTTGAGTCAGTCGGAATGATGTAATTCTCAGCAACAGGCACAAGCAATTCGAACAACCCCTGATCAGCAGTATAGCTATATCCCACGTGACTTTGTGCCGTGATGTGTTGCGCATGTTGCGAACGTTGTAGCTGCTCAACGGCGACCACATCTTCTTCTGAGCCCAAGTAAATATCCTGCCAAGTGGACGCCCATTGCTGCTCTAGTTGCTCAGAACGCGTGCCATCTAAGGCAATATAGATACGCGAACGGTGGCCATGGGCGATACGCTGGCAGTTACCGTCATGCTTCTTCAAGCCGTGAGTATAGTGGTAGAACGCACCTGGAATTTCTTCCGCTCGCAATTGAAGCTCTAACCCTTGCACGTTGTCCGGTAGCTCACGTTTAATTACTGCTCGCAAATAATCGGTCACCGATGCCATCGTTACTTGTTGCGCGTCGATAAAGGCAAACGCATCGGCTGGACAGAATAAATGAATAGAGCGCTTTTCAGGCCGCATAAAGTCAACCCAATAGCTATTACCATCGTCATGATGAGTAACTTTTGTATATGGGTGTTCGGCTGGCACAGCAAGTTTATGGTCGACAGCACCATCAATTATACGTTTGATTTGCTTTTTAACGCGGCCAAAATCTAAAACCATCGATTGCTCGTTCAGCGAGCCATCAAGAATAATATCAACAATCCAACTCTCTCCCACCATGCCACGCTCAGGACACAGGTAAGAAAAATCAATAACGGTTAGATCGTTTACAAATAACTGCATAATTGTCTCTAATATCTCCGAAAAATAAGCTCGTGCAAAGTATATCACTGCCTATGGCGTAGCGATAACATTGATCAACACAAACCAATCATAAATAAGTTTTGCACTGAGTAGCAGTAAAGCGGCGCCCATCGCTCGATCTATCCAATGGCTAATGGCCCATAAACGCCGATAGAACGGCCCCCACGTGATTAATGTGGCAAGCAAAGTAAACCAGATACCCGTCGCAATGGCCATGTAAATGCCATAAAACAGTTTGACACTTGTCGGTGTTGCAGGATCAATCACCGTACTAAACAAGGCCAAGAAGAAGAGTGTTGCTTTAACATTCAAACCGTTTGTTAGAAAGCCAACCCGAAACGCTTTGGCAGTACTGATGTGATTTCTCTGCGCATGATGCTCTGGTGCTTTATCCTGGCGCGGTTGCGCTTGAATAGCTTGCCACCCTAGCCAGCCTAAATAACCTGCGCCAACTAGCAATAACGTGCCATATACCCAGGTATAACGATGAATAATTAACGCCACGCCAAGCACCGAATAGGCAACATGCAACAAAATGCCGGTGCCAATACCTAACGCAACCCAACGACCGATGCGTCGCCCAAAGCTCATGCTATACCGTGTGGTAACAGCAAAGTCAGGCCCCGGGCTGGCTACCGCTAATAAATGCAAGGTGGCGATAGTTAAAAATTCCGCCCAATAGATTGCCAAATATTCCATTCTGATTTACTTTAAGTTAATTGGTTTTAGCGCTGGAATTCTATTATGAAACAACAGAAACTCCCTTCTCTCAATGCGTTACGCGTTTTTGCCGTCGCCGCTCATGCCGACAGTTTTAAACAAGCTGCTCAGCAGTTAGGTGTGTCACAGTCAAACATTACACGTCAAATTCAAGCACTTGAAGAACAGTTAGGAACGCGCTTATTTCAGCGAGATAACCGCGTTCATGCGCTGACTGCCGCCGGCGAGACCCTAGCACCTGACCTTTTCCGCCTATTCCGTGAGCTTGACCGTACTGTTGATCGTGCCCGAAATATTGGCGATAGCGAAGCGACAACACTACGTATCGCTCTGCCTGA
>NCJS01000202.1 GCA_002279005.1 Idiomarina sp. 34-48-12 | reverse complement strand
ATGTCGGACCCGTTCCATGCTCGTTCACTTATCAATGCGTTCCCGAAACCATTGCAAGAGAAGTATGCCGAAGCCATGGAAAACCATCCGTTGCGTGCACAGATCATCGCAACTCGCTTAGCCAACAACATTGTGAATGACATGGGCCCTAACTTTGTCTATCGCAAAGTTGATGCAACTGGCTCGACTGAAGCGGAAGTTGCTTCAGCCTACGTGGTTGCGCGCGAATGCTTCGATTTGCGTGGTTTAATGGAGCAAATCGAGGCCGGTAACAACAAGATTCCTGCGGATGTGCAGAACAATATGTTGTTCCAGTTACGTCGCGTCGTTCGTCGAGCTACTCGTTGGTTCTTGCGTCACCGCAACCCGAATCTAGCAACAATTCAAGAACATTTAGATTTCTACAAAGCGAGTTTTGATGACTTGCGTAAGAACGTTCTGAATTACTTGGTTGACGACGAGCGCGCACAAATCGAGAAACAAATCGACAAGTTACAAGCGCAGGGTGTCCCAGCGAAATTGGCGCATAATATCGGTACGTTGAGCACCTTGTTCTCAGCGTTGGATATCGCTGATATTACCAATGAAACTGGACGCAAAGTTAGCACGGTAGCTCAGGCCTACTTCAAACTTGGCTCGCGTGTATCACTGCACTGGTTCTTAGATCAAATTAACAGCCAGCCGGTAGATAACCATTGGCAAGCGCTTGCCCGCGCGGCATTCCGTGAAGAGTTGGATTGGCAGCAACGCTCATTAACCATGAGTATGTTGAAAGCCGCTGACGCTAAGAAAGATGCCGACGAAATTGTCGAGTCTTGGTTGTCAGACAACAAGGTGTTTGTAGACCGTTGGTTAGTGATGCTCTCCGATTTCCGTACTACCAAAACTCACGAATTTGCCAAGTTCTCGGTTGCCCTGCGTGAGTTGATGTTGCTGAACCACAATTGCACAGCGGTAAGCGCATAGTATGTATGGATTGATGCGTAAGTGGCTGTTCAGCAAAGATGCTGAACAGTCACACGACCTTACCTTAGGCATGCTGAAACGCTTTGCACGTACGCCGTTTTCGTTGGCGTGGAAGCAACGCGTTGCTGCCAAGCCGGTTACTGTGATGGGAATTAATTTCCCAAATCCAGTCGGATTAGCTGCCGGCTTGGATAAAAATGCCGAGTGCATTGATGCATTTGCGCAAATGGGATTTGGTTTTATTGAAGTTGGTACCGTCACCCCACGTCCACAGCCGGGAAATCCGAAGCCGCGCTTATTTCGAATTGTTGAAAAAGAAGCGATCATCAATCGAATGGGTTTTAATAACCTCGGCGTTGATCACTTGGTGGAACAAGTACAATTAGCGCGTTACCAAGGTGTGCTAGGTATTAACATCGGTAAGAATAAAGACACGCCAGAAGCAGAGGCGGTGCAGGACTATTTACACTGCATGCGTAAGGTTTATGCACTGGCTAGCTATATTACTGTTAACATCTCCTCGCCAAACACCCCTGGTTTACGTGAGTTCCAACACGGTAGCGCACTCCATGATTTATTGGCAGCTCTAAAGAACGAGCAACGTCAACTTGCACAGCAACATGAGAAATACGTTCCTATTGCTGTGAAAATTGCCCCGGATTTAACCGATGATGGTATTCGCGCTATTACCGACGCGCTTGTTCAACATGAAATAGATGCCGTGATTGCAACCAATACAACACTAAGTCGTGATGCAGTTGTTGGTTTACCGCATGCCGATGAAGCGGGTGGGTTAAGTGGACGTGTTCTTTTTGATGCGAGTACACATGTCGTCAAGGTCATCGCGGAACACGCGCACGGTAGGCTACCAATAATTGCAGTGGGTGGTATTGATAGCGCTCGAGCCGCGCAGGAAAAGATACAAGCGGGTGCCAGCTTAGTGCAAATTTATACTGGTTTTATTTATCATGGTCCGCGTTTAATTCGCGATGTTGTG
>NCJS01000073.1 GCA_002279005.1 Idiomarina sp. 34-48-12 | reverse complement strand
GCTAAACTATGAGTGTCCAGTTGAGAGATTTAAACAATGTGTTGCACTGAACGATTGAACTCACAGCCAATTGCGGACGCTAGCACCTCATGATATTAATTGTTAGAGGCACCAACAGTAAAATACGATCACTTCCCAAGGTTTCACTTAGGTAACTCTATGTGCACTTCAAGCCCCGTGGGATATGAGTTGTTGAATGAAATTTTTCCATGGTGCAGTTGCACTATCTTTTGTGTAATCGACAGGCCTAAACCAGCGCCTGATACAGCACTATGCTCTTGAAGTCGATAGAAGCGCTCCCCCAACCGCTCAAGTGTTTCTTTAGGGACACCCTTGCCTTCATCAGCAACCTTGATAATGACTCTGTTAGCAGTCTCGAGCGCGACTACCTGTATTTTCGAACCTTTCGGCGAAAATTTCATTGCATTGGACAACAGGTTGGTTAAAACACTAACGATAAGAGTTTCGTCACAAATTATTCGAATAGAGGAAACATCAATGTGCCATTGGTGATTTTCCACTTTATTGATTGGTAAGTGATTTAGCGCCAAAGAGACCAACTTACTGATTTCAACTTCCTCAAACTTTTCAGTAAAGTTTAGGCTATCAAGCCGGTTCAACAACAACAGTTGATTAACAAGGCGTGACATTCGCTCCACGGAGTTAAAAATGGACCTGCCAGAGTGCTTGGCATCGTCAAGTGAATCAGCTGAAATGACATTTTCGGCGTGTACTTGGATTGCGCTTAACGGTGTGCGCAGTTCGTGAGAAGCATCAGCGACAAACCGCTTTTCGCGTTCCGAGAACATTTTAATTTGATGCAACAACCGATTGAGTGCTTGCCGGATCGGATCCAACTCATTAGGCAGTTCGGACTCAACTGGCGACAAATTATTTAACTCCCTAGCTCTTAGGTCTGCAGCAAAACGGTTTACGGGTTTTAGGACAATATAAACGATGAGGAGTATTATTAGGCTAATTGGAACCCACATTAATAATAGTGGATAGAGTTGCTCTGAGGCCAAGTAGCCACTCAGCTCACCTCGAACATCCTGACGCTGAAAAGTATGAACCCATATGCCTTTGGATTCCTCGAAGTAGCTAAAGATAAACCACGTGTTTTTGTCACTCTTTAATGTATGGTAACCCGCTTCTAAACCCTTAAGGTTCAATGATTGAGCCTGGTTTGTTGAAGCCAGCAAATTACCGTCGACATTGTAAATTTGATAGCCAATCTTAGACTCGTATTTATGGCCGCTGGGACCTTTTTCTTCAGCGTAGCTATCCTCTCCGGTATCATCATATTGCGATATCGGAATTATTTGAGTGACAGACAGTTTATTTTTAGCGGGCGCATAAAACGTTGCGAGCGACTTTGCGGTCTGAGCAAGTTGCGCATCAAAAACCTCATCCAGCTCATGCAGAATATCTCTGTAACTCGCCCAAGCCGTGACGGCAAGTACAGTCACCACGGCTAAGTTGATGCCAACAACCAATGAGCGACGAAGTGACCACAGGCTCATGATGACTCATCTTGTAAGCGATAACCTAGGCCTCTTATCGTTGAGATAAGATTACCATCGATTTTCTTGCGTAAATGGTGAATGTGTACTTCTAGCGAATTACTCTCATGTTCGCCTCCCCAGCCATAGCACGCACTCGCTAATTGCTCTTTACTCACTATTTTTCCTTTATGCAGCGCTAACTGTTTCAGCAACAGCCACTCAAGCCGAGTCAAATTAATTGTTTTGTCACGAAAACGGCATTCCTGCGATGATAGGTCAATATTCAGTTGCCCACAGGTTATAATATCGTTTAAGTGTTGGTTTGCTTTGCGAACCTGCACTCGAATACGCGCTTCTAATTCGCGTAATTCAAAAGGCTTAACCACATAGTCGTTGGCGCCTTCGTTTAATGCCAGTACTTTAGTATCAATATCATCCCACGCTGTAAGTACGAGAATCGGGATTTCTTGGCCTGCTTTCCTTAACTTTTTAATCAGTGGTACGGCATTTCCATCGGGCAGTCCGAGATCAAATATTGCAAGGTCAAATTGATCTGTCCTAAGGGCGGTCTCAGCTTGAGACAAGTTTGCCGCTAGCTCAACCAGGTATCCCATTCGGCCTAGACCCTTGATTATTCCTTCAGCCAAATACTTATCATCTTCTAGGAGTAGCAAACGCATGTGCTTACCGTCCATCAGGTTTAGTTAAGTCAAGGTGTTCGTTGTAAACAGAGGCTTCAACATTAAAGTAGCCCAGGATCGTATGCGAAAAATTATCATGACTGATAGTAGCGCCCGTTTCGTGTTTACTTACATTAAATGTGTCGGATGGCCATACTATCCAGGGTATGTGACGTTGTTCTTCTGGAGCTATCCAGTTAGGCAAGCCATGCAGATAGATACCGTTATCCCCTAGTGATTCACCATGGTCAGATACATACATCATACTGCTGTCCAGTTCAGTATGGCTTTTCAATAACTTTATGACCTGACTTACAAGTTGGTCGGTGACGAGCAAACTGTTGTCATAAGCATTAGTAATTTCATCCACAGAACAATTCGACAGCTCTTGACTTTTGCATTCGGGTAAAAACCGTTTCATTTCGTTAGGCGACCGTTCGTAATAGGCAGGCCCATGACTTCCCATTTGATGAAGCACAATAATTGAGTCCTGATGCAAATTGCTTAACCAAGATTTGAGTTGTTCGAGCATATCTACATCATAGCATTCCAACTCCCCACATCGGGACTCGCTCATTTTGACGGTTTTAATTCGATTACAGACATCTTTGCAGCCAGAGTTATTTTCTATCCATGTTGCATTAATACCGGCAGTTTCTAAAACATCTAATACATTACTCGAGTTTCTAGCAACATCCGAGTAATTATCAGCTGTTAAAAAACTGAACATGCACGGCACTGAAATAGCAGTTGCCGTTCCACACGATGTAGCGCTTTTATAGCTGAATATTGGCTCTGATGTCATGAGCGCATTCAGTGAAGGCGTTGTCAGCCGAGCATAGTTATTGATTGAAAAATGGTCCGCACGCGCTGTCTCACCCAAAACGATTACCATGACTCTCGGTTTTTCAGACGTACTTACCTGAAAGGCATCTTGCCCTAATCTTATAAATTGAGTTGGGGTCTCTAATTTTCGTTTCAAAGCCGAGACGGTTGCTGATATGACGTTGAAAGGAGCGACTCTGTACTTCACATCTCGATGGTTGCGAAATAAAGAAGCGAAGTCGTCATAACTGGTGTAAGCGATACCGACCGCTAATACTGAAAAGCAAGTCGCCGCTGCAATGCCTTGTTTTATTTTTGTTGCCGTACTGGAAGGGGGGAGTTTTATATACGCCAGCAATAACGAAGGGATAACACCAAGTGTTATGAAGGTTTCAAAAAAACTCCCAGAGAGTTGGTCGCGAGCCTCAGCCGTATCGGTCTCAATTGCATTAATTATCATATCTGCATCAATGATAATGCCATATTCCGACATGTAGAAAAGTGCAGGAGCAGCAAGAACAAACAACAATATTGCGAATGGCTTGAAAGCATTAACGCATCGGCTGATGGCGAGCGCAACAGTATAGAAAAAAGCAATGAACACCACCAGTTTGACTTGCGTGAACCCATGAACCCCGTATTCACTCAACGCACTCATAAGAGGACCCGAGTATGCAAGAGCAAGCCAAGCCGCAACGAGTATTAATAGAGCTGGAAAATTAAGCGTCAGTCGCTGCATATTGCTCACCTATATGAAAGATAAATAAAGAAACGCTCCAACAGATGAATGCTGTTGTTATGTCATCAATAAAGAAGTGTGCGCCCCGGAGCTGTTGAACACCTCCAAGTACAAAGCCGGAAGAAAGTGACAGAGTCAGCGAAGCTCTCGCAAGAAAAGGTCTGCTTTTACGCCAGAAAAAGTACAGAGCAATCCAGGCAAAGCCAATACTTGAATGTCCCGAAGGGAAGCACCGACCCGACCCAAAATGAGTGTCGTTGAACGACCATAAGCTGATATATGGTTTGGCTCCTCCGTATAATTGCAAATCCCAAGGACAGTCCATACCAAGCATAGCCTTAAGGTAATTCACTAAACCAAAAGACAACAAAACCGATAAGAGTAACAATACATACCGGCGCCGCTTGCTGTCCCTTTTGGTTGGTAAGAACTGAGCCACGGTTAGGAATAGGACAAACACTACAAATGCGAGATTAAGCTTCCGTATACCGTCATGAAGAATCGTTTCAGTGATAAAATGGTGCCGTAAAGACCACTGTCCCCCTTCGAGCTGGTATAAAGTATTGGCGACCAAAAACTTAAGCTCTAAAAATTCTACGACCAGTAATAAAGCCACAAAAACCACCAAAACACGTGTCCAACGCCTCCAAACCGTCATGGACTCTAAAGCGGCCATAACACAGCTACCCAAACGACGATGAACTGACAGATAGCAATGAATACTGCAGCGGAGGCGATGTCTTTTGCTCGACCGCTGAGCTCGTGAAAGTCGGGGCCAATGCGGTCGACAACCGCTTCAATGGCGGAGTTCAGTAGCTCTGTAATAAGTAAACCAAGCAATGACATAAGCAGTAGCAACCGCTCTGAAAGCTCAAGCTCTGCTATCACTAAAACTGGCAGCAACACCAACAATAAAAGTACCTCTTGTCGAAAGGCCGCTTCAAAACGCCACGCCGCTCTAAGCCCTTTCATGGAATACTGCGTTGCGTCGATTATTCGGGCTACGCCAGTTTTCCCCGGTTTCATAGTCACCTCATTAGGAATGAAAAACTGCATAGTAAGCAGTCAATATTAAGTTCAGCTTAAGGTTTGTTTTTTAGTATTGCGTTCATTATCAGAACTGAGTTGGGCTACTAATGAGCAATACACCTTTACTAAGAGAACTGAAGCCGTCGCTATTCCAATACCGGACGCTTATAGCGGGCTTTTCGCTGGGCTTAATTATACTAAGTATTAGTCGCTTACTATTATTTATATGGCAGTTTGATCGCGTAACTGAGGCAGGAAACCTCAGTTACCTGATGTTGATGGGCCTCAGAGCAGACATCGTTCAAATGGGTTATCTAACATTACCTCTATTGCTATTCGCGCCATTATTTTTAAATCGTTGGGGTGCAAGAGCTTGGCAAAAAGTTCAAAGCATTTGGTTGATTATTGCTATCACCTATATCACGTTTATGGAGATCTCAACGCCTGCTTTTGTTATGCAATACGATTTACGGCCTAACCGTCTGTTTATTGAGTATTTAGAGTACCCCAAGGAAGTGCTAAGTACCCTTTGGGGAGGATTTAAAATCTGGTTACTTTTGACCGTGGGAGTGTTAAGTATTTGCCTGTACGGACTAATTAAGCTTGCTAAGCGACTAAACCAGGCAACTTATGGTCATAATCAATACACTGGCAGGGCGCTTATTGCTTGGCCGCTTTTGATGGTGCTTGTTTTTGCCGGCGTGCGTTCAACCTTAGCACATCGTCCTGCGAACCCCGCATTTTTTGCCGTTACATCGGATGCTTTGGTGAATAGTTTAGTTATCAGTTCGGCCTATTCGCTAGAGTACGCAATTTACAGTATGCGGCACGAGGAAAATGCCTCACGAATCTATGGAGATGCCAGCTTAGAGGAAATTCTTAACACAGTTCGTGCCCAGCCACACCTGGCAGACAAGGCATTTCCATCTGAGGAATACCCCACAGTGCACTTTAATAAAGCCTCCCGGAGCTTCGACAAACCCAAAAATATCGTCGTTATTTTGGAGGAAAGCTTAGGCGCGACTTTTGTTGAAGATCTCGGTGGTATCAATGTCACGCCAAACCTACAGCAACTTAGGAAGGAAGGGTGGTGGTTTCAGCAGCTTTACGCAACAGGCACTCGGTCAGTTCGTGGTATTGAGGCGGTTATTTCCAGCTTCTTACCCACTCCGGGAAGGAGTACAGTGAAACTATCATTGTCTCAGCAAGATTTTTATACCGCTGCTGATCTGTTGTCGCGTGAGGGATATTTCACTGAATTTCTTTATGGTGGTGAAACCCACTTTGACAACATGGGGAGCTTTTTCGCAAGTAACGGTTTCCAGTCTATTCTTGGACAGAGTGACATTGATAACCCCAAGTTTGTCGGTAGCTGGGGAGCGAGCGATGAGGACCTGTTTGACACCGCTGATAAAAGGTTTGAGAAACTAGCTAAAAAGAATACGCCCTTTTTTAGCTTGGTATTTACTTCGTCAAACCACGAACCCTTCGAGTTTCCGGACGATGAAGTCGAGCTCTATTCTACGCCCAAAAACACGGTAGAAAACGCTGTCAAATACGCTGACTTTGCGCTGGGTAAGTTTATCGACAAAGCAAAGACGAGTAATTACTGGGAAGATACGATTTTTTTGATTGTTGCTGATCACGATACGCGCGTCTATGGAAACGAATTAGTTCCCATCCAAAAGTTCCGCATCCCAGGACTCATTCTGGGAGGCTCTATTCAACCCAAAGAGATTAATGAAATTACCAGTCAGATCGACTTAATGCCCACGGTTATATCGCTTGCAGGTATATCTGCCTGGACGCCTGCGATAGGTCAGGATATTTCTAATGACACCGTGCCACCAGCTAATCGTGCGATGATGCAATTTGGTAATAACTACGCATGGATGACACCTCAAGGGGTGGCGATTTTAACTCCTGGAGAGGATAGAACCGGTCGCTATAACTTTGATGAGCGCAAATTTGTGACTGACCAAAATATCAATCAGAGGTTGCGTACTGAGGCACTAGCGCATGCATTATTGCCTTCTTGGCTATATCAACACCGAGCATATTTTGTCCCAGAGCGTTTAACTGAGCCTTCAAACGAATAGACCTTAGTTAGAAGTTAGATTAAAGGCTTTAAATTGAGCAATTGTGGGGCTGCTACTTGGGCTTTAGTTGGTCCGCTTCACGCCCTGAGACTTTCAGCAAGTGTTTTATGCCATCAATAAAGGCGATTGTCTCTCTCGTAATGCTTTTAAATATCTTGCTTCATCGTAACGGGTTTTCGTTTTCCAGCAACAGTAGATGATGCGTATCCATTTAAATGCTAATGCCCGAACTGCAGACTGGTGGGATTTGCCTTTTTCTCGTTGTTGCTGATAGTAAAGACCAGCCCAATATGATGAATATACCGTTTTGGCAGCCCATTCAACGAATGTTTGCCTCACGAACTTGGCGCATTGCCATCGCCAGTGCACCCATGACTTCTGTCCGCTACGCTCGGTCACCGGAGCTACCCCCGCATAGTTTTGTATTTCTTCGGCACTGTTAAAACGATTCCGGTCATCACCTAAAGCAGCTAGCATTCTCGGCCCCATACAAGGGCCCATACTCGGTAACGATTTGAATAAGCTAGCATCTGGTAATGTATCAAACAGCGTTTCAATTCGTTCATCATAGGCTTTGATATTTTCGGCCACTAGCTTTATTTGTTTGGCTAGGGCCAATGCCATTAAAGCGTTAGCTTCGATTACACTCGCGTCGGTGGTAAGTGGGACAGCATTAAAAATAGACTCAATACGCTGTTCGGTATGAGCAACTGCAGTCCCTCCTTTTGCATTGAGGAATAGCCTGACCGTATGCGGTCTCGCACGTTTTAATTGTTGGAGCGTAGGCCATCGTATTATCAGGTCACAGAATAACTCACTGTCCCGGTGTGAAAACCAATCCAGAGGTTGCGGATAGTATTGCTTGAGCGTATTGATAATGCGATTAACAAAGCGACGCTTATCTTCCACTAGCAGCCGGCGTTGTTCAACGAGCTGTTGTAGCAAACGAATGTCACTATTGCTTGGCTCAATAGCTTTGATCTTCTTGGGGTAACGCAGCATCAAATCGAGTGCTAATTCAGCATCAAGTGGATCATCTTTGACGCCACTGGGCCAAAAAGCTTGTCGATATCGAGCCAACGATAAGGCATGCACCGGAAAAACCGTAACAAAGGAATACTTCTGAAGTGCGTATACTATCGGTCCTTTCTTCAGCTCAAGGGCAACCGCAATCTTTCCCTTTACTTGCTTGTGCAATTCCTTAAGCCAGGAATCAAGTGCTTCAGGCGTATGTTTTATTACCTGAAAGCGACGTTCACCACTTTCGTATTGAATACATACATCGTGTTTTTTATCAGCCCAGTCCAATCCGACATGGGCAGCAAACTGATTAATCGCAGTCATAACCAACTCCTATTTACTGAAGATTGGTATGCTTTCCACGCTCTTCGAAAGAAATATAGCTAGCAGTCTTAATGCATGCCCTGAGTATTCGTTAGCGAGCAATGGAGCACTTACTGGATCGAAAGAAAAGCGGTGATCGTCGAGTGATTCTCGCTCAATATTCGTATCCAATAAGCGCATACCCTGATGCATATCACAGTGTAGTTCTCAGGGTACGAATGACTATA
>NCJS01000015.1 GCA_002279005.1 Idiomarina sp. 34-48-12 | reverse complement strand
TCGCTTTATCGCCTGCTTCAATTGCAGCAGTTACTTTCTTCATCAAGGTACGCATCATTGAGCGACGGCTCGCGTTGTGGCGACGGTTCTTTTCCGCTTGTACCGCACGCTTTTTAGCAGACTTAATGTTAGCCAAGGTGAACTCCTAAAATTCGTTATCTAAGTGCAATGGTTTTGTAGGGCGGGGAATATGCCTGTTTTCCGACTGAAAGTCAAGGACGATATTAGCTATTGGATATTAGATATTAGAAAAAAACGGGTAAGGTTGCGTGATACAGGGAGGTGTTCATGTTTAAAAATTTGAAAGTTTATAATTCGGCGATGGACTTATGTGTATCAGTCTATAAGATAACTGATAGTTTTCCGGGACATGAATTATTTGGGCTTGTCAGTCAAATGCGTCGAGCCGTCGTTTCTGTGTCTAGCAACATAGCCGAAGGCGCTGGTAGAGGGACTTATAGAGAACAAATAAGATTCTATTATATTGCTCGTGGTTCTCTTGCTGAATTAGAAACGCAGCTCGAAATAAGTTTTCGATTAGGTTACGTCGAGTGTCGTTTACATACTGAAACTCGTTTCGTATATCGACTACTTAATGGTTTGATCAACTCAACCAAGAAAATGATGCTAGTAGATTCGACTTAACTAGGTTTTACTAATATCTAATATCCAATAGCTAATATCGTATTTGAGGTTCTATTGTCTAAATCGCTAGCGAAATCCGGCATCATTGTCAGCTTCATGACGCTCATCTCGCGCGTGCTTGGGCTTGTGCGCGATGTAGTGATTGCGAACTTGATGGGGGCGGGGGCGGCGGCCGATGTGTTCTTCTTTGCGAACAAGATACCGAATTTTTTGCGGCGGTTGTTTGCGGAAGGGGCGTTTGCGCAGGCGTTTGTGCCGGTACTGACGGAGTATAAGCAAGGTAAGACGCTGGATGAGCAGCGTTTGTTGATTGCTCGTGTGGCGGGTACGTTAGGCACGTTGGTGACGATTGTGACGCTGGTGGGTGTGATTGCATCACCCGTGGTGGCGGCAATGTTTGGTACCGGTTGGTTTCTGGATTGGTACCACGATGGTCCGCAGGGGCATAAGTTTGTTTTAGCGGCCGACTTGCTGCGTATTACGTTTCCGTATTTGTGGTTTATTACCTTTACCGCCTTAGCCGGTGCGATTTTAAATACCATTGGGAAATTCGCGGTGGCGGCGTTTACGCCGGTATTTTTGAATATTGCGATTATTGGTTTCGCGATATGGCTTGGCCCGCAATTAGAACAACCTGAGTATGCGTTGGCATGGGGTGTGTTTGTTGGTGGTGCGGTTCAATTTATATTTCAAATTCCGTTTTTGAAGCGGGCAGGGTTGTTGGTTCGTCCACGCTGGGGATGGCGTGACCCTGGCGTCACCAAAATCCGCACGTTGATGATTCCTGCGCTATTTGGGGTGTCGGTTAGTCAGATTAACTTACTGCTGGATACGTTTATCGCCTCGTTCTTAATGAGTGGTTCAATTAGCTGGTTGTATTACTCCGACCGGTTATTGGAATTTCCGTTGGGATTATTTGGCATTGCGATTGCAACGGTTATTTTGCCAGCTTTAAGCTCACGCCATGTGGACAAATCGGCTGAGGAATTTAGTCGCACTTTAGACTGGGGTATTCGTACGGTTGTCCTGCTCGGTTTGCCGGCTATGTGCGGTTTGATTGTACTTGCCGAACCGATGCTGATGGTATTGTTCATGCGCGGTGAATTTACGCCTGAAGATGCGCGCTTGGCCTCATATAGTTTGTTTGCGTATGGCTCAGGCTTATTGAGTTTTATGTTGGTGAAGGTATTGGCAACTGGATTCTATTCACGCCAAGATACCAAGCGCCCCGTGAAGTACGGCATTATCGCCATGGTCACCAACATGGTGTTCAATATCGTTTTTGCGATTCCTTACGGCTACGTCGGCTTAGCTATTGCAACATCGTTATCTGCTGCTGTTAACGCCGGGTTGTTGGGCTATAACCTGTGGCGCGACGGTGTACTGAAACGTTACCCCGGCACCTTAACTTATCTCTCCAAAGTAGCGCTCGCGGTGGTGGCAATGGTTGCTGTGGTGCTCTATCTTGTGCCGGCTCGGTCGTGGTGGCTTGGGGCTGAATTTGTTGAGCGCGCGTGGCAGTTGGCGTTGTTGATTGGCGCTGGGGCGGGCACGTATTTGCTGTCCCTCCTCCTTCTTCGCGTTGTGAAGAGCAAAAGCGATATTAGCTATTAGATATTGGATATTAGAAGAGCAAGTACGATATTCGCTGTTAGATATTGTATATAAGCAAAATAAGAGGGAGAGGGGGCTGACATGGGGCGGGTCATGAATCTAATTGCGGCATTTACGTTGGTGCTTGGGCTGCTTGGTTGTCAGTTATCAGATACCGTGAGTGAGGCGTCGGTCATTGCTGATAGTAGCCAAGAGATTCCTTATGTCTTTACGGTGGCTGAGCAACCCGAGTTACCAGAGCATTCGCGTTTGGTCGAAACTTCCGCAGGGCAATTTCATGTTCGGGCGATGGGGCTCGATAACTCGGGTCCAGCAGTGGTTCTGTTAGCTGGGCCTAATTACAATTACCACAGTGATAGCGCTTGGTTTGCTGCGCTGCAACCGCTATTAGCAGAGCAGTATCGGGTATACAGTGTTGATCGCTTGGGTAACGCATTCAGTAGCAGTAGTGATGATTTGACCTACCGTCGCTTTGCCGACGATTTGGCATTCGTGATGCAGCAACTCAACGAACCTCAATTGGCCGTGGTAGCCTTTGCTAGCGCCAGTATCAGTGCACGTTGGTTCTATGAGTTGCATGGTGAGCAGTTTGATATTCAAGCCATGTTGTATATTGATCCGGATATTCCATTAGCGCATTCATTGAGCTTGTATCAGGGCTATCCAGCTAACTGGTATCGAGACAATTTAGCGACGTTATTGCCGCATTTGGCTGCTGGCAATTGGACCGAACGAACCAAAGACAAACTCGATGTGGAATATCAGCAGATCAAGCAATGGGCTGATGAATATGACACTGCTGTCGATTGGCGTTACTTGGAGCAAATCATGCAGCAACGTTTGCTGATTTCGCATCAGCAAGTCCGAGCCCGCGAAATTGCTGCATATATTGCTGATTTAGACGGCTACGCGACGTTGCCCATGATAACGGGTATTCCAGTCAGTGTGATCGACAGTGATTTTGAGCAACAAGAGATAGCTATAGCAGATAAACCTGAACTAGTGACCGCTTTACAACAATGGCAGCAGGAAGGGAGTGCTTGGAGTGCTAATCAGGCAGCAGTGTCTAATGGCCAATATATTCCCCTACCCGGAAGCGACCACATGGTGCCACTACAACAACCACAAGTCATCCAACAAGCCATAACCTGGCTCCTAACCACCAACAAGGAGTAAGAGCCATGTATACCGTTAAACGCCCGCGCGTGACCACTGTGTCAGGGTTTAAGAAAGAAATTGCGACCATGGATGTGAATGAACCGGTTTTGGTGACCCAGAACGGTGAACCGTTGTATGTGGTGCAAGATCCTGCCCAATACGAAGCCATGCAAGAACAGATGGCGATGTTGAAAATGATTGCATTGGCTGAAAAGGATGTTCGGGCTGGTCGTGTTGTTAGCCGCGAAGAGCTATTCAAAGGATTGGCAGAGTAGCTCGGCGCAGATTCGGGTTATTTATCGGCTTGCCGAGGGAGATGATTCTCTTATATCTGCCTTGTTATTTGTACGAACAAGGCAAGATCTGCGTGATCAGCTATTTCAGCTGGTATTAATGAGCCCTTAGTGTCTGGTTAGCGTTTGGCGAGCCTGTTATAATCGCCGCTTTGTTAATCACCTGAAATAACGACAGGCTTGCTACGCACTGATGCAGTTAATTCGCGGAATTCATAATATTCGACCTAAGCACCGTGGGTGTGTCCTTACTATTGGCAACTTTGATGGTGTTCATTTGGGCCATCAAGCGGTGTTGGCGCAGGTAAAAGCACAGGCACTTGCACGTGGTGTTCCGGCGACGGTGATGACCTTTGAGCCGCAGCCACAAGAGTTGTTTCAGCCTGATAAAGCACCGGCGCGATTGACGAATTTTCGTGAAAAACACATGGCGCTGCGAGAGCAGGGTATCGATCGCCATATTGTCATTGAGTTTAATCGCAAGTTTTCTAATCTGCCGGCGCGCGAGTTTATCGAGCGCGTGTTGGTTGAGATGCTCGGTGTGCAATTTCTGGTGGTTGGTGATGACTTTCGTTTCGGACACGGTCGCGAAGGTGATTTCGCGATGTTGCAACGTGCTGGCGCAGAGTTGGGCTTTGAGGTGGTTGATACACAAAGTTACCGCCAACAACAGCAGCGTGTTAGTAGCACCGCAATACGCCAGTGTTTAAGCGATGGCGATTTTACCCATGCGGCAGCCATGCTTGGTCGGCCTTATGCCTTCGAAGGTCGTGTGGTGCATGGTGAGAAAAAAGGCCGTACTATCGGCTTTCCAACCGCAAATATTCAGTTAAAACGGTTGCATTCACCACTCCAGGGCGTATTTGCTGTGCAGGTACAATGCAATGATGGCAAAATGCATGCCGGCGTTGCTAATATTGGCAGACGACCAACATTAAATGGTGAGCGGGTGCAGCTTGAGGTGCATTTGTTCGATTTTGCTGGTGATTTGTATGGGCAGCAATTGCGTGTGATGCCGACGCACTTTATCCGCGCTGAGAAGAAGTTCGCTGATTTCGCGCAGCTGCAGCAACAAATCGCCGCCGACGCTGAAAAAGCAAGAACGATATTAGCTATTAGATATTAGATATTAGATATTAGAGCGGATGTATCGGGTATTTATGTTTTGTCTAATATCAAATATCTAATAGCTAATATCCTATTCGAATCCAAAAATTGAAATGAGCCATGGGGCACACTATGCCCTCGAAAAAGGAATCAAAGATGACCGACTACAAACACACACTGAATCTGCCGGAAACTGAGTTTCCGATGCGCGGTAATTTGGCGCAGCGTGAGCCGCAGATGTTGCAACAGTGGTACGCGGACGACGTGTACGGCCTCATTCGCCAAGCGAAGGCGGGTCAGCCGGTGTTTATTTTGCATGATGGCCCTCCTTATGCGAACGGTGATATTCACATTGGTCACGCGGTGAATAAAATCTTAAAAGACATGATTGTGAAAGCGAAAACGCTAAGCGATTTTGATGCGCCATATGTGCCTGGTTGGGATTGTCATGGCTTGCCAATTGAGCTGCAAGTTGAGAAGAAACACGGCAAGCCGGGTAAAAAGCTGAGTGTGGCTGAGTTCCGTCAAAAGTGCCGTGAGTATGCGCTTACTCAGGTCGACGGTCAGCGCGAAGATTTTAAACGTTTGGGTGTGTTTGGTGATTGGGATAACCCTTATTTGACCATGAACCCGAAGCAAGAGGCTGACAGTATTCGCGCGCTTGCAAAAATCATTGCTAATGGCCATATGCAACAAGGCTTTAAGCCGGTGCATTGGTGTACCGATTGTGGCTCTGCGCTAGCTGAAGCGGAAGTGGAGTACCAAGACAAGCGTTCACCAGCTATCGATGTTGGTTTTACGCCTGTGAACGAAAGCGAATTGGTGGGTAAATTTGATCACCCAGAAGGTCATACTGGTGAAGGCGAGGTGATGGTTGTGATTTGGACCACCACGCCGTGGACCATTCCAGCAAACCGTGCCATTTCGTTGCATCCGAGCCTTGATTATACGTTGGTTCAGGTTGAGGCGACGGATGAGCGCCCAGCCATGCGTTTGGTACTTGCCGATGACTTAGTGAAATCAGCCATGGAACGCTGGGGCATTGATGCGTATCACAAGCTTGGTTTCGCAAAAGGTGAAGCGCTTGAAAACGTGAAAGTGAATCATCCGTTGTTTGCGGATGTTCAAGTGCCACTCATTCTGGGTGAGCATGTGACCACTGATTCTGGTACGGGCTGCGTGCACACGGCACCAGGGCACGGTGTCGATGACTTTATTGTGGGTCAGCGTTATGGCATTGAAGTGTATAACCCAGTAGGTGATAACGGCGTGTATAAAGAAGACACGCCAATGTTTGCTGGTCAGCACGTGATGAAAGCGAACCCAAATATTGTCGATGCGCTGCAAGAAGCCGGGCGATTGATTCATCACGAAGCCTATAATCACTCGTATCCACATTGCTGGCGCCACAAAACGCCAATTATCTTCCGTGCGACCCCACAGTGGTTCATTAGCATGGACAAGCAAGGTTTGCGCGCCAAAGCATTAGAACAAATTAAACAAGTACGTTGGGTGCCGGAATGGGGCCAAAGCCGTATTGAAAGCATGGTTGATGGTCGTCCTGACTGGTGTATTTCACGTCAACGCACGTGGGGTAACCCAATTGCTGTATTTGTACGTCGTGACACTGACGAACTGCATCCACGCACACTGGAACTAATGGAAGAAGTCGCGAAACGTGTTGAAAAAGATGGTATTCAGGCTTGGTTTGATTTAGAGCCAGAAGAGCTATTAGGTGACGAAGCCGCAGATTACCGTAAAGTGACTGACACCTTAGACGTGTGGTTCGATTCAGGTGTGACGCACGAAGCCGTTTTGAACAAAACGCCAGGCCTGCAATGGCCAGCAGATTTGTATCTTGAAGGTTCTGACCAACATCGTGGTTGGTTCCAATCGTCTTTGTTGACTGGTGTGGCGATGTATCAACAAGCGCCATACAAGCAAGTGTTGACGCATGGTTTCACGGTTGATGGCCAAGGTCGCAAAATGTCGAAATCAATCGGCAACGTGATTGCGCCACTTGAGGTGATGAACAAGTTAGGCGGTGATATCTTACGTTTATGGGTTGCGGCAACCGATTACTCGGGTGAGATGACGGTTTCTGATGAAATCTTGAAACGCTCAGCCGATAGTTATCGTCGTATCCGTAACACCTCGCGTTTCTTGTTGGCCAATATCAACGAGTTTGAGCCAAGCAAGCATGCTGTTGCTGCTGCCGATATGGTTGCCATTGATAAGTGGATTGTGGCGCGTGCCGTTAGCTTGCAGGAAGAAATTCTAAAAGCGTTAGACGACTACCAGTTCCACGGCGTGGTGCAAAAGATCATGCACTTCTGTTCCATTGAGTTAGGTAGCTTCTACTTAGACGTGATTAAAGACCGTCAGTACACCGCGAAACGTGACAGCGTGGCGCGTCGTTCATGTCAGACCGCGTTGTACCATATTGCCGAAATGCTGGTGCGTTGGTTGGCGCCAATTTGTAGCTTTACGGCACAAGAAATCTGGGATGCATTGCCGAAGCAACTTGCTAATGGCGAAGCACGCTCGCGTTATGTGTTCACCGAAAGTTGGTATCGTGAAGCCGCGCAAATCAGCGTGAGTCCAGCCGATAATGCCTTGTGGCAAACGGTGCTTGAGGTACGTGATGAAGTGAACCGTACCCTTGAACAAGCGCGTCGTGATGATGTGATTGGCGGTAGCTTGCAAGCTGAAGTAACCGTGTATGCGGTGGCTGATATTGCTGCACAGCTAACTAGTCTAAAAGATGAGTTACGATTTGCCTTTATTACGTCTGCCGTTGCCGTTGAAACGGTTGAGTCAGCCCCTGAAGGTGCGGTTGCAACCGAACTTGACGGTGTTTGGGTAAAAGTTGCGAAATCGGCGTACGAGAAATGTGATCGCTGTTGGCACCATCGTGCAGAGGTTGGCACTATTGCTAACCACCCAACGCTGTGCCAACGTTGCGTCACAAACGTTGATGGAGCCGGAGAGGAGCGCCATTTTGCTTAAGCCAACTGATTTACAAAAGCGCGCCAGTGGGTTGCGCTTTTTGTGGCTAACCTTACTGCTTATTGTTCTGGATCAATTTACCAAGCAATGGGTGATTCGTGTTTTCGATTTATACGAAAGCATTGAGGTGATGCCCTATTTAAATTTGACGTACGTGCGTAACATGGGCGCCGCCTTCAGCTTCTTGAGCGATCAAGGCGGCTGGCAGCGCTGGTTATTCACATTCTTGGCAATTGCCGTCAGTGTGGTGTTACTGATTTGGCTGCGCCGTAATCCTGCGAATATGTGGCGTCAAAACCTTGCCTTTGCCCTGATATTGGCTGGTGCGATAGGTAATGTTATCGACCGTATTATGTATGGTTACGTTATTGATTTTATTGATGTGTATGTGAATGAGTGGCACTGGCCGGCATTTAACGTTGCCGATATGGCAATAACTATCGGTGCAGTACTTATGCTATTAGAGGCGTTTTTTGAGCAACGCCAGGAGCCCCAGTCATGATCAGTCGTCTCCCGATCGAACACGGTCGCGAAGTGATTTTGCATTTCACTATCAAATTAACCGATGATTCGGTTGCTGACAGTACAAAAATGTCAGGCAAACCAGCGAAGTTTCGAATGGGCGATGGCTCATTAACGGAAAACTTCGAGTCTTGTTTGGTTGGCTTAAAAGCTGGTGACGCCCGCGAGTTCGAGCTGGCGCCAGAAGACGCGTTTGGTCTGCCGAACAAAGATAACTATTATCAGGTAGATACCACCAAGTTCGGTGCAGATCGCCCTGAAGTTGGCCAAATTTTTACGTTTCCACAGCCTGATGGCACGGAGTTGCCAGGTATTGTGCGGGCAATTAATGATCAGTTTGTGACGATTGACTTTAATCATCCGTTGGCGGGCCAACGAGTACGATTTGCCGTCGAAATTATTGAGGTAAATCCTTAAAAAAGCGAAAGCGATATTAGCTATTGGATATTTGATATTAGAACTGATGTATCGGGTATTTGTGTTTTCTCTAATATCTAATATCCAATAGCTAATATCGCACTTGGAGTTTTTATGAATATTGTTTTGGCGAATCCGCGTGGTTTTTGCGCCGGTGTTGACCGAGCGATCACGATTGTTGAGCGTGCGTTAGAAATTTTTGAGCCGCCTATTTATGTGCGTCATGAAGTGGTGCACAACAAATACGTGGTGGATTCGTTGCGTGCTCGCGGTGCCGTGTTTGTTGATGAGCTGCATGAAGTGCCAGACGATAGCATTGTGATTTTTTCTGCGCACGGTGTGTCGCAAGCGGTTCGCCAAGAGGCAAAAGACCGTGGCTTGCGAGTTTTTGATGCGACCTGTCCGTTAGTGACCAAAGTGCATATGGAAGTGACGCGCGCGAGCCGTAAAGGCCATGAGTGTGTATTGATTGGCCATGCGGGACATCCAGAAGTAGAAGGCACCATGGGCCAGTATAACAACCCGAAAGGTGGTATTTATCTCGTTGAATCGGTGGATGATGTCGCAAACCTCGAAGTGAAAGATCCGAAACAATTGCACTACATGAGCCAAACCACGTTGTCGGTTGATGATACGGCTGACGTGATTGATGCGCTGCGCGAAAAATTCCCTGAAGTGCAGGGGCCGCGCAAAGATGATATCTGCTATGCCACTCAAAACCGCCAAGATGCGGTACGCGAGCTTGCTGCTGAAGTTGATTTACTGCTCGTTGTTGGTGCGCGTAATAGCTCGAACTCCAACCGTTTACGCGAGCTTGCTGAAAAGATGGGGACGCCTGCCCATCTGATTGATGATGCTTCTTGCATTGACCAAGCTTGGCTTGATGGCAAAGTAAACATTGGTGTAACTGCCGGTGCTTCAGCGCCAGAAGTTCTGGTTCGCGATGTGGTGAAAAAGCTGCAATCGTGGGGCGGGCAGACGGTTCAGGAGCGCAGTGGGCGAGAAGAGAATATTACCTTCTCCATCCCCCCAGAACTCCGCGTCGTCGAATTGTAAAAACAAGTACGATATTAGCTATTGGATATTAGATATTAGAACTGTTGTATCGGGTATTTGTGTTTTTTCTAATATCTAATATCCAATAGCTAATATCGCTTTCGCCTGTTACTGCCAACAGGTGGTGGGGGTTTTTTGGTCGTTCTGATTGATGCTCATGGTGGCACATTCCGTATCAGAAACCTGCGCGCCTTTGGCCGTAGCCGTTAAGGTATAGGTCTCGGCGCCAAGGTTCGACACGCTAAAAGTGTAAAATTCGCTTGACGATGTAAAGCCGAGATCAGCTATCGTGGCATAGCTGGTATTGCGCAATCGGTACTCTTCTTGGGCCATCTGTAATTTCATCAATTCGCCCATGGCGTCTGCTCTGCGGCCCTGTTTAACATAGTCGGTAAAGTTCGGATAAGCGATAGCGGCAATGATGCCGATAATTGCGACGACGATCATCAATTCAATCAAGGTCATGCCGGATAACTTTTTTTCAACTTGCATTTATTCCACCTGTTTATACTATGCTTAGTGCATGTGTTCATTAGTACGACAATTTTGGAACAAACGCAATGCGTCAAGGATTCACTTTACTAGAGCTTATCATCACGTTGTTAATTCTCAGCATTGTGCTGGGATGGGGTGTGCCTGCGACTATCGAAATGGCTCGAACAATGCGCCTACAGGGCGCTGCACAAGATACCTATGCATTGCTGCAATACGCCCGCTCTGATGCGCTAAGTAGCGGCGAGAACCGTTTTGTGGTCTGGGATAATTTGGATGGCAAGTGGTGCGCAGCGGTTGCTGTATCGAGTGACTGTGATTGCCTTACCGAAGACTGCTCAATTAACGGCGTGTTACGGCAAATTAATGGTACCGAATATTCTGGCGTAACCATGGCATCCGCTGCGTTCTCGGCTGGTGACCATACCCGCTTCGACGCGCTGCGCGGTTTGGCTGAAGGTAACGCTGGTACGGTGAGTTATCAATTGCGTGACAGCAGCAACGCTGTCGAGCGAGAGGTACGTGTGGTGGTCAGTACACTTGGCCGCTTGCGTTATTGCCAAGTTGGTGGTGTGGGGAGTTATCCAGCATGTTAAAGCAGCGCGGTTTATCGCTTGTTGAATTAATGATCACCATTACGCTTGGCTTAATTCTGATGGCGGCGTTAACGTCGGTGTTTTCTGCAACACTTGGCACCAATTCGCGCAGTTTACAGTTGAGCCAACTCCAAGAAGAATCCACGGCAGTGATGGATTTGCTGATGGGTGATTTACGTCGCGCCGGATATCGCGGAAACGCCCATTTATTGGTTGTGGACCCCGATAATGCGGTGACCGCGTTCAATAACACCATTACCGTTTCGCAGCATCCGAGTGAAGTGGCATCCAGTTGTTTGTTATTTGAATACGATGCGGATAATGATGCGGTGCATGACGGTGCGGTTGAACAATTTGGCTATCGTCTGCGCAATGGCCAAGTACAACGCCGACAAGCGGGCGCAACGTGCGACCAAGATGGCTGGGAAGGGTTAACCAGCCCTGATTTAATTCAAGTCGATGTGCTGGAGTTTATTCTTACCGAGCGCATGTTAGACGATGTGAATGAACAAGTTGTTGAAGTGTTGATGGTGGTGTCACTACCAAGCGATGCCCAAGTATCACGAGAGTTTGCAACAGAGGTGGTGCTTCGCAATGCGTTTTAAACAATCGGGCTTTGCCACAATTACAATCACAGTCTTACTCCTTTCTATCATCATTTTGGTGACGCTTTATACTGCGCGATTTAAGGTGCAGGAGCAGCGAATAACGCGTAACCACGCCAGCATGCAAGAAGCAACGATGGTGGCAGATGCGGCTATTGAGCAAATTGTGATGGAAGTGAACGCTGAAAAATCGAACCTCAATCGCACCATTGATGGCGTGATTGGTGGCGCACAATACAATGCAACGCTTTCCAGTACGCGCTTTGACGATACCATTCGTGGCGATGTTGATATTGTCGACGTGGTATTAACGGCGACGTCTGCAGATACGAGAGCCACGCGCACCTTACGTCAGCAAGTCGCGGTGTTGCCGATGATTCGCTCGGCGCCAGACACGCCGGTTGCGATTAAAGGCAGTATGAATGTATCCGGTAACTTCGAAGTGGTTGCGAATCCGAATGGCGGCGGCGATGGTGTGCCGTTGTCAATTTGGACCGAGGGTGATGTTGATGTGAATGGCAGCGGAACCACCTGTGGTCAGCAGGAGTTTAGCGAAGGCGCTTGCTCTTCAAGACCATTCAGTGAGCGTGGCGACCATGGTGTCGATATTCTAGATAATGACCCGAATTTCCCGCCTGATTTACTAGAGTATTTATTCGGTGTTCCGGAATCGAAATGGCAGGAATTACGCGATTCAGCTAATCAAATAGTGAATGGCTGTGATTCCATTGGTCCTGCTTCTACCGGGTTAATCTGGGTGATTGGTAACTGCGCGCCATCGGTGAATATCGGGTCAACTGAAAACCCTGTTGCGTTAGTGATTCAAGATGGCGACTTAGCAATTAACGGTAATACGGTGGTAAACGGCATGGTGTTTGCGTTTAAAACCCCAGGAAACCTAGCAAATTATGAGCTTAAGTTGAATGGCGGTGCCACCATCAATGGCGCGGTGATGGCGAACTTTGATCCCACGTTATCCAATGGCACCTTAAAAGTACGCTATCACGAAGAAGTATTAACGAATTTGGTCAGCAACGACGCATTCAAGCGCGTATTACGGGTAGGGGGGAGCTGGCGTGATTTCTAATCGAACTTATAAAACGCGTGGGCGCGGATTCACCTTTGTTGAGGTGTTGGTGGCATTAGTGATTATTGCCATTGGTGTTACAGGGCTCGTTAGCTTACAACGTACGTTCATGCAAAGTTCTGTGCGTGCGGCTGAGCATGCCACAGCGCTCAAGATTGCGCAGCAACGACTCGAGGAGTTGCGCTTCCAGCTATATCCCGACATTGCTTCTGGTACCGATACCGTATTACTTGACGACAAAAACTATACGGTGGCTTGGACCGTTGCGCCGCAGTATTTTAACGGTATGTGGGTAACGACAGGCGATGCGAATCTGCCGGATCCACTCCCACCAAGCCCAGATGCGAAGTCTGTTGATATCTCGGTAGATTGGCAAACTCGCGGTGGAGATAACCTAACGCTGACGATGGAAGCGTGGATTGGTCGTATTGCTATGCGCGATGGTGGGCTGGCGGTAACGACACCACCACCACGAAACGAACCGAGTGTGACCTACAATCCTGGTGCGGCACCAGAGGTTATTGCAGTTAAATTGACCGAAGACGATTCAGCCACGCAATATCAAGTGAAAGAAACAACGCGCCCAACACCAACGGTGATGCAGCGTGGTGACCGCCTAACCGTTCGATTCGATACGGTAACTTACGATGAAGCCACACAAACACAACGCGTTGAAGATTTTATTACGCTCAACTGCTCGTGCATGTTCACCGGTTTTGAAGATACCGCAACCACGCCGCATCGCCTGATGTTAAAAGATGGTCGACTTGTGCTTGATCCGAATGGTGGTGCTGACACCAAGAAAATGACTGGGGTCATTAACCCAGCGGTTAGTGATCAGCCATCGTTGTGCAACCAGTGCTGTCGTGATCATCACGATAACAACACCATGGTTGCCGAGCAAACGGTGTTTAAGCATGACACAGTGCGTAAACAAAACGGTAACCACCGGCATTTTTATCGCGATGCTAGTGGTAACTTAGTGGAAGCCAACCAAGGCGCAAACAACGTTTATGAAGAATCTTGTCGTATGCGCCGTATTGATGGTTGGTATGCGATGTATCCGGATTGGCAACTTCACGCCGCAACGGTAACGTCTGCGGGCTATTTGATTGATCCGAATGGCGCTGCAACTTACACAAAATACGTTCGCGATGTTGTAAAAGCGTTGGTATTAGGTAACGCATTACCGAGTCAACCAACTGGCCGGGATATTACGGTAACACCAGGCTCCCACCAATTGATTGGGCGCGGTGTTTACCTTGATGATATGACCGATGCCCATTTGGAAACGGTGCGCACCGCTATTTTAAACAATGAAGCAGATTGGATTTCCAAGGTACCGTTTTATGAGGTAAACCTCACGTTGTTAGGGCTGTGGGAAACAACGAATGTTCCTGTAGCCGACGTCACCAATGAGCCGATTCAAACGATTGTTGATCCTACTCAGAATTTTTACGGAACATACAGCCGTGGACGTGTGAGTGCGCGCGACGGTGGTGTGGCGACAGTGACGATGAACGCCAATATGGGCAACGCCAGTGTGCTTGGTAGTTTGCCAGTGCATCCGTTAGAAGCGACCCAACAGACCAGTAGTGTGAACGTCACCGTTACCGACAGTTCGGGGGCTGTGCCACTTTATTCCGTTACTGGTGAAATTTATTGCTTACAGTACAACGGTGCGGCCTGTAAAAACTCGCATTATCGTGGTGTTACGGTTGAAGGAACTGGGGTTACATGTACCTTCTCGAAACAAGGTGACGCGGACACCGGTGCGTATGCATGTAACGGTATTCCAGCTGGAACTTCGACAGTGCTAAGTTTCAGCAAAGCAGGATTTACCTTCACCCCATCAACCATTACGATTCTTAACTTGAGTCAGAACGAAGTACATAACGTGCGAATGGACGAAAATTGATGGGTAAGGCTTATATTGCCTTGTAAACCTGTGGTACTATCGGGTCACTTTTGTTGACCCGATAGGTTGCCTCAACTCCAATGTCTGTTGTTATCGAAGCTAAACAACTCACGTCGGTACGTGCAGGACGCACGTTATTCTCAGCTCTCTCACTGCAACTAGGCGCCGGTGAAATTCTTCATGTTGAGGGGCCAAACGGCGCAGGTAAATCAACGTTACTGCGCATTATTGCTGGATTGCTGCAGCCACTTGAAGGCGAAGTATGGTTGTTTGGACAGCCGCAACAGCATGATCCTGAGCTGTGGCAACGTCAAACCCTGTTTATTGGGCATAAACCCGCAGTAAAAGCGGAACTCACCGCGTTAGAAAACCTTCACTTTCAAACCCAACTTGATGGCGCCAATAACGTTGACGCTTGGCAATTGCTTGAGACTGTCGGCCTGTTGGGGCTTGAAGATATTCCTGCACAACAACTTTCGGCTGGCCAACAACGACGTATTGCCCTTGCACGCCTTTGGTATAGCCAAGCGAAACTGTGGATTCTAGATGAGCCTTTTACCGCATTAGATACTTACGGGATTGAATTATTGCACCAGCGCTTTCAACAGCACCTCGAAAATGGCGGCTCACTGTTGCTGACATCACATCAGCCACTGACATGGTCGGGTGAACGTTTGCAAAAAATTCGCATCGAACATAACGATGAGGAGCTCGTGTATGAATAAGGCGAGCTCATGGCAATTGCTGTCGGCAGTGATGCGACGCGATTTAGCAGTGGCGCTGCGGCGACGTAGCGATGTTATCAATCCGCTGTTGTTTGTGGTCATTGTCGTCACGTTATTTCCGCTGGCAGTAGGGCCTGGGCCTGACGTACTCGGGCGTATCGCCACTGGAGTTATTTGGGTGGCCGCATTGTTGTCATCACTACTTGGGTCTGAGCGATTATTTCGGGATGATTTTTTGGACGGCAACCTAGAGCAGTTAGTTTTGTCGCCGGCTCCGTTACCATTTTTAGCGCTTGGGAAAATAGTCGTACACTGGTTGTTGAGCGGGTTGCCGCTGGTGATCCTCGCGCCGGTTTGTGCGTTATTACTTAAATTACCGTTTGAGGCGTGGGGCACACTGATGCTCACTCTCTTAGTAGGTACCCCAATGTTGAGTGCGATGACCGCCGTTGGTGCCGCATTAACCGTGAGTTTAGGGCGCGGTGGGGCGTTGTTAAGTTTGTTATTGTTGCCACTGTTTATCCCTTTGTTGATATTTGCAGCGGCAGCGGTTGAGAGTACGCTGGTAGGTACATCTGCTTATGGGCAAGTGTTACTATTAGCCGGACTGATGTTATTGACGTTAACCTTGGCGCCATTGGCCGTCGCAGCAGCAATTCGAGTGAGCGTAAATTAATATGTGGAAATGGTTACATCCGTACGCAAAAGGCGAAGCAACCTATCGATTATTAGGCTTATGGCAGCCGTGGTTAAGCGGTTTAGCACTAATTTTCGTGACGGTTGGATTAGTTTGGGGCTTGTTCTATGCGCCACCTGATTATCAGCAAGGTGACAGTTACCGCATTATTTTCATTCATGTACCGAGTGCCATGTTCTCGATGGGGGCCTACACCGGCATGGCGATTGCCGCATTGATTGCGCTGGTATGGCAAATTCGCACGGCCGAATGGGCGATTGCAGCCATTGCGCCAGTCGGGGCGACGCTCACGTTTGTTGCTTTGTTCACCGGTGCCGTATGGGGCAAGCCGATGTGGGGCACTTGGTGGGAATGGGATGCGCGTTTAACGTCACAACTCATTTTATTGTTCTTATACATTGGTGTGCTGGCGCTCTATTACGCATTTAATGACGCACGCACTGGTGCCAAAGCAGCGGCAATATTGGCTTTGGTTGGCGTGATTAACGTGCCGATTATTCACTTCTCGGTGTATTGGTGGAATTCGTTGCATCAAGGTGCCACTATTACCAAATTTGAGAAGCCATCGATGCCGCCGGAAATGCTAATTCCACTATTGATTAGCATTGCAGGATTTTTATTCTTAACCGCTGCGCTTATTACGCAACGGTTGCGTAATGAAATATTAAAGCAAGAGCTGCACCGCCCGTGGGCTATGGAAAAGTTAGGTGTGGAGGCCAACGATGGCGTTTGATAGTTGGCAAGAAGTGATTTGGATGGGTGGCTATGGGTTTTATGTATGGCTAGCCTTCGGGGTATCCATTTTAGCTATCGCAATATTAGTGGTGCACGGGTTGCTGACGCGCAAAAAATTAGCGCAGATGGCTGTTAAAAAGCAGCAACAACAGCAACGTATTGCGCGTCGTAAACAGCAAGAGCGTCATAGGAGTATGGTGACCAATGATTCCACGTCGTAAAAAACGCCTCGCTTGGGTTTTGTCTTTGGTGGTTGGTGTTGCTGCCGCAATCAGCCTGATATTGTATGCGTTAACGCAGAACATCGATTTGTTTTATACCCCATCAGAAATGATTGAGGGTAAGGGCACGGATAAAGTTCGCCCAGAAGTGGGTCAGCGCATTCGTGTTGGCGGCATGGTTGTTGAAGGCTCGGTGAAGCGCGATCCGAAAACACTTGAAGTGAGTTTTCAGGTGACCGATACCGGCCCTGAAGTGACGGTACTTTACACTGGTATTTTGCCGGACTTGTTCCGCGAGGGGCAGGGTATTGTGGCGCAAGGTGTGTTGATTGAACCAAACGTGCTTAAAGCGACCGAAGTACTGGCGAAACATGACGAAGAATATATGCCGCCAGAATTAGCCGAAGCCATGAAAGGCATTAAACACGTCAACCCGAATCAGTCTGATTACACCGGCTCAAAAGCAGAAGACTCTGACCAACAAAACAGCTCTGGAAATTACCAATGATTGCTGAATTTGGACAATTAACGCTGGCATTAGCGCTGGCGTTCTCCGTTTTACTTGCTATTTATCCGTTATGGGGTGCCTGGCGAGGCCATAGCGGCGCGATGTTGCTGGCGCGGCCACTTGCCTATGGGCAGTTCTTATTTACGGCCCTAGCGTACGCTGCGTTGACCTATGGTTTCATCGTTAACGACTTTACTATCTCCTACGTTGCGCATAACTCAAATACGGCGTTGCCATTGGTGTATCGCATCACCGCAGTATGGGGTTCACATGAAGGCTCGTTCTTATTGTGGATGCTGATGCAGGCAGGTTGGATTGCCGCAGTCGCGATGTTCTCGCGGCGCATGCCATTAACCATGATGGCGCGTGTACTGGCGGTGCTTGGGTTGATTAGTATCGGCTTTTACTTGTTCATGCTAAGCGTATCGAACCCGTTTGATCGCGCATTACCGTTAATTCCAGTGGATGGGCGTGATTTAAATCCACTGCTGCAAGACCCAGGCATGATATTCCACCCGCCATTGCTCTACATGGGCTATGTTGGTTTCTCGGTTGCTTTTGCTTTTGCGATTGCGGCACTCATCAGCGGTAAACTTGATGCGTCATGGGCGCGCTGGTCACGGCCGTGGGCGACGGCCGCATGGTGCTTCTTAACACTAGGTATTGCACTTGGTAGCTGGTGGGCATATTACGAATTAGGCTGGGGCGGCTGGTGGTTCTGGGACCCAGTTGAGAATGCGAGTTTTATGCCGTGGTTGGTTGGCACGGCACTGATTCACTCGTTAGCTGTTACAGAAAAACGGGGTGCGTTTAAATCGTGGACCGTGCTGTTAGCCATTTCTGCATTCAGCTTGAGCTTACTCGGTACCTTCTTGGTACGTTCAGGCGTGATTGTTTCGGTGCATGCATTCGCCACCGATCCTGCGCGTGGTTTGTTTATTCTCGGTCTCTTGGCCGTTGTTATTGGCGGCTCACTGTTATTGTTTGCCTTGCGCGCTGGTGCCGTCAATAGCCAAACAAAATACGAAGCGGTGTCACGCGAAGTGATGTTGCTAGGGAATAATATTTTATTAATGGCGGCAACCCTCGTTGTGCTGCTTGGCACGTTGTTGCCACTGGTACATAAAGAGCTTGGTTTAGGTTCCATTTCCATTGGTGTGCCGTTCTTCAATCAAATGTTCACGTGGCTGATTGTGCCGTTTGTCTTGTTGATGGGCTTAGGGCCGTTGCTGCGCTGGCGTCGCCAAGAATTGAAACCGCTCGCACCGGATTTATTCCTCGCCTTTGCACTGGCTGTACTGCTTGGCTTCGCACTGCCGTACGTATTTGCCGACCAGATTTTGGCGATGACGGTATTAGGCTTAGTGATGGCGATATGGATAGTGATGACACTGGTTGCCGAGTTGAAGCAACGCATTCAGCAGCGTGGTCAGGGCCTAGCTAGCTTGACGAAATTAGGGCGAAGTCATTGGGGTATGGTACTCGGTCACTTAGGTTTTGCCGTGACTTTGGTTGGTATTGCAGCGGTTAGCCAATATGAAATTGAACGCGATGTGCGATTGGCGCCGGGTGAGTCGGTGCAAGTAGAGCACTATCGAATTCAGTTCGATTTACTGAGTGAACAGCAAGGGCCTAACTACTTAACTGACCATGCTGAATTTAGCGTGTTCAAAGATGAGCAGAAAATCGCTGACTTGGTGTCTGAGAAGCGCTTTTATACCGTGCAACGCATGAGTATGACGGAAGTCGGCTTAGATTCTGGCTTTTTGCGTGATGTGTATGTTGCGCTGGGTGAGCCACTTCAAGATGACGAAAATCCTGATGCATGGGCTGTGCGCATTTATATTAAGCCATTTGTGCGCTGGATTTGGCTTGGTGCCGTGATCATGGCACTAGGTGGTGCATTAGCCATGAGCGACAAACGTTATCGCTCGCAGCGAAAACAAGGAGGTGACTATGGCACAGCGTAGCAAATTACGTTGGGTGATCTTGGCCCTACCGTTACTGGCATTTTTGTGGCTAACCATTTTCTTATTGCGTGGTTTATTTTCAGACCCGACCGAGCTTAGCTCAGCGTTGGTGGGTAAACCGGTGCCGCAGTTTGAGTTGCCAGATGTTTACGATACCGGTAAGAAACACACGGAGGCGGTATTGCAGGGGCGTCCGATGCTGCTCAATGTTTGGGCTACATGGTGTCCAACTTGTCGTGCCGAGCATGAGTACTTGAATAAGCTAGCCGCGGAAGGCGTCTATATTGTTGGCTTAAACTATAAAGACGACTCGCGTGCCAAGGCCGTAAACTGGCTCAACACCCTAGGTGACCCGTACCAAGTCAATTTGTTTGATGAGCGCGGTATGGTTGCGCTTGATTTTGGCGTTTACGGCGCACCGGAAACGTTTTTAATTAATGCCGACGGTGAAGTGGTTTATCGCCATGTTGGTGATGTGAATGATCGCGTTTGGAATACTATTTTAGGGCCGCAATATGAGCGTCTGATGCAAACGTATCAGGCTGCGGGGGCGAGCCAATGATTAAGAATTTCATAACCATGGTGATGGTTACGTTAACCATAGCGCTGAGTTCGTTGAGCGTGGCTTATGCCGTTAATCTTGAGACCTATCAATTTGATGACCCGCAGAAAGAAGCATTGTTTCGCGAGCTCATAGACGAGTTACGTTGTCCGAAATGTCAGAATCAAACCATTGGTGATTCAGATGCGCCGTTAGCCAAAGACCTGCGCGACCGCGCCTACATGATGGTGCAGCAGGGCGCATCGAAGCAAGAAGTGGTTGATTACATGGTGGCGCGTTATGGCGATTTTGCCTATTACCGACCGCCGGTGAAGCTAAGTACAGTCGTCCTCTGGCTTGGCCCAGTGATAGTGATATTGGTAGGCGCAGGGGTGATTTTGATGCGGGTGCGTGCCCGCAATAATGCCGAGGTTGAGTTAAGCGCGGACGAACAAGCGCAATTAGCTGCGTTACGTCATTCAAACCAAGGTGGCTCAGAGCAGGGCGAATCAGAACAGGATAAATCATCATGATTGTACATATTGCGTTGATTTTAGCCGTAGCACTCGCCGGTGGTTTATTTCTGCTGCTAACCGGCAGACGCCAACGCGATCAACAGCGCACTCGGTTAGACGTGAATCGCGAATTGTATGAGCAGCGTAAACTTGAGCTGGTGCAGGAACGCGAAGACGGTTTGCTCACGGAAAATGCATTTACCCGGGCAAACGCTGAGTTAGATAAACGTTTTGTTACTGAAAATTCTGAGTTAGAGCAGTTGCATGATCAGCAAGTTGGTCGCAATATTTGGCTACCGGCAGTGTTACTGGTGGTAATGACTGTTGTTCTCTATAGCTTATTCGGGAGCTGGTCGTTGCAGCGCCAAGCGGATGACGCCATACAGGCGCTGCCAGAGCTAGGTAAAAAGGTGCTCACCAACGATAGCGCCCAAACAACCCGTGAAGAGTTAGAAACGTTTGCACTTGGTTTACGTCAACGTTTAGCTCGTGAACCGGATGATGCGGTGGCGTGGTTGGTTTATGCGCGCTCAATGACTGCGCTTGGCCAGCTTGAGCAAGCGATTGAAGCCTATAAGAAGTCGCTAAGTATCGAGCCAAATCGTGTCGGTACCTTATTAAGTTATGCGCAGTTGTTGCTGCAAACTGGTGATGACGCGATGATGCCTGAAGCGGCAACCATGCTGCGTCGGGTGCTTGAGCAAGAGCCGAGCAACCAAGAAGCTCTTTCGTTATTGGGATTTGTCGCGTTTCAACGCGGTGATTGGGAGCAAGCGATTACCGCTTGGGGATTATTACTCCAGCAAATTCCAGAATCCGACGAGCGTTACCAACCTGTCGCAACCGCTGTTGCTGATGCCAAGCAACGCTTAGAAGCAACCGAACTTGAATTAACGGTGACGGTTGAGGTTGCTGAAGAACGATTGGCAGAAGTGCCTGAGGGCGCAACTTTGTTTGTGTACGTGCGCGCCGCAGAAGGCCCAGGTATGCCAGCAGCCGTTGTGCGTCAGCCGGTTACCGAGTTTCCAGTGACGGTCACGTTATCAGACGCCAACGCGATGTTACCGGATTATCGCATGAGCCAACTGAACCAATGGCAAGTGATGGCGCGTATATCAGCTGATGAGCAAATTGATGCGGCTGAGGGGGATTTGGATGCGGTGCCACTCATTATCGAACCAGCCACCACCTCAGTGCGCTTAGTGATTGAATAACGCTTTTGGTTTTTAGGGAGTTTTTATGGATAGATTGATAGCAATTGCTGCAGTTGCCTTGTTGGCAAGCGGTTGCGCGAGCGCCCCACAGGATGATGCTTGGGCCGACGAACGTGATCCTTTCGAGCAGGTGAACCGCGATGTGTGGGATTTCAACGAAGAGCTTGATGATGCGGTGATTCGTCCGGCGGCGAAGGCCTATAGTCATGTGCCAAAACCGGTTCGTAAAGGGTTATCGAACGCGGTAGAAAACCTCGATGAAGTATCCTCGTTGGTCAACAATGCATTGCAAGGCAAGGTTGTTGACGCGGGTGTCAGTTTCTGGCGCTTCACCATTAACTCCACGGTGGGTGTGCTCGGTATTTTCGATGTCGCAACAGAAATGGGGATTGAGCGTCGTCAAGAAGGCTTCGGCGAAGTCTTGGCTTCTTATGGCGTTGCGGATGGTCCCTATTTGATGCTGCCAGGTCTTGGGCCGACGGTTGTGGTTGATCGCGGTGGTGACGTTGTTGATGGCATGTACTTTCCGCTCGATAACATCAATGGCCCAGCCAGTGTGGCGCGTTGGATGATTAAAGGTTTAGAGGCGCGCATAAAGCTCATGGATTTAGAACCGATGTTGGAAGAATCGTTAGACCCATATTCATTCGTGAAAGAGTCTTATTTTCAGCGCTGGCAAGACAAAGTTTATGATGGTAATCCGCCAGCCCCGCCCGAAGAAGAGGAACTGGACGAAGACTTTTACGACCAGTTTTAAGCCTCGAAGCCTTGCACCATGCAAGGCTTCTGCGTTATAAAAGCCCGTCACTGTTATAACTTGAATAACTATAATTACATTTACTGAGGAATATTTTATGAGCCAGGCGCCTGCGAAGTCTGAACTTTGGGGTCACCCGAAGGGCCTGTATGTGCTTTTTACTGCCGAAATGTGGGAGCGTTTCTCTTACTACGGCATGCGCGCATTGTTAGTACTTACGTTAGTTGCAGCTACTGAAGCGGCAAACCCAGGATTCGGTATGAGCGATGCAGATGCATTGTCTCTGTATGGTATGTATACCGGCCTTGTCTATTTCACGCCGCTAATTGGTGGATGGTTAGCTGATAACTATTTAGGTCAGCGTCGTTCAATCTTGTTGGGTGGTATCTTAATGGCAGCAGCACAGTTCACGCTGTTTGCGGCCACTCCACACAGTATTGAACTGTTCTACGTTGGTTTAGGTATTTTGATTGCTGGTAACGGCCTATTTAAACCAAACATTTCGACGATTGTTGGTGACCTTTATCAACAAGGTGATGCACGTCGTGATAGTGCTTTCTCTATCTTCTACATGGGTATTAACTTAGGTGCATTCATTGCACCATTAGTCACCTCTACATTAGGCGAGAGCGCGGATTATGGTTGGCGCTGGGGTTATTTCGCGGCTGGTGTTGGTATGACGCTAGCGGTAATTACCCAAGGTTTATTCTTCCAACGTTTCTTGGGCGATATTGGTAAGATTCCTGGTGCAAAACGTGACCGTGACGCTGCTGGTGGCGTGAAGAAGCCATTGTCAAAAGTTGAGCATGATCGTCTTCGCGTTATTTTATTCCTGTTTGTGTTCGTCACTGTGTTCTGGTTAGCGTTCGAGCAAGCCGGTGGTTTAATGAACATTTATGCTGACCGATTTACTGATCGAATGATTGGCGAAACCGAAGTACCTGCAGGTTATTTCCAGTCGTTGAATCCGCTATTTATTCTGTTGTTTGCTCCAGTATTCTCGTTTTTGTGGATGTGGTTGCATAAAAAAGATAAGAGCCCAGATGCACCAATAAAAGTATTTGTTGGTTTGATTCTTACCTCGATTGGTTTCGTGTTCTTGATTCTTGGCTTGTTCGAAATTCAAGTGACTGGCAAAGCGAATATGATGTGGCTGGTACTTGCTTACATGTTCCACACCCTAGGTGAGCTATGTATTTCGCCAGTTGGCTTGTCACTGATGACCAAACTTGCTCCATTACGCCTAGCTTCATTAGTGATGGGTATTTGGTTCTTGATGCCTGCAATCGCAAGTTATTTGGCCGGTATGGTCGGCGCATTCAGTGAAGAAGCCGATAAGTACGAGTTTTCAATTAACTTAGCGAAGGCAATTGGTCTTGAGGCACAGTACTCAGGCTTACTAGTGGTGTTCGGTGGTGTTGCTGTGGGCTTGCTCGTATTTGCTGTTATTTTGTGGCTCATCTCAGGCATGTTGGTGAACTGGATGCACGGCGCTGAGCGCGCAGCACCAACTACGGTTGCTGAAGGTGTAGATCAAGAGCTTGATGCCGTTGCCGAGCATGAAGGCTTAGGCACTAAAGCTGAAAAGCAATAAGATATTAAACAATAGGATTTGTTGAACATGGTAAAAAAAGTTGTGATTCCGGTGGCAGGTCTGGGGACGCGGATGCTGCCAGCAACCAAAGCAATTCCGAAGGAAATGCTGCCGTTGGTTGACCGGCCGTTGATTCAGTATATTGTCGAAGAGTGCGCTGCTGCTGGGTTAACCGATATTATTTTGGTGACTCACTCAAGCAAAAACGCTATCGAAAACCACTTCGACGCAAACTATGAACTAGAAGATATGCTGGAGAAGCGGGCAAAAGATCAACTTTTAGCCGAAGTGCGGGCAATTTGCCCGCCTGGAGTTACCGTAATGGCGGTGCGCCAAGACGTTGCAAAAGGTCTTGGCCACGCCGTGCTATGTGCGCGTCCATTAATCGAAGACCAGCCATTTGCAGTGGTGTTGCCAGATGTACTCGTTGATTCGGCGAGCAGCGACTTGAGTCGCGATAACTTAGCGGAAATGGTTGCTAACTTTAATGCTTCTGGCGCCGCACAAGTCATGGTCGAGAAAGTACCAGCTGAGTTGGTTAATCAATATGGTGTTGCTGATATTAACGGCGTGGAATTAGCGCCGGGCGAGCAGGCTTCCATTAAACGGCTAGTGGAAAAGCCGCCAGTAGCTGAAGCGCCATCTGATTTAGCGGTGGTTGGTCGCTATGTATTCCCAGCCGCATTGTGGGCGCTACTGGAGAAAACACAGCCGGGCGCTGGCAATGAAATTCAGTTAACTGATGCCATGGCAATGCTACTCGAGCAGCAGCCGGTTAATGCGTATTACATGAAAGGCAAGAGCCATGACTGCGGCAACAAGCTTGGGTACGCGCAAGCTTTTGTTGAACACGCCATGCGCCATCCAGCCCTCGGCCCCGACTTCAAAGCCTGGCTCGCTGACCTAAAATAAGACGCCCATAATGAGTAGCCCATCACGTTGGCGCCGCATTGGCATCGACTTGAAGGCGCTACTCACTATCTAGAAACATCCACGTCCGTGACATTCACTGTCCGACATTACGGATAAACCGTAATGTTTATCACGCCAATGCGCTTCAGTGCCGAATTAGTGAGCTAAACTCTTCGTTGTTCTTAAAACGGAGAACCTGTAATGGAACGCAAATTAGTACGTGATCGAGACGATCTACAGAATGAGCTCACTCGAAAGCTTGCCAAGTTACTGCGTATTGAACGCGAATACCAAATGAGTCAAGAGTCTCTATCCGAGAGGATTCTATGTAGCCGCGCGTCTAT
>NCJS01000072.1 GCA_002279005.1 Idiomarina sp. 34-48-12 | reverse complement strand
CAATGCGTTGCAACTCGGCATGCAGCGCTTCGCTGCCCTTGTGCTCTAGTTCCTGAGTCAATTGAGCGCGAATTGTAGCATCCGCCTCAGGTAGTTTAGACATGCCCTCAAGCAAAGCTTTGAAGTATAACATGGTTCCGCCAACCAACAGCGGAATACGCCCCGCCGCAATAATGTTATCTATTTCTCGCCGTGCATCTGCCGCAAACTGCGCCGCCGAATAACTTTCAGCCGGATCACAAATATTAATGAGTCGGTGTGGTGCCTGCGCTAACTCTTCCGCGGTTGGTTTCGCTGTGCCGATATCCATCCCACGGTAAATCAACGCTGAATCAACGGAAATAATGTCGCACGGTAAGTGTTGCGTGAGCGCAATCGCCAAACCTGTTTTTCCTGCAGCTGTCGGCCCGTAAAGGCAAATGACATGAGGTTTCGTCATCGTATTGCCTCCGGTAATGATGGTAACGATACCGTCAGCCAGAATGACGCAGGACAGTTATTCAGTTCGAGTGCGTATTGAAGCCAGTGTTCAGCTTGCGCCAACGAATAATGCGTTTGTACTTGGTGAAGCGCCAGCCAAGCAATTAACTCGTGGTGACTGTCCAACTTCGATACCAAAGTTCGCATACTCGATGCGATGTCGGTTTGCCGCAGTGCGGATGGCACATCTAACACGGTAATCGACTGTTTTGCACGCTCTATTCGAATACCCAATAAGGCGAGCTCTTTCATATCCACCGCTTTTAGTGCAGTCACAATGTCCGGGTCGGTGAGTTTCACCGGTATCAACAAAGGCTGTCCTGCCAGCCCAATTTTAGCCTGTTGATTCAACTGGTGTTGCAAATAGTGATGCTGAACGTGCTGCAAGTTCAACAACGCTAACGATTCATGTTCAACCAGCGCGAAGCGTTGCTGAATAACGGTGAGCACTTTGCTATCGGCTATCGACGTTTCGACACATGCGCTAACTTCTGCCGGAGCTTTTGTTGGCGTTGCGAAGTTTGCGTAGTCGGCGACGGCTGATGGCGAAACTGTCGGCCGCGTTGGAAAAATTTCGCGATGTTGCGGCTGTAATTCTCGCACTTGCTGCGCCAGCGCTTCGTTACTGGCGGTATAGCCATGCTGACTACGTTTTGTCGTTTCCGCAGAAGATTGTGGCTGTTGCGCAGCGAATGCCTGACGCACGCCAGCCAGAACAAAATCATGAATTTGGCGCGCTTGATGAAAACGCACTTCATGCTTCGCCGGGTGCACATTCACATCGACATCTTGCGCTGGTAATTCTAAGTACAAAACAAAGGTGGGCGTTCTATCTTCACCCAAACTGTCACCATAGGCTTGGCGCACGGCATGCCCTAACAAACGGTCACGCATCATGCGGCCATTCACATAGAAGTACTGCACGTCAGCCTGGTGGCGACACGCATGTGCTGGAGCCACCCACCCCCACAATCTAACTGGACCCGATTGCTCATCGATGGCAATCACTTGATCGGTAAAACTACCGCCACACACCTGCCCCACGCGCTTAACATATTGCTCAGGCGTTTGTACGGCAGCATATTGACGGACGATTTTGTCGTTGTGTAGGAGTTGAAAGCGCACATCAAAACGAGCCAAGGCAATACGGCGCAACACTTCATCAATGTGACTAAATTCAGTTTTGTCGGTGCGCAAGAACTTTCGCCGTGCCGGCGTATTGAAGAACAAATCTTGCACATCCACCGTGGTGCCTTGCGGATGACTTGCCGGAGCTAACTCAGCCTGCATATCACGCCCTTCAACCCATGCCTGCCAGGCTTGCTCTTGTTCTGCTGTTTTTGAGGTGAGGGTTAAGCGCGAGATGGAACTAATACTCGCCAGTGCTTCGCCCCGAAAGCCTAAACTTTGAATGGCTTCTAAATCGCTCAATGAGCTGATTTTGCTCGTCGCATGACGACTCAACGCCAGTGCCAGCTCATCGCGCGGAATGCCATTTCCATTATCGCGCACACGAATGCGGCGCCGCCCGCCTTGTTCGATGTCGATAGTGATTTGTGATGCCCCCGCATCTAGACAGTTTTCCACCAACTCTTTCACGACTGATGCAGGGCGCTCGATAACTTCACCTGCCGCAATCTGGTTCGCCAGACTAATCGGCAGTAATTGAATAGGCATGACCGAAACCTAATATTATGACGATGGAATTTCTAACTTTTGACCAATGTGCAGCACGTTACTGGAAAGCCTATTTTGCTCTTTTATCGCTTTCACTGTCGTGTTGTAACGCTGCGCCAAAACCGACAGGGACTCACCCGAGCGCACAATGTGGGTTTTACTGCGACTGGTGGCAAACAACGTGCCATCCGGTGGTCGTCGCTGGAAATAATTACGCACACCTTGGTAAATAGCACGAGCTAATTGCTGCTGATGTTTATTGGTCAACAACTGCTGTTCTTCTTGCGGATTCGAGATAAACCCTGTTTCAACCAACATCGATGGCACATTACCGGAGGTTAATACTGCCAAACTCGCATGCTGTGGTTCATGCTTATGCATATGGGCAACGCGTTTCATTTCTGCAATGACTTCTTTCGCCATTTCATAACCCGTACTCATGGCATGTCCCATGCTCAAATCTAGGATGGTTTTACTGATATAGCCGTACGTGTCATCTTCTTCCACACGCATATCGACACCACCGAGCACATCGGACATTCGCTCTTTATCCTCGAGCATTCGACCCATTTCGTTGTTTGCGCGCCGTGTCGAAAGTACCCACACAGAGGCCCCGCGAGGTTTCGGGCTCGTAAACGCATCGGCGTGTATCGATACCAGTAAATCAGCTTTGATATCTTCGGCTTTGCGCGTGCGTGCTTTTAGCCCAACGTAATAGTCGCCTGAGCGTATTAAATAAGCTTGCATTGCACTATCTTGGTTGATGATATCAGCCAGTGCTTTGGCGATTTTGAGAACCACGTGCTTTTCATAAGTACCACGAGGACCAATGGAACCAGGATCATCACCACCGTGTCCCGCATCAATCGCTATAGTTACCTTACGTTCTTTCAATTGCTCGACTGTTAAGGCTTCGGTGCGTCGTTCTATTGAACGCCCTGGTAAATCAATGACTAAGCGCTCGCCATAGCGATCATTCGCAGCAAGCGGAAATACTTTCGCATCAATTTTGTCATTAAGTTCCAGCACAATACGTGTTGAATTTTTATCTTTCGGTGTGCTCGTTCGAATCTTCTTAATGAGCAAGGATTCGTTTTGTAGCTTGGCTAAATCGACGTTGAGTTTGGTTGTAGCGAAGTCAATGACTAAGCGATAAGGCGGAGCCTGATATAAAGTGAAATAGCTGTAATCTGGGCTGTTACTCAGGTCAAAAACAACACGCGTGTTGTCTGGAGCCGGCCAGATACGGATATTTTCAATATCATTCGCGTACGCTGCACTGCTTAAAAGCCAGCACAACGCCGCCACTTTCGCTAAAAAGTTTCGCATTACATAGTATCGAGTAACTCTCGACCTCGTTCTGTTAGCGCTTCGAATGTGATTGATCGCGCAGTGTCCGCATAATCAATCGTTATAATTATATCAGGCTGTGGTAAATAGCCTTCGCCATGTTGCGGCCATTCTGCCAAAATGATTCGATGGGTTCCAAGGTAATCACGGATGCCCATAAATTCAAGCTCTTCCGGATCTGCCAATCGGTACAAATCAAAATGGTTAATTTGCCATGGTTTTAATTCATAGCTTTCAACCAACGTGTAGGTTGGGCTTTTAACATGTCCTTGATGACCGAGCTGCTGAATAAACCCGCGGCTAAATGTGGTTTTCCCAGCGCCTAGTTCGCCCAACAAATATATAGTCAAGCCACTCTCGGCCAATACTTTTTCGTGTGCTTTAACCCCATCGGCAAGCGCGCGTGCCGTATCAAGTAACGCCGCTTCATCTTTTAAAAACAAAGTATGCTTGTGCATGAACCCCTACTCATTCAGCGTTTTTTCAAGCACCGGTTACCAGTAACTGGTGCGGATTCACAAGGGCGCGAAGTTCGGCCATTAAGTCGCTCGGTAGTGTACCACGTTCTCCTCGCTGCGCAGCATTTTCACCCGCTACAGCGTGTATCCATGCAGCCAATGCAAGCACTTGTTCAAGCGGGACTTTCTGAGCAACTAGGGCGCCAACAATCCCACTTAACACATCACCACTGCCACCTACGGCTAAAGCTGGCGAACCTCGACGACATACCCATGCGTCGTGTTGATGAGGCGATTTTACTAGTGTTCCTGCACCTTTGAGTAGTGTATACGCCTGAAAGTTCTGACAAATTTGTGTAAGTGTTTGAAGTCGGTTCGCGCTAACCTCTTGAGTAGTGCAACCTAATAGTCGTGCCGCTTCTCCGGGATGCGGGGTAAACAGCCAGTCACTTTCGGTCGGCTTCGATAAGGGGGCGACAGCAAGGCTGTTAAGAGCATCGGCATCCCATACCACTGGCCCCCGCCATTTCGCAACTTGTTCCACTAATGCTCTTGCCCATGGCGTTTGCCCAAGCCCGGGCCCAATCACCACCACTGTTGCTACGTCTAATAGATCGGTTAAGTCATCCGCTACGGTATGCACCATCAGTTCAGGTTGCGCCGCCGCAATGGCGAGTTGCGAATCACGGTGACAAGCAATAGATACTTTGCCAGCACCGCATCGTAGAGCAGCACGTCCAGCTAGCAAAGCAGCACCACTCATGCCGGCTCCACCACTAACAATTAATACGTGGCCGTAATCACCTTTATGTGACGACTTCTTACGTCGTTGTAAGTGCTCACTCACCAAGTTGCGCTGAATAACTCGCAAAGTGGGTGGTGTACGGAAAAAAGCCCGACTAATACCCAGATCGGCCAACACAATATCGCCACAATAGTCCACAGCCTCGCCGGTAACTAATCCAACCTTCAACGCAATCATTGTTACCGTACAATCAGCTTGCACAGCTGAAGGTTTCGCAACGCCAGTGTCGCTATCTAAACCCGTCGGAACATCGATACTTAAGATCCAACAGCCACCTTCATGGCGATTAATCAATTCAACTGCATCGGCAAATGGTGCTGTCAGGTCACGACTGAGACCGTTACCAAGCATCGCGTCAACAACAACATCAATACCTTGAAAATGGTCTGCCGATAATGATGCCAGTTCAAGCACCAGTCCACCTTGATCACGCCACGCTTGCGCTGCCAGAATGGCGAGCTCCGACTTTGGCTCTGTCGCTGCAACTTGCACTTTATAGCCCGCATGCTGGGCCAATCGCGCTAATACCCAGCCATCACCACCGTTATTGCCCGGCCCACACACAATAAACAAACTCGCCGGCGCTGGCTGGTGCGCTTGAATAGCGCTCAAACATGCTTGTGCGGCACGCTGCATCAGTTGTGCCATACTCACATCACACGCGGTAGCAGCTTCCTGCTCTCCTACTCTTACTTGCTCTGCGGTGTAGATCATGCTGGTTAAATCAATTGACATCGGTGCATCCCTTGGCCGTTTTTGCTATGTTAGCGCCAAATCACGCTGACTATTCATGTGTGCTACGTTACGTGTGCCTATTAGTGTAGAGGATAAATCGAATTCTATGGATTATCACCAACTGGCCGAAGATATTAAACGCTGGGGCGCCGAATTGGGGTTCCAAAAGGTTGGTATTACCGATGTCGACCTCAGCACTGAACGCGAGCATTTGCGCCGCTGGTTAGAGCAAGGCATGCACGGCGATATGGAGTGGATGGCACGTCACGAAGACTTGCGCACCCGCCCTGATCAACTTCACGAAGGTGCCGTGCGCGCTATTTCTGTGCGCATGAACTACCTGCCAGCTGAAGCTGGCTTCGCCAAGACGTTAAAAAATCCTCGCCTCGGGTATATCAGTCGCTATGCATTAGGCCGCGACTATCACAAACTCATGCGAAAACGCTTAAAACAACTCGGCGAAAAAATCCAAGAAGCCTGCGCAGAGCTAGATTTTCGACCTTTCGTAGATTCTGCACCGATTATGGAGAAACCATTAGCCATCAAAGCTGGGCTCGGTTGGCGGGGAAAACACACCTTAGTGCTTGATGAAGGTAGCGGCTCATGGTTTTTCTTGGGCGAACTGCTGGTTAATTTACCACTGCCCACCGACAGCGAAGTTGAGGAAAAGTGCGGCACTTGCAGTGCCTGCATCACCATTTGCCCAACACAAGCGATTGTGGAGCCATATAAACTCGACGCGCGCCGCTGTATTTCTTACCTAACCATCGAGTTACGCGACAGTATTCCGGAAGAGTTTCGTCCACTTATGGGAAACCGAATTTATGGTTGTGACGATTGCCAGTTGATTTGTCCGTGGAACCGCTATGCTCAACTTACCGATGAAGGCGACTTCTCCCCGCGACAAGAGTTGCATGCGCCAGAGTTACTCGAGTTATGGCAGTGGGATGAAGAAACGTTTCTGAAACGCACGGAAGGTTCGCCAATCCGTCGAATTGGCTATGACTGTTGGTTACGCAATTTAGCGGTGGCGATGGGAAATGCGCCAAAGGATTCCGACATTATCGCAGCGTTAGAAAAACGCCGCGCCAATGTTTCTGAAATGGTTGCCGAGCACATAGACTGGGCGCTTGAGCGACAACGCAGTGGTGCGGTTAAAGTTGAAAAACAGGTAGTTCGACTTGTACGCGCTGTTGAGAAGGGGCTCCCGCGTGATGCTTAGCTACAGGAGTAGAAGGCTTTTTAACACTAGTGCTCTTCACAAAAGTTTCTTGCTCTTGTGGACTGCAAGCAACCAAAATCACCATGGTGCTCATGATTAGTCCTAATAAGAATTTATACATGGCTACGCTCCCCACTCACGTACCGTTGAATTGACGGTTGCATAGTAGCGAGCAGCGCACACCTGAACAATGTGAAAAGTGAAAGAATTAGGTAAATGACTACAGTCGCCAGTTAAATAATCGAATGCGTAATTGCTTCTCAAATTCAACGGTTAACAACAGTGCAACCCCAATTAGCAACACGAGAAACACGGCTTGCCAATCAAGTGCGGCGATACCAAGAAGTTGTTGCAACGGCTCAACATAAGTAACTAAGGCTTGCGCTATGACAATCAAAATTACCGCTATCCACAATGGGCGAGTTTCCCGAAGCGCCCGCCATGTAAGCGACGCACCGTAAATATTGCGGATAAAGAATAGATGAAAGATTTCGAGCACTTTCGTTGCGCGTTAATGTTCCCGTTTTATCGGTACAAATAACCGAAACGGCGCCTAATGTTTCGATACTTGGCAAGTGACGCACAATCGCATGGCGTCGTGCCATCGCCTGCACACCAACCGCAAGAGTGATCGTCATCACCGCCGGCTAAAACGCTTCCATGCAGACTCAGTTGTGGCTGTAGGTAGTGTGTTCGGCCCCTGCTGGTGAAGCCGTTTCTCGGCTTTAACGCTCGTTAAGCCACTAGCCTTGGATTGGGTCTGTTGGAGAACAGCTGCAGGTGGCATCGTATGCCAGTTTGCTTGCATAAGTCCTCCATTACTGGTGTGGTGTTAATTCTTGATGTTAGCGATATCTTCTAGAATTTTAGCAAAGAAATCAGCGCCCTTTTGTCGGGCAAAATCAATGTTTCGCTCGGGAATTCGCTCTGGCTTCGTGTAGCTAGCCAGAGCACTGGCAACGCTATCTTCGCGAAGCACATGCAACATTGGGTATGGCGCACGATTAGTATAGTTTGCAGCATCGTCATCATCACTATCAGCAAACTGATAGTGCGGATGAAACGTGGCAAGTTGATAAACGCCATCGTACCCTTCGAGTTCGAGTAAACGTTCTGCGTAGTCGACTAAATCAAGGTAGTCATCAAAATCGTTCACTCCGTTTGGCAGAATCAGAAGCGCTGTTGCAATGTCAGGCTGCGCATCCAGTTGCTGTGTTAATTTCACCAACGCTTGCAGCTGTTCTGCGGTATCAGCACTGGTTTCTACTTGATAGTGAATGGTTTGTTGTTCAACTTCACGCCGTGCAAATGGGCATAAATTGAATTGAACAATCACTTGGTCTACCCAAGCTTTGGTTTGCGCAGTGATTTGTGGTTTTGAGTCAGTTGTCATAAATGCGGATTGTATACCACTTCCCATAAATGTTTTTCGGGGTCCATAAAATAACCCGCGTAACCGCCCCACGAGGTGGTTTTTGCTGGCTTTACCCAAGCAGCACCCGCTTTCGATGCTTCATCCAAAATAGCATCAACGGCTTGTTCGGAATCAACATTGTGTGCCAATAAAACATGCGTTGGCTCGGCTTTTCCCAGTGGCAAGCCACTGTCATTTGCCAAACTTTGCCGTGGCCACAAAGCAAACATCAGATTATTCTCAAGCTTAAAAAAAGCAGCGGCTCCATTCTCATATTGCTCGCCAATAATGCCCTCAGTTGGCCAACCTAAGCCGTCGCGATAAAACGCGACGGCTTTCTCCAAGTTGTCCACCGTTAAGGTAATAAAGGAGATTCGAGGC
>NCJS01000201.1 GCA_002279005.1 Idiomarina sp. 34-48-12 | reverse complement strand
CGTGATCAGCGCGAAACGCTCGCACGTATTCAACATTTGAGTCATCGCGTTGAACAAGCTTGGACGCGTCACTATCGTCAGCAGCACCAATACCATGCGCATTTGTCTCAGCGTTTGCAGCAGCAACACCCGCAACGGCAGTTACAACAAAACGGCCAGCGCCTCGATGAATTGGCAATGCGCACACAAAATGCCCTGCAGCGCTACCTTCAACAGGCAAAAAGTAACCAAATTCAATTACATTCGCGCCTTAGTAACGTTCATCCAGAGCGCCGCATTGCGCCGCTGAAACAACAGCAGCAACAATTACAACAGCGCCTGAGCCTTGCCATGCAGCAATTATTGAAGCAACAGCAACAACGTTTTCAGTCACTCACGCAAGGTTTGCACATGGTTAGCCCGCTGCAAACCATTGAGCGTGGCTATGCTGTGGTGCGCAAAGGTGATGGCAGTTTAGTACGCAGCCCCAAGCAATTGACTCAGGGCGAAGCGTTTCAAGTGAAGGTTGCCGAAGGTGAGTTTACGGCAACAAAAACTGAATAAAGGCGTACCACAACGGTAACGTGATAAAGCATAGCAGCACGCCGTATCCAACAATGGCTGCCGACAAGGTCGGCGCTAACCCAGCCATAATTGCCAACGCGCCAGCAGAGATCATGGCTGGCATCGCCGCTTCCATAATCGTGACTTGCACCGCTAATTGCTCAAGCCCAAAACCATAAAGCACGGCGAGGGCAATCACTGGCGTTGCGATGAGCTTTAAGCCAAGTGCCCAATAGAGCGGCCCACGATCTTCCTGCGGCAATCTGAATTTCAACTGAAAACCAACCGCCACCATGATCACCGGCACTAAGGTAATTGCCAGCGAATCAATAAACTGACGCATCACCTCAGGGTATTCAATACCGCGCATCAGGAGTGCAATGACTAACGCCACAAATGGTGGAAATTTCGCTATACGAAGGGCTATTGCGCCAGCACTCGGCCGTTTGGCTTCAGTGCCGGGCTCATGACTATATATGGCGGCAATAATCGTCGCATAAATCGACAGAATAAAGAACGAACCAAGCTGGTCATACAATAGCGCGTAGGGAATGCCTTCGGGACCAAAAAACGCTTCGACCATCGGAAATCCGACAAACGATGTGTTGCCGAGTGGCACAACGATCAGCATGGCGCCTGTGGTCATTCGCGACCAGTTAAGCCACTTACTCAAGCCCAGCAATACAGGAACCGTTACTGCCAGCAGCAACCATGGCATCAAGGCCGGATATAAGAGTTCTTTGCCGAAAGTAAGGCTAGGTATTTTTTGCAGGACAACCGCTGGTAATGCAACATAAATCACATAAGCGTTAAGAATTTGTCCGGTATTTTGCGGGAATTGCCGGCTACGTTGTAGTAATAAGCCAATAACAACGTAACCGGCAATAAAGATGAAATTGGCCATCGTAATTATGCGATCCAGATTGCATGAAAAAGATGGCCTAATTGTAACCTGCTTAAGGCAAGGTTAAAACTTGTGTTCGATACCTAGCGCCAAATAGCTTTGGTTCACATCGATAGAGTCTAAATCACGACCGGTGTACCACGTGTAAACTTTCGTGTTTTTACCCAGCTTGTAATCAACACCAGCTGCCAACGAGGTTTGCTCGCCGTCTACGCTGAAGTCCATACGCTGGAATTGCGCTTTGAACGTGAAGTTTTGATATGGGTATTTAACGCTTGCAACGTAACCATCCGCTTCGGCTGTGCCATCAACTTGTTCTTGTTGTTGCCACATTAAACCGACAACGGCCGATGCTAATTTGGTGTAACCAACAACACGCTCAATGTCATAGCCATCAACTTTACGGTCAACCGCACCGCCTAAATAGAATGACGTGTCATCAAGGCCTTCGTCACCGTAGCTGATTGCAGTCGAGATACCGTCGTCAACCAGTGGATCGTCGCTCGCGGTGTAGCTTACTTGAAAACGCACTTGATTAAATGCT
>NCJS01000200.1 GCA_002279005.1 Idiomarina sp. 34-48-12 | reverse complement strand
TCCGCCAGTAGCGCAGGTCTTCTGGTTGAAAAGGGTGGGGAATAACCCACCACCCTTTATTAAATAGCTCCTTAAGACCTGCCACAAATCACCTCTATTTCAATTTTTCAGCATGAGGTAGTTCGTGAGCTGGTGCTTCTTTATTACCCTCGACCAAGAAGTGCTGCATCCAACGCATGAGGCGCATTGCGTAGTCTAGCTGCGCAGCAACACGGCGGTTACCATGGCCTTCACCTGGGTACAGCACGAGGCGAACAGGCACATTACCGTGGGTTTTTAGATAGCGATAAAGCTCCATGGATTGACTCGGGTGTACACGCGTATCTTCTTTACCGTGCATGATCAAGATTGGTGTACGCGCTTTCTCGGCGTGATAAATAGGGCTGCGCTCTAAGTACCATTGCCATTTTTCCCACGGATAGCTGCGGGCATGAACCGCGTGCATTTCTTTTGCAATGTCGGTGGTACCGAACTTCGAAATGTTATCGCTGATACCAACAAACATGACGCTTGCTGCGAAATGTTCGGTGAGTGCAGTGGCACCCCATGCAGAAGCGAAACCACCATATGAACCACCAGTGATACCAACTTTCTTGGCATCAACCAGGCCCATTTGCACTAAGTGGTCTTTACCGTCAACTAAATCATCAAACTCTTTACCGGCATAGTCGTTCTGACCAAGTTTCGAGAACTCAACGCCACGACCTGTGCTACCACGATAATTCGGGAAGAACAATGCATAGCCTTGTTGCGCAGCATATTTCACTGGGCTGCCGTAACGGTCAAGCCAGCCATTGCTGTAATGCGCTTCAGGGCCACCGTGAACCACCATAATTAATGGGTAGCGTTGGCCTTCTTTGTAATCGGTTGGGTAAACCACGATACCTTCGAGGTCAAGACCGTCACGCGCTTTGTAACGCACGGTTTCTTGACGCGGCATGGTGATATCCGCCAGCCATGGGTTTGAATCAGTCAGACGCTCAATTCGCTGGCCACTAATACGAAACAGTTCAGTAGGGTGAGCGGCACTGTGAGCACGAACTAATACATCTTCTTGACCTGGTGTTACTTCAATATCAACCGCAATTAACTGGCTAGGCTCCATAATGATGCGTGTTTCCAGCCATTGCATGGTAAGTGCCTGCACCTCACTCTGGGTACCATGGTGACCTAACCAGATTAACTCGTCGTTACGACGCCAAGCGATATCCTGCACGTGCCCTTGGTAGTCCGGCAATACTTTTTTGCGTTCGTTCTCTTTGCTGGTGTCATAAACATACAAACGACCATCTGACGGATCATTATAATCAGCAGCACCAATCACGGCTAAATAACGGCCGTCAGGCGAGAATTCAGCTTTACCCAATTTACCGACTGACTCAAATGCGCTGACTTGTTTGCCTTCGAGATCGAGTAACTGATATTGGCTACTCATGTAATTGTCATCAACTAGCGCGGTTGGCGCTACACGAACCAACAGTTGCTCGTGCTCTGGGCGAAATGCCACAGAAAGCACTTGCTGAGCGTCAGTTAACTGAACCGGTTTAGCGTTTTCAGCTTGGGTATCGTAAAGCCATAGATGAGTAAACTGATGCTCTTCTTCATAAACTTCAGCTTTAAAGCCTTTTTTAGCGAGTTTCGATTTTGTGTCGTCGGCTTTGCTGCGTGCACGAAATGCAATGTAACGGCCGTCGGCGCTAATTGCGTAGCTGCTAATGGCCGCTTCATGGCTCAGTGCAAGTTGCGCTTCACCACCGGTAGTTGCCATTTTATAAAGGCTGGTATGTTTAACACCGTCACGCTTTGCCAAAAAATAAATAGTTTGGCCGTTGAAACTAACCGCACCCAAGCTTTCTTTTCCGGTAATGAACGGTACACTCGCTGAGTTGCCGCGAACAGTATAAAGCTCAATATACGAACTACCGTCATCATCGATATACGGCTGGCGTGGCACGACTCGGGTATAGGCAGCCAACTGACCGTCAGCGGCAAGTGCGGCACT
>NCJS01000071.1 GCA_002279005.1 Idiomarina sp. 34-48-12 | reverse complement strand
AGGCGACGAGGTGGATCGGATTATTGGGCTTGAGCTAGGGGCTGATGACTATCTCGCTAAGCCATTCAATCCACGTGAGTTGCTGGCGCGTATTCGTGCAGTGTTACGCCGCCGAGGCAAGGACATACCTGGTGCGCCAAGCGCAGAAGAGGAAGAAATTCGCTTTGGTGAGTTCCGTCTCAATTTGGGTACCCGCGAGATGTTTCGTGGTGACGAACCAATGCCCCTAACCAGCGGTGAATTTGCCGTTCTAAAGGCGCTTGTGACCCATCCGCGGCAACCGATGTCTCGTGACAAACTGATGAACCAAGCTCGCGGTAGAGACTACAGTGCATTGGAGCGCAGTATTGATGTGCAAGTTTCACGCCTACGCCGCATGCTTGAAGCTGATCCAGCAAGTCCGCGTTACATTCAAACCGTTTGGGGTTTAGGTTACGTGTTTGTTCCAGACGGCAAAGATTCCGGTAAATAAATCAAGTATGAGACTGTTCCCCCGATCAGCGTTCGCGCGCACAGTGGCGCTGATTGCCGCTCTGTTGCTTATCAACCAAGTTGTGTCCTACATCATGATTGGCCTGTATGTGGTCAAGCCGAGCATGCAGCAAATTAGCAGTGTAGTCGCAAGGCAGGTGCAAGGCATTATGGCGCTTGATCAGTGGTTGAATGAGGCGGATATTTCCCCTGAGCAACAGCAGCGCTTGGTGATGAGATATACCGATGCTACTGGTATTGAGGGAATTAGCGAAGATAAAGCGCTTGATTATGGTCTTGCACAAACCACCACCTACAACTTTTTATCTGCACAACTCTCAGATCTTCTGCAGGCCAATACCGAAGTTCGCATTTCACAAGGCGATGCTTATCGCGTTTGGATACGCACCGAAAGCCTGCCCGGCTATTGGTTAGTGATTGAACTTGATAGTTTCGACGAAGCACGGTTCTCGCCGTTGTTATTTTATTTAGTTCTGATTGGCGCATTAAGTGTGTTTGGTGGCATGGTGTTTACCAATTGGCAAAACCGTCCACTGAAAGCGCTCGAGGCAGCTGCTAAGAAAATTGGACAGGGTGATTATCCTGATGATTTGCCCGAGCGAGGCTCTAGTGAAATCATTGCGGTGACCCGCGCGTTCAACCAGATGACGCAAGGCGTAAAGCAGCTTGAGCAAGATCGTGCGTTACTGATGGCTGGCGTGTCGCATGATTTACGAACGCCGTTGACGCGTATCCGCTTAGCAACAGAAATGATGCCGCCAAATGAAGACTACTTGGCTGAGGGCATCATTAGCGATATTGATGATATGAACGCCATTATCGACCAGTTTATTGATTATGTTCGCAGTGATACCTCGGCTGATAACGACCAACAAAATCTAAATTACATTGTTGAAGATGTGGTCGCTCACTTACCCGATTCATGGCATAGCAAAACAGAAGTGATATATAACGAAATGCCCGAAGTTTTGGTTCGCGAAGTGTCAATTAAGCGTGTGCTACTCAATTTACTCGAAAATGCCGAGCGTTATGGGCATGAGAAAGTTCTGATTGAAACGGGTTACGATGACCAACGGCACATGGCTTGGATTAAGGTTTGTGATGATGGCCCGGGCATTCCTGCCAGCCAAATTGAATATTTATTACAACCATTTACGCAAGCCGACAAGGCGCGCTCAACCAAGGGCTCTGGTCTCGGTTTAGCGATTGTTAAGCGCATTGTTGAACGCCACCATGGCCGCGTGCTATTTGGTAGCAGTCAGCGGCTTGGTGGGTTATGTGTTCGCGTGGAATTACCCGCGAACGCGGTTTAAACCATTCAGTGCGGCCACCCGATAAGCCTCAGCCATGGTGGGGTAGTTAAAGGTGGTGTTCACGAAATACTCAATGGTATTGCCTGCCCCTTTTTGCTCCATAATGGCCTGACCGATGTGAATAATTTCAGCCGCACGCTCGCCAAAGCAATGAATACCCAGCACCTCATTGGTCTCTCGGTGGAACAGAATTTTTAAGCTACCCACCGCCATATTTGAAATTTGCGCGCGAGCCAAGTGTTTAAACTGAGCACGGCCAACTTCATAAGGTACTTTTTGTGCCGTGAGTTCTTCTTCGGTTTTACCCACTGAGCTAATTTCCGGAATCGTATAAATACCAGTTGGAATATCACTAATTAAGCGCTGATCGCAGTCGCCGTTAATCATCGCGGTGGCGCAGATGCGACCTTGATCATAAGCAGCGCTGGCTAGTGACGGATAACCAATGATATCGCCAACAGCATAAATATTATCGGCTTTCGTTTGATAGTGATTATTCACTTCAAGCTGGCCACGGTGGTTCGGCTTTAAACCAACCGCTTCGACGTTCAGCGTTTCAATATTGCCTGAACGACCGTTGGCGAACAGTAAACAGTCGGCATCAATACGTTTGCCTGATTTGGTATATAAAGTCACACCATCGGCATGCCCTTCAATGCGTTCGTATTCTTCGTTATGTCGAATCACCACGCCGCTGTTGCGCAAGTGGTAACTAAGCGCATCTGAAATTTCCGCATCTAGAAAGCTTAGCAGCCGTTCACGGGTATTAATCAAATCCACCTTTACGCCCAATCCGCGAAAAATACTCGCGTATTCACAACCGATGACGCCGGCACCATAAATAATGATGCTGCGTGGCTCGTGTTCGAGATCAAGCACGGTATCGGAGTCGTAGATTCGAGCATTTGAGAAATCCACATCAGGTGGGTGGTATGGACGTGAACCTGTCGCGATGACGACCTGTTTGGTGGTAATAAACTCGAGCGTACCGTCGGGTTGTGTGATTTTTAAACGATTTGGATTTTCGAATGAAGCAGTGCCGTGAATAACTGAAACGCCGTTACGTTCGTAAAAACTGCTTCGTAAGCGCACTTGCTTGCGAATCACCCCTTGCGCATGTTTTAAAATCTCCGCAAAGGTGAGCCCGCGTTGAATGCGTTCTGCGGCAAACAATGGGTTAGCATTATATTCAATGAGTCGACTAACGGAGTGGCGCAATGCTTTTGATGGAATAGTTCCCCAGTGCGTACAGCCACCACCAATTGAGCTGTGTTTTTCAACCATAGCGACTCTGCGGCCATTTTTCGCCAGTTGCATGGCGGCGCCTTCGCCGCCTGGGCCACTGCCTATCACTACGGCATCAAATTGCAGATCTGCCTGACTCATCAAATGCTCCTTCTGGTTGTACCGCTTGCTTCTTTGCCGTTATAGTAACGAAAAGCCGATGTATTTAGCCAGTAATATGGAATTCTTATGGCGCATAAACCAGTTCCAGAAATTTTAACTCGCCAAATTGTAGCAACGAGTCGCCTTTTGCGCATTGAGGCGGTCGACTTACGATTCAGTAATGGCGTCGAGCGCCAGTTCGAACGCATGGCCAGTAGCGGCCGCGGTGCCGTCATGATTGTTCCCTTTATTGATGACGAAACCTTAATGTTGGTGCGCGAGTACGCCGCTGGTCTACACAACTACCAGCTAGGCTTTCCTAAAGGCTTAATTGACCCGGGTGAAACACCAGAGCAGGCTGCGAATCGTGAATTAAAAGAAGAGATTGGTTTTGGCGCCAAGCAGCTCATTCCGCTAAAAAGTGTCACCATGGCGCCGCAGTTTTTTTCAGCGACCATGCATATTTTTATTGCCCGCGATTTATATCCAGAAAGCCTGCCAGGTGACGAACCGGAGCCGTTAGACAAGGTACCATGGTTACTGAGCAAAGCGGATGCGCTATTGGAACAGGAAGATTTTACGGAAGCACGCAGTATTGCGGCTTTGTTAATGACGCTACGGGAACTTGGCAAGTGACAACAAACAGCTCGGTAGAACAATTACAGGCATGGCTGCAAGGTGCAGCGGATATTGCGTTAAAAGCTGGCGATCTGATTCTTGAGCTCTATGAAGAACAGGCTTACGAAACGTACGAGAAAGACGATGACTCGCCTGTCACGAGCGCTGACTTTGCTGCCAACCGACTGATTGTTGATGGACTGACGGCGTTGACGCCCGATATTCCAGTACTTTCCGAAGAGGGCTCGCATTTAGCCTTTGAAGAGCGCCGTCAGTGGCCACGCTATTGGATGATTGATCCGATTGACGGCACGCAAGAGTTTATTGCCCGCAGCGGTGATTTCGGCGTGATTATTGCGTTAGTTGAACATAATCAGCCGGTACTTGGTGTCATTTACTGGCCAGCTGGCGATGTGTTGTATACCGCGCAACACGGGCAGGGCGCTTTTCGCCGCGATGTGCACGGTACGCAACGTATTCACGTGCGTCGTCTGGCCGATCCGCTTAACGATGTTCTGCATTTAGCAATTAGCCGACGTCAGCCACGCGAGCGCGTGTTGCAACGCATGACGAGTGACCGTGAGTTACAGCTCGTGCCAGCAGGTAGCTGTTCATTGAAAGCGTGTATGATTGCTGAGGGACGTGCCGATTGTTTTCTGCGCGTTGGACCAACTGGTGAGTGGGACACCGCAGCCGCAGAAGTGATAGTCGGTGAAGCTGGCGGCCGCATTGTCAGTGAGAGCTTTACGCCACTTACTTACAATCAGGAAGCTAACTTAGGCAATCCCAACTTTATTATCCTTGGCGACCCAGATGTGCCGTGGCAAGAAGTGTTTATTCATCATCGAAACGATGATTAGCCGGTAAGATATTCACGGTTTCGTGAAGTTCTGACCAGACCAACACTGCTTCGCCAGCGGCCAGTTGGCGTCGCACATCTTCCACTTTTTCTTCTAATGACTTTTCTTCATCGCCGTAGTCCGTGCCTTCACGCAATACGAACATCTCGATCAAGTTCGTGAGCGTTTCAGCGTCAACCTGTCGCCATGGAATCTGCATTAGTCTTGTGCCTCTTGTAATGCTTCTTCGGCGGCCATCCATTCTTCTTCCGCTTCGGTTAGCTTGGCCTGTGCCTGGGCTTGTTGCTGAAGAATATCAGCAAGTTCAGCTTTGCGTTCAGCCTCGTAAAGTGACGTATCAGCTAACAATTCGTTGAGTTCTGCCAGTACGTGCTCTGCCTGTTGGAGCGCTTTTTCTGCTTTGGTGACACGATCTTTGAGTGGCTTCAACGCTTGTCGACGTTCGGCCGCTTGACGCTTTTCGGCCTTTTTATCAGCCTTTCCGCTATTGGAGCTCGTCGTAGTTTGCGAGCTTTGAGCCTGTTGCTTCAGCCAATCGTGGTAGGCATCCAAGTCACCGGCGAAGGGCTCAACTTGTTGGTGGGCAACCAAGTAGAATTCATCAACCGTCGTGCGCAATAAATGACGGTCGTGTGAGACAATAACCATGGCGCCGGTAAAGTCTTGCAGCGCGTAAACCAGTGCCTCACGCATGCTGCTATCGAGATGGTTCGTTGGTTCATCGAGAAGTAACATGTTTGGTTTTTGATAGACAATGAGGGCTAAAACTAAACGCGCTTTTTCGCCGCCCGACATCGGTCCAACAAGGCTAGTAGCGGTATCGCCAGAAAAACCGAAACCACCAACAAAATCGCGGAGCTGCTGTTCCGATGCAAATTTATCAAGCCGCTGTAAGTGCTGTAGCGGCGTCGCTTGTGAATCTAAAGTTTCTAGTTGATGCTGGGCGAAATAACCAAGTTTAACGCCTGGATTCAAAGCCACTACGCCCGCTTGCGCTGTTAGCTCTCCAGCCAGCAATTTCACCAGAGTTGATTTACCAGCGCCGTTTCGGCCAAGCAAGCCAATGCGGCTACCTGGCACGAGGTTAAACTGAATATTCTTCAAAATAACCGTATCGCCATATCCCGCCTGCACTTTCTCAAGCGTCAACAGCGGGTTCGGTAATTGCTCGGGTTCTTTAAATGCGAATTGAAAACCGCTTGCAGCACGCAGGGGGGCACTTGCTTGCAAACGCTCTAACGCTTTAATCCGGCTTTGGGCTTGTTTCGCTTTGCTTGCCTTGTAGCGGAAACGATCAATGTAGCTTTGCAGATGTTTGCGCTGAGCTTGTTCTTTTTCAAACTGCGCTTGTTGTTGTGCGAGCTGTTCGGCCTGCTGCCTTTCAAAACTGCTGTAGTTACCGCTAAAACTGGTAGCGCGTTGATGTTCAATTAGCACAATTTGTTGCGCAATGGCATCGAGGAAATCACGGTCGTGTGAAATCACAATCAAAGTGCCGGGGTAGCGTTGTAGCCAATCTTCGAGCCAGAAAATAGCATCAACGTCTAAATGGTTAGTCGGTTCATCTAGCAGCAACAAATCGGCGCGCGCAATCAACGCTTGTGCCAAGTTAAGACGCATTCGCCAGCCACCCGAAAACGATTTCACAGGCGCATATATTTGCTCTGGCTCAAAACCTAAACCCGCTAAAAGAGCCGCCGCACGCGCCGGTGCTTCATAACCACCAATGGTGGCAATGGCATCGTGCAAGTGACCTATAGCATTGCCATCATGTTTGGCTTCGGCGTCAGCCAGTTGTTTTTCTAAGTTGCGTAGCTCTTTATCGCCATCGAGTACGTATTCTATGGCAGCTTGTTCAAGCGCTGGTGTTTCTTGCTTTACGCTGGCAATACGCCAACCGCTTGGTAGGTCACATGAACCTTGTTCAACGCTCAGTTCGCCACGAAGCAATGCAAAAAGAGATGACTTACCCGTGCCATTACGACCCACGAGGCCAACGTGATGACCGGGGAAAATGGTAATGTTCGCATCTTCGAGCAATAACTTGCCGCCGCGCATTAACGACATCGCGCGAATGTTTATCATGAATAGTCCTAACTTGGTGTTCGACTCAGTTTCTGCGACAATTATACCTGATAGCCACAGAGGTGAATATGACTCAAACTCGTAAACGTTTTATCGCTGGTGCGGAATGTCCCGCATGCCATGCGCAAGATACACTCATGCTCACCATCAAAGGTGAACAAGAAGAAGTAAGCTGTGTTCAGTGCGGTCATACATTCTCAGAGCGTGGTGCGAAGCCACCTGCAACAGAACAAGCTGGCGCGAGTGCGCCTACGGGCTCTGGCAAGAGTGTTCAATCGGACAGTATTATCGGTATCTTCAAGCCCGAATAGGTTGCCATTGCAGACTTTTTGATTACCCGCTACTGTAATGTCTCTTACGTTCACAAAAAGGTAGGGTCATGAGTCATCTCGTTTACGCTGGGGTTTGGGTTATTTTGGCAACGGTCATGGTGCAGTGGTTAATCGCAAGTGGTAGTAAAGCGAAGCAACCCGGTGCCATTCCGGGCAAAATCAACGAAAGTTTAAGCCATCAATCATTTGTGTTCCGCGCCCATCGAACCTTTCAAAATAGTATTGAGAATGTTCCATTTTTTCTCGCTGCCGTTTTCTTAGCCATTTTTGCAGGCGTCGATTCGCAATGGTTCGCGATATCAGTTTGGGCGTTTGCCTTTGCACGTATCATTCACATGTTGCTGTATTATGGCATCGCGACTGAGCGCAACCCGAGTCCCCGCAGCTATTTCTTCATGATTGGTATCATCGCGAACATTGTGGTGCTCGTGCAAACTGCCATCAAATTACTGGCATAAGATACCTTGCGGAAGTTACCTTGTAGAAAATGAGATAGAAAAGGTTACACAATGACAGAAAAGCAGTATCCAATTGGCACCCCAGGACAACCCTGGGGTGTTGAAGAAAAACAACAATGGCTTACACAACAATCTGTGAAACGCTCATATTTTGATGATGTTGTGACTCAAATAAATCAATTACATGATCAATTTGACGTTGAACAATACGGTGCACTCGAGTACCCAAACAATACGTTTCCGTTATTTTTGCTGAAAACCCGTCAGTGGGATGCCGCGAAACCAAATGTTTTGGTGACGGGTGGTGTGCATGGCTATGAAACTTCTGGCGTTCATGGCGCCTTAGCGTTTGCAAAGCAGCACGCTGAGCACTACAGCCAATGGTTTAATATTCTTATTGCGCCATGTATTAGCCCGTGGGGCTACGAAACCATTAATCGCTGGAATCCGTTTGCCATTGATCCGAACCGGTCGTTCAAAGAGAACAGCCCAGCCGGTGAGTGTGCAGCAATTATTGACTACATCGCGAATCATCAACTTGAATTCGTGATGCATATCGACTTACACGAAACCACCGACACGGACAATTCAGAATTCCGTCCAGCACTTGCGGCTCGCGATGGGAAGGTGAATACCAATTGGAACATCCCAGATGGTTTCTATACTGTTGGCAACTCTGAGAAGCCAACACCAGATTTCCAAAAGGCGATTATTGATTCGGTGCGGGAAGTCACGCATATCGCGCCGGCTGATGATGAGGGTAAAATTATCGGCGCGCCGGTTGAGCAAGAAGGTGTCATTCACTATGCCGGTAAAGAGCTCGGCCTATGCATGGGCTTAACGGATGCCCCGTACGTGAGCACCACCGAGGTCTATCCAGACAGCGCCAATGCGTCGCCTGAAGAATGTATTGAAGCACAAGTTGCAGCAGTGAAAGGCGCTTTGGAGTACATGCGCCAGGCGGTTAAATGAAGCCTCGAATCTCCTTTATTACCTTAACGGTGGACAACTTGGAGAAAGCCGTCGCGTTTTATCGCGACGGCTTAGGTTGGCCAACTGAGGGCATTATTGG
>NCJS01000199.1 GCA_002279005.1 Idiomarina sp. 34-48-12 | reverse complement strand
AAGCAGGATATTAGGAGATGAAAATAACTATAAATAATTGAAGAAAAAAGGTTCAATGTACCTTGTTTTGACGCTCGAGCTCGAATAAAATGGCCACGACTTCCTTTCGGTTCATCACATTGAAGACAGCGTGCATGAAAGTGGCAACCCAGTGATTGATGTGTGGATGAGCCATGGCGACAAAGTGGTTGCTGTGCCAGAAGGCTTTGATATTGTTGCGCAAACGCCAACCTGTCCTATTGCAGCAATGGCTGACGACAAGCGTGATTTCTATGGCGTTCAGTTCCACCCAGAGGTGACGCACACGCGCCAAGGCATGCGTATGCTTGAGCACTTTGTGGTCGAAATTTGCGAGTGTGAAACGAATTGGACACCAGCACATATTATTGATGACGCGGTAGCGCGCATCCGTGAGCAAGTTGGCAATCAGAAAGTTGTTCTTGGGCTTTCTGGCGGTGTTGATAGCTCGGTGACGGCCATGCTGTTGCATCGTGCTATTGGTGAACAGCTCACCTGCGTATTTGTCGATAATGGCTTATTGCGTTGGCAAGAAGCTGAGCAAGTCATGGAGATGTTCGGTGACCATTACGGTTTGAACATTGTTCATGTGGACGCAGAAAATCGCTTTCTTGATGCCCTAGCTGGCGAAAAAGACCCAGAAGCGAAACGTAAGATTATTGGTCGCGTGTTTATCGAGATTTTTGATGAACAAGCGAGCCGCATCAAAGACGTTTCATTCTTGGCACAAGGCACGATTTACCCAGATGTGATTGAGTCAGCTGGCTCAAAAACAGGGAAAGCGCATGTGATTAAGTCGCACCACAACGTGGGTGGCTTACCAGAGGACATGAAGCTTAGCTTGGTTGAACCATTGCGCGAGTTATTCAAAGACGAAGTGCGTAAAATTGGTTTAGAGCTTGGCTTGCCTTACGACATGTTGTATCGCCACCCATTCCCAGGCCCTGGCCTTGGCGTGCGCGTGCTTGCCGAAGTGAAGAAAGAATACTGTGACTTGTTGCGTCGTGCTGACCACATCTTTATCAGCGAACTACGTAACGCTGGTATTTATCATGATGTGAGTCAAGCGTTTGCGGTGTTCTTGCCAGTGCGCTCGGTTGGCGTGATGGGCGATGCGCGTAAATACGATTGGGTGATTGCGCTACGCGCTGTTGAAACCATCGATTTCATGACCGCGCGCTGGGCGCATTTGCCTTATGAGTTGCTCGAAAAAGTATCAAACCGTATTATTAACGAAATCGACGGTATTTCACGTGTGGTTTACGATATTTCGGGTAAACCGCCGGCTACGATTGAATGGGAATAATACGTGCTTAAGTGGCTTTTAAGCTGGCTCATGATAGGTTTGTTGCTCGGGTGTGCGCCCGAGCCGCAGCCGAGCCAACTTGACGCCATCAAAGAGCGTGGCGTGTTGCGCGTCGGCACATTGCTTGGGCCGACCAGCTATTACCTCGACGCCGAAGGTGAAGCCGGTATCGAGTATGTTCTGGCGAAACAATTCGCTGAAGAAATTGGTGTTGACGTTGAAATGGTGTCACGCTACAACGTCAAAAATCTCCTCAACTTGCTTGAGTCGGGCGATGTCGACGTATTAGCTGCTGGTTTAAACCGAACCAATCAACGCGAACAACGCTTCCGCTTTGGTCCACCATATTTCGAGGTATCGCAACGCATTGTTTTTAAGCAGGGCGCTCGTGAGCGACCACGAAGCCTTGAAGAACTCGAGGCTGAACTCGTTGTGGTTGAAGGCTCAAGTCACCATGACTGGCTGCAGCAAATTCAAAACGACTACCCTGAGCTGCAATGGCGTGCCACGGACGATCATGATGCCAGCGAATTATTACGCCAAGTGGTCGAAGGCGAAATAGCCTACACCATTGCTGATAGCAATACTTTGGATCTGCAGCGGCGCTATTACCCCGACTTAAGTGTTGCTTTTACCGTTCGCGACGATGTGGATATTGCTTGGCTTTTGAATAAACAAGTGGACGCATCGCTTTATTCGGAAGTCATTGCATTTTTCGG
>NCJS01000070.1 GCA_002279005.1 Idiomarina sp. 34-48-12 | reverse complement strand
TGGGTCTAGATAAGTAGCCATGACAAAATGGCGATAATGATGGCAATAATCGGTACCCACACAATTGGGGATTGATACCATTTTAAAACAGGTTGTTGATACGGTGCTGAGGTTTTTTCTGGCGTCGTTTCAGGACGCTTTTGACGTAGTAACCACACTGCCCCAACAATCAATAACACCACACCTAATTGACGGTAACTCGAAGCCGCTTCGTTGGCAGGCGCTAGTACTGCGAGTAAAATACCGAGAACCATTATCGCCAGCGCACTAATTCGTGTTGTCGTTGTTGTTTTCATAAGCTTATTTCTGCCCTTTTTGTTTTTCTTTTCGCCAAGCTAGTAAGAACCATATCCAGCCAACAACTTGCATAACCACACCAACAATGATGGTGCTTAAGGCTTGCTCCCAAATACCACTTAACATGGTCGCAAAACCAATAACCGCTAGGATGAGTGGATAAATCATCGCAATCTCCTTGTTAGGAATAGACACCTTACTGAAATCTTCAGCGTCGCGAAAGACTTCAGGCATTATATTCGACTATTGTCGGGGCGAGTGCCATACTGTTTTTAGTACCAATTATGATGAGGCAGCTATGACCCGAGCCGCGCAAGAAACCCAACTTGAAACGTGCGAATCAGAGCATTTACAGCACGATGCCAGCGTTTATGCATCGTTACAGCGACAATTAACACCGCATTTAACGGTTCACCGTATTTTGCCACAACGCGCTATTCGGATGATTGGCCCATGGTGCTTTCTCGATCATTTCGGCCCTGTTGCTCCGGCGAACTATCACCAGTTTGATGTGCCGCCTCACCCACACATTGGCCTACAAACCATCACGTGGTTGTTATCTGGGCAACTTCTTCATCAAGATAGTTTAGGCTATGAACAACCATTGCGCGGCGGACAACTCAATTTAATGACAGCCGGCCGTGGCATAACCCATGCCGAAGTTGCTGATCATGATCCTGATCAATCGCTACACGGCCTGCAACTTTGGAGAGCGTTGCCGCCTGAACATGAACAAACCGAACCGCGTTTTGATCATTACCAACAAGTACCAAAGTTTAGCCTTGGTGATTGCACTGCAACACTTATTTGTGGAACCTATGCAACCGAACAACGCCGCTGGAATAGCCCCGCATTAAGTTTTGGTCCAAGCATTGCCATGTTAATTCACACGCCTCGCACTACCGCCGCTCAATTGCATTTAGACCGCGATTTTGAATATGGAATTTATGTGGTAGGTGGACAAATAGTAACGCTCGATAAAACAGTTCGAGCTCACCAATTGCTGAGCCTTGGTAGCAATCGTCATCAACTTATTTTGGAATTAGCTGCGGACACTGAAGTGCTGTTACTTGGCGGCGAGCCATTTGAGCAACCAGTACAAATGTGGTGGAATTTTGTTAGCGCTTCTCAGCAACGCGTTGAACAGGCGCAACAAGATTGGGATGCAAGCCATGAACGTTTTGGTACTGTTGCACATTACCGCTCAAAGAAACCGAAATAAAGAAGGTAACGAATGGGACTTGTCAGCTTTGTGAGTAGAACCACCCGCCGTCTTGGCTTATGGTTTCTTGCCGCAGGAATAACCCTTGCGGTGATGTTCACTGCGGTATTGATCTATAAACTCACGGTATTTGAGCCAGATCCTCCCGTCGCTGTGAACTGTCAATCGTTGCAGCTCATTACAACCGCCGACGCAGCAGCAGAGATTCATGTATACGATTGTCAGCGTGGCAATTCAGGAAATAGCTGGCATGGTTTTGAAGTTTGGTTATTTGAGCCTAACGCGAATGATTGGCTACGAATTGCAACTGCAGAACAAGGCCCATGTTTAACGGTTTCCTGGCAGCGCGAAGGCGAGTTAGTGATTCACCATGGCCACAGTCGTGGCGCACTGAATATTGCGAAGGCTTCCGTTATTTATGATGACGCCAATGGCCGACCAGCAACCATTAGCGTCACGACAGAACGCGAAGAAAAAGAATGTCCTCTTTAATTGGCCGAGCCTGTTAACCGAGCTTCATCACCCACTTTAATGGCAAACGCTTCATCAAAAAGCCGATAAACGCCCATGGCCAAGTCGGCACATAGGCCTGCACGGGCTCTTTCTCTATCGCTTTTACGAGCAACCGGCAGCCGGTTTCGGTATCAATCATAAATGGTGTGTTCTTCACCTTCTCATTGATCTCTGAACGAATATATCCGGGCAAAATGGCACTCACTTTAATTGGCGAACGCGATTTAATTAAATCAGCACGAATACCCTCAGTCAGCGCCAATAAGCCGGCTTTTGTCGCCGCATAAACAGTCATTGCTCGTGGCATTCCGCGCAGTGCGCTGATTGAACTAATGGTCACCAAATGCCCGCTATTTTGCTCACGGAAGATTTCGAGCGCTGCTTCGCATTGTGCTAGTGCGGCGACAAAGTTGGTTTGTGCGGTCTGCACATTGGCATAAAAATACCCAGTACCCAGCGATGCGCCTTTGCCCATTCCAGCATTCACAATCACCCGATCGATACTGCCGAACTCTTCTTTAAACGCTTTAAATACAGCAAACACTTCGTCGTGCTGATTCACGTCTAGCGCTTTAATGCTCACTTTAATTTCAGGGTAACGCTGCTCTAACTCTAGCTTCAGCGCATCAAGGCGCTCAGTACGACGCGCACATAATGCTAGGTTACGACCATGTTTAGCGAATTCTCGAGCCATTCCCTCGCCTAAACCAGAACTTGCGCCGGTTATCAGAATTGTTTTGCGCATGAATTATCCTTGTTTGATTAGTTTGCGGGCTCGCCAGTGCAAATAATGCACCAAGAACCAGAAATTTTTGAATGCAGGATTACGAGTTTGTTTATGGTGATAACGAAAGTAAATTTGCTGCGCAATCACACTCAAACGAAATAATCCAAACACCTCGTAAAAGCGGAAATCTTTAACATCGACGCCCATTTTGTCACAGTAATATTCAATCACCTGCTGCCGTGTCAGCATGCCTTGCAAGTGTGTTGGTTGACGACGGGTCGAGCGCGCAATACGGTCATCATCGGCTTGAATCCAATAGGCGAGGCTGTTCCCCAAATCCATGAGCGGATTACCTAAGGTCGCCAATTCCCAGTCGAGCACGCCAATGATCTTGGTTGGGTCATCGATATCTAGCACGAGATTATCAAAGCGAAAATCATTATGGGTCATACAAATGGTTTCTTGCTTTGGCATATTGGCTGCCAACCATTGCATCAACTTTTTACCTGATGGGACATTCCACGTTTTCGCTTTTTTGTAGCGTTCACTCCAACCGAGAACTTGGCGTTCGGTGTAGCCTGCGCCCTTAGCTAGATCACTTAAGCCAGCCGCTTCAATATCTACTTGATGAAGCTCAATCAGTACATCCAATGCGTTTAAGCACAATTGGCGGGTTTGCGCCTCGCCTAGCTGCAATTCACGCGGCATGTTTTTACGCGGAATAATTCCAGCTACCCGATCCATGACATAAAATTCGTCACCAATAATGCTCGCATCGTCTGTATACAAGTGCATTTCAGGAACATAAGGGAACACCGGCTTCAGAGCCTTTTGCAGCCGATATTCGCGGCCCATGTCGTGCGCTGATTTTGCCTTAGTGCCAGCTGGAGGTCGGCGTAAAATGAGATCGGCATTATCGAACTGTAATCGATACGTCCAATTGGAAGCGCCGCCACTATATTGCGTTACCTGCATTGGCCCTGACAGCTCAGGTAACTGCGCACGTATCCAGTCACTCAATGGCTGCTCTGGTAACTCCTCGCCTGAGCGGACGGACGTTGCTTGGTCTTCTAAGTTGTTATCGGTCACTTATGCCTCCCGATACTTAGCAAGCTCAACTTTCGCGATGGTTGTGCGATGTACGGCATCAGGGCCATCAGCAATACGCAGTGCTCGCGCCATCGCAAACAACGCCGTCAACGGCGTATCGTGACTCATACCGGCGCCACCATAGATTTGAATGGCTTCATCCACAACCTGTTGCAAGACATTTGGTGCCGCCACTTTAATCGCAGATATTTCAGCAAGTGCTTTCATGGCGCCAACTTGATCAATTTTCCACGCCGCATAGAAAGTTAATAAGCGCGCTTGATCAATGGCGATGCGCATATCTGCAACTCGCTCGAGGTTGCCATTTAATTGCAGCAGCGGCTTGCCAAAGGCAATACGCTCTTGTCCGCGTCGAATAAATAGCTGCAAAGCTTTTTCCGCAGCGCCTAATGCGCGCATACAGTGATGAATACGTCCTGGGCCCAACCGTCCCTGCGCAATTTTGAAGCCATCTCCGAGATTGCCAATCACATTTGCTTTGGGCACTCGAACATTTTCCAACAGCACTTCGCCATGCCCATAAGGCGCATCATACTCGCCAAACGCTGGCAGCATACGTTCAACCGTCACACCATCAGAATCAAGTGGCACCAGCACCATTGAGTGACGTTGATGCTTTGGCGCATCAGGGTCGGTTAAGCCCATCACTATGGCAAACCTTGCATGCGGATGACCGAGTCCGGTTGACCACCATTTGCGCCCGTTAATAACAACTTCATCGCCATCTGCAACAATACTTGCCTGCATGTTGGTGGCATCCGAGGAGGCGACATCAGGTTCGGTCATACAAAATACAGAGCGGATTTCACCGTTTAACAGAGGTGTTAACCACTGCTGTTTTTGCGCATCGCTACCAAAGTGATACAGCACTTCCATATTCCCCGTATCCGGCGCATTGCAATTAAAAACTTCAGGTGCAAGCACGCTATGACCCATGACTTCTGCCAATGGCGCGTACTCTAATGTGGTCAACCCAGCACCTAATTCGGCATCGGGTAAAAACAGATTCCACAGCCCGGCTTGTTTGGCTTTCGTCTTTAACTCTTCAACAATCGGAGCAACTTGCCAGTGTCGCCAATTCGCGTCAGGGTTCAAACGGCGATTTTCTTTATGATAATTCGCTTCAATGGGTTCAATGTGTTCTTGCATGAACGCGATTAAGCGCTTGCGATAACTGAGAGTCTTGTCACTCGGCGTAAAATCCATGGGGTTGCCCTGCTGATTTAGAAATTAATTATTATTTAAACGACTGTTTGAATGATTGTAGTGAGTCGGCGTGAAAATAAAAGTCTTTATATCGTGTTTAATGATCGTTGCGCCGTAACCGGAAGTCGCTCGGCAAGAAAATCAATAAACACGCGAACCGCTGGTAAGAGCCCACGGCGATAGGGATAAACCATGTGCATAATACCAATGGGTAACGACCAGTCAGGCAACACCGGCTCAAGCAAACCATCTTGTATCGCTTGCTCACAAAGATAATTCGGTAGTGAAACAATGCCCAGCCCTTCTACGGCGGCTTCCCGTAACACAATCATATCGTCAGTGATTAATCGCGGCCGAAAACTTACGGTTAACTTTTCGCCGCTTTGCGAGGTTAAGTCATAACGATACCGGCCACTGGTATAATGCAAACTTAGGTGAGGATAATGAACAAGATCGAGTGGATGCAACAATGGTTTATCTATTTGTGCGACATCGCCTCGGTTTGGGCTACGATACAACGTACCTGGTGAATCGGCGAGCGGTCGCGCAATCAGTGACGAATCCTCGATAAACGGACGAACGCGCAGGGCTACATCAATGCCTTCATCAATGAGGTTTACTGGCCGATTGGTGACCATTAAATTAATACGCACGTCGGGATACCGCGCCATAAATTCCGGAAGCAATGTTACTAACATGCTTTGACTAATGGCATAAGGCGAACTCACGTGTATTTCACCTCGTGGCGTTTCTTGCACCATTTGGGTGACTTGCTGTGCCGCTTCTGCAGCTGCTACAAGCGTTTCACAGTGCACCAAAAAGGCTTGACCGATATCGGTGAGCTTAAGCCCGCGCGTACTTCGATGTAATAAACGAACGCCCTGCTCTTCTTCGAGCTCCGTTAAGCGGCGGCTTACGGTCGATTTCGGCATATTGAGTTCACGCGCACCGGCACTAATACTGCCGGCCGCAACCACCCGCGCAAAAATGAGATAATTGGTTAAATCTGGAATCGCCATCGTCACTTCGCCGTTTTATCAGCGCCTCATCACTGTCTTATCACCGTGTCATGAATTATCGTTCCATTTTTGGAACGCTTATTCCCAATATAACCATCTACCGCCACAAATGGAACATGTTTAAACTAATGCCATTGAATAAAAAACCACAGCGCACATTAGTTTGAGAGGTTTCTATGAAAATTTTACATATTGATTCTGGTATTTTTATTGAGCAATCGGTTAGCCGCAAAATTAGCCGTGACATTGTTACGCATCTAACCAAGCAGCAGCAAGCTGACGTATCGCATCGTGATTTAGTTGTAAACCCGGTACCTCATCTCGACGCCGAAACATTGTTGGCCAGTGAAAACCCACTAAGCGATGAGTTGATTGCCGAACTTCAAGCTGCCGATGTTTTAGTCATTGGCGCGCCTATGTACAACTTTACCATTCCAACTCAGCTAAAAGCATGGCTCGATCGCGTGTTAAAAGCCGGCGTAACGTTTAAATATACTGAGCAAGGCCCAGAGGGTTTATTGAAAGGTAAAACGGCATATATCGCCTCGGGTCGCGGCGGCATCTACAGCCAAGGCGATGCGGCTGCGCTCGATCACCAAGAAAGCTACTTACGCAATGCACTGGCATTTATCGGCATCACCGATGTTCATGTGGTACGTGCAGAAGGCGTTAATTTAGGTGATGAACCACGCCAACAAGCATTAGCGGCAGCAGAAGAAGCGGTAGCTGAGCTGTAATAGCTCTTTTCAGAGACGGTTCTACGACCTCCCCCGATTGGTCGTGATTAGCGCACCACCCTTGGTGCGCTTTTTTTTCGCGCGTTATTCGCTTTGCGCCAAATAACGCAATAGCGCGGCTTGCCTTTCAACGGTTTCTTGCCGTAATGCTGACTCATATAATGCGATAGTCGCTGAACACAGCAACTTGTCTTGCGTTTTATACTGCTCCGGCGCAACAAGCACGTGCGGATAGTTAGGGTAATCACGTTCGATTGAATCCATCATATTCTGAGCTAATACCTGTTTGCTTCCTAATCTAACCTGATAATCTGGTTGCAAGTCAGTTTGTTCTATCACTTGTTCGATAGCACGCTGATGCGCACTATATAAATTGGTTGGCAACACCGTTACTAATGAGAGTGAGTTTTCAAACCAATGCGGATAAAGATACTGAACACACTGCTGTGGGTTCGTGAAGTTTAGAAAGTTAAGGTTATCAACCACCGTTTGCCAGTAATTTACTAAGGCCGCATCTGGTGCTTGCTGCAGGTGTTCCGGTTGCCAAGTCTTTTGTAGTTGTTGCACGGCATTACTTGCTGCAAAACGCTCGCTTGGAACAACTTCGTCAATAACTCGCGATGCGATTAATTCTAAATGACCTGGGTACCACATACTGGCACCATCAACCCCTACTGCCTGGCGAATAAATTGCTCCGAAACACCATGCTGCCGATAGATACGTTTAAATTCATCGTTCAGTTGAGTGGGAGTTTCATTTGTCGACGACGGTAACGATGCACTATGAAAACCAAGAATCCCTCGCTTACTCAAATATCGATTTTTCCCACCCATAAAGGCTAGTGTACAGGCGCTGGAACACTCACTCGCAACATAGGTATCCAGCTGCTGCTGTCGTATAAATTCATATAGTTGCACTGCTTCGCTAACTCGGCCACCTTTTGAGTTTAAATGGATTACTTCAACCTCAGGATAGCGACGCATCACCTCTCGAACACTCTGCGCTGTTCCGAACGGAATGAAGCCGATGAGCTCTAGTTCCTTGCCTTCATTCAATACCCGCAACTCAAATGTTCCCACCGCATCACCATTCGACATCAAATCGACACCTTCTTGAAATTGCGGTATGCCAATTTCAGCAAAATCGAGTACAGCGCGAAGTGCAGCAAGCACAACCATGACTTTGACAACATTCGCCCAAAGTACTCGACCACCCTCAGAAGGGTGATACTTCGCGGAACGCCAAATACCGACAAGCTGCCAGATTGTTAGCGGTACGATGAGACTGCATAACACAACGAGAATGCTGCCAAACAGGCTTGAACTGACGGCAGAAGAACTGACAAAAAGATTCGTCAGAGTGACGACTATAGAAACGGCAACGGTTAAGCCAACACCAATAAACCAATAAGCAAACCCGAGGGAATAATCGCCACGCCAATGCTTTACGATGATATTTTGAAGCGCAGTGAGCATAACTTATGCGAGTTCCTGAGACGAATACATGTGATTAAAAACGCGGATCATTTTCACACGGAATACCATTCTTATTGTCATCAAGGTACGTGCCTGGGCAAAACTCTAAAAAGAAATCGGCTTCGGCTCGTCACTTCATTTGTGGACAATACAAGCGCCCATCACAGTGAAACTCAGGCTTCTTTTGAACAACTTTGCCTTGTACAGTTTGTACAAAATAGCTCATAAGCCCACTTCGATTTTCCGGAGTAGGCTTTTGTTCTTCGAAGTAATTCCATACAGCAAGAATTAGCGCAGCAATTAATATTATTTTTTTCATGGGCGTACCTAGTTAACAACTTAGTTAACCATAGAGTTAACAACAGAGTTAATAACACTCACACCACAT
>NCJS01000069.1 GCA_002279005.1 Idiomarina sp. 34-48-12 | reverse complement strand
TAACACCGCCATGACCGGTTACCAAGAAATTCTCACCGACCCCTCCTACGCAGAACAGATCGTTACCCTTACTTATCCCCACATTGGCAATTACGGCACTAACCACGAAGATGAAGAATCCAATCGCGTTTGGGCGAAGGGTTTAATTATCCGTGATATGTCACTAAAGGCGAGTAACTTCCGTCGCGAACAGTCGCTGGGTGATTATCTTCGCCAACGTAACGTTGTGGGTATTGCAGATATTGATACGCGTAAATTGACGCGCATTTTACGCGAGAAGGGCGCGCAAAATGGCTGCATTATGGCTGGTGAAATTGACGTGGAAAAAGCGCTTGAACTCGCGCAGAAATTCCCGGGCTTGAAGGGCTTAGATCTCGCAAAAGAAGTCACGATTCGCACCCCAGTTGAATGGACCAGCAAGAGTTGGAAACTTGGTCAAGGTTTTAGCGAACTGACCGAACCGAAATTTCACGTGGTTGCTTACGATTACGGTTGTAAACGCAATATTCTGCGCCTGCTAGCCGATCGTGGCTGTAAAGTGACGATGGTGCCTGCACAGACACCAGCAAAAGACGTGCTCGCGATGAAGCCAGACGGCGTATTTTTGTCGAACGGCCCCGGTGATCCAGAACCGTGTGATTACGCGATTCAAGCGATTCAGGAAATTATTGATGCGCAAGTCCCTATTTTCGGGATTTGCTTAGGCCATCAATTGTTGGCTTTGGCAAGTGGCGCGCAAACCGTGAAAATGAAGCTAGGTCACCATGGTGCAAACCATCCGGTACAAGACTTAGCAAGTGGCCGTGTGATGATTACCAGCCAAAACCACGGTTTTGCGGTTGACGAAACAACCTTGCCTGCAAGCCTCAAGGCAACCCATAAATCACTATTTGACGGTACCTTACAGGGTATTGAGCGAACGGATGTGAAAGCGTTTAGCTTTCAAGGACACCCAGAAGCGAGCCCTGGCCCGAATGATGCGGCCCCGTTATTTGACCACTTTATTGAATTGATGAGCCAGTAACTATGCCAAAACGTACCGACATTAAAAGCATTCTAATTCTTGGTGCTGGTCCGATTGTTATCGGCCAGGCCTGCGAGTTCGACTACTCTGGTGCTCAAGCCTGTAAAGCGCTGCGTGAGGAAGGTTACCGGGTAATTTTGGTGAACTCGAACCCAGCAACCATTATGACTGACCCGGAAATGGCCGATGTCACTTACATTGAACCCATTCACTGGGAAGTGGTTGCAAAAATTATTGAAGTTGAGCGCCCTGACGCTGTGTTACCAACGATGGGCGGTCAAACAGCGCTTAACTGTGCACTTGAACTTGATAAGCATGGCGTATTAGAAAAATTCGGCGTCGAAATGATTGGCGCGAATGCGGATGCCATCGATAAAGCGGAAGATCGTGATCGTTTCGATAAGGCGATGAAATCGATTGGTCTTGAAACGCCAAATGCGAAAGTGGCGCACAATTTACAAGAAGCTTTTGAAATTCAAGAAGAGTTCGGCTTCCCATTGATTATTCGTCCAAGCTTCACCATGGGTGGCAGCGGTGGTGGTATCGCCTATAACCGCGAAGAGTTCGAAGAAATTTGCCGTCGCGGCTTAGATTTATCGCCGACCAAAGAGTTACTCATCGACCAATCGTTAATAGGTTGGAAAGAGTACGAAATGGAAGTGGTACGTGACCGTGCAGATAACTGCATTATTGTCTGTGCCATTGAAAACTTTGATGCCATGGGTATTCATACCGGTGACTCGATAACTGTCGCGCCATCACAAACATTAACCGACAAAGAGTACCAGTTGATGCGTGATGCAGCGATGGCTGTATTGCGTGAAATTGGTGTTGAGACCGGTGGTTCAAACGTTCAGTTTGGTGTTTGCCCAGATACTGGTCGTATGGTCGTGATTGAGATGAACCCGCGCGTGTCGCGCTCATCAGCGTTAGCATCGAAAGCCACTGGCTTCCCAATTGCGAAGGTTGCCGCAAAATTAGCGGTGGGTTATACCCTTGATGAGCTTGAAAACGAAATCACTGGTGGCGTCACCCCAGCTTCGTTCGAACCTGCGCTGGATTACGTTGTCACCAAAATTCCTCGCTTCAACTTTGAAAAATTTGCGGGCTGTAACGACCGCCTGACCACCCAAATGAAATCAGTGGGTGAGGTGATGGCTATTGGTCGCAACCAGCAAGAATCATTGCAAAAAGCCTTACGCGGCCTTGAAATCGGCGTATCTGGCTTCGATCCAATGGTCGACATTAACGACCAAGAAGCTCGCGGAAAAGTGATTCGTGAGCTGAAAGAACCTGGTGCAGAGCGTATTTTCTACATTGCCGATGCATTCCGCTTAGGTATGACGGTTCATGAAGTCTTTGAACTGACGCGCATTGATGAATGGTATCTCATTCAAATTGAAGAAATTGTGCTGCTCGAAGAAGAAATTCAGAAACTCGGCATGGCCGGCTTAGATGCGCATGCATTGCGTTTATTGAAGCGCAAGGGCTTCGCTGACAAGCGTATTGCTGACTTACTCGATGTGGCTGAAACAGAAGTGCGTCGTCGCCGTAACGAGCTGGGAATTCACCCTGTTTATAAACGCGTGGACACCTGTGCAGCAGAATTTCGTTCAGACACGGCGTACATGTATTCAACGTACGACGAAGAGTGCGAAGCTGCGCCAAGCGACAAAGAAAAAATCATGGTCATCGGTGGCGGTCCAAACCGTATCGGCCAGGGCATTGAGTTTGACTACTGCTGCGTACATGCTGCCCTAGCGCTGCGTGAAGACGGTTACGAAACGATTATGGTGAACTGTAACCCAGAAACCGTTTCAACCGATTACGATACGTCTGACCGTTTGTATTTTGAACCAATTACGTTGGAAGACGTGCTGGAAATTGTGCGCGTTGAAAAACCAAAAGGTGTGATTGTTCAGTATGGCGGGCAAACACCATTGAAACTGGCACGTGAGCTTGAAGCGAATGGTGTCCCGGTCATTGGTACGTCACCCGATGCGATTGACCGTGCTGAAGACCGTGAACGCTTCCAAGGTGCCGTGCGTCGTTTAGGTTTGAAACAACCAGAAAACGCGACCGTTACCAAAGTTGATGAAGCCTTACGTGAAGCTGAGCGTATTGGTTATCCGTTGGTGGTGCGCCCGTCTTATGTACTCGGCGGCCGTGCCATGGAAATCGTTTATGACGAGAGCGACTTACTGCGCTATTTGACCGATGCTGTCAAAGTGTCGAATTCAGCCCCAGTACTCCTCGATCGCTTCTTAGATAATGCGATTGAAGTAGACGTTGATGCGATTTGTGACGGCAAGGATGTGTTGATTGGCGGTATTATGCAGCACATTGAGCAAGCGGGTGTTCACTCTGGTGACTCGGCATGCTCATTACCGCCGTATTCATTAAGCGATAAGATTCAAGACGAGTTGCGCGACCAGATGCGTAAGCTAGCGTTTGAGCTTGGCGTTAACGGCTTGATGAATGCGCAGTTTGCCGTGAAAGATGATGAGATCTACCTTATTGAGGTGAATCCACGTGCAGCACGGACAGTGCCATTTGTGTCGAAAGCAACAGGATTGCCGCTGGCAAAAATTGCCGCGCGCGTCATGGTTGGCCAGTCGTTAGTTGAGCAAGGTTATACCGAAGAAGTGATCCCGCCTTACTACTCAGTGAAAGAAGTGGTGATTCCATTTGCTAAGTTCCAAGGTGTCGACCCCATTCGCGGGCCAGAAATGCGTTCGACTGGTGAAGTGATGGGGGTTGGCGAGAGCTTTGAAGAAGCTTATGCCAAAGCGAACCTCGGCGCCGGCGAAGCGTTGGCGAAAGCAGGTAAAGCCTTATTGTCGGTACGCGATGGCGATAAAGCACGTTTGTTTGATTTAGCACGCGGGCTTATCGGTTTAGGCTTTAGCCTTGAAGCGACGCGCGGTACGGCGAAATTGCTGAACGACGACGGCATTGCCTGTTCAGTCGTGAATAAGTTACAAGAAGGCCGTCCAAATATTGTTGATGCAATCAAAAACGGCGAGTACAGTTACATTATCAATACCGTTGAAGGACGTCAGGCAATTGAAGACTCGGTCTACATTCGCCGTGAAGCGCTCTTGAATAAAGTAACCTACACCACAACATTAAATGCAGCGTTTGCCACAGTGAAAGCGAACACGGCCGATGATCGGGCGCGTGTGAATTCACTTCAATCATTGCACAAAAGGGTTTTAGAACGATGAATCAGATTCCAATGACCACCCGCGGCGCGGAGATGCTGCGGGAGGAATTGAAGCGCTTAAAAACTGAAGATCGACCGCGTATTATTCAAGCGATTGCCGATGCGCGTGAGCATGGTGATCTTAAAGAAAACGCGGAATATCATGCTGCTCGTGAGCAGCAGGGATTTTGTGAAGGCCGTATTCAGGAAATTGAAGCGAAGCTTTCTAACGCGCAAATTATTGATGTCACCAAAGTACCGAATCAAGGCAAAGTGATTTTTGGTGCGACGGTTACGGTGTACAACACGGTGACCGATAAAGAAATGACGTACCGAATTGTTGGTGATGATGAGTCTGATATTAAACAGAATCTTATTTCGATTAATTCGCCAATAGCGCGTGCGCTGATTGGCAAAGAAATTGATGATGTGGCTCGTGTCAATACACCGAACGGTGAAGTTGAATACGAAGTCGTGAAGGTTGAGTATATTTAACAACCGACACGATTTGCTTTGAGTTAATCTTTTAACAGCGCGACGAGTTCGCGCTGTTTTTGTTTGCGCTGCTCTGCTGTCAACGGTTGTTGATGATACGCATCGATATCTGGAAATACCTCATCGATCGCCATACCCAATGCCTTAGCAATCGCCAATGCAACAGGCTGTGAGCGTGCTTTACGCGACGCTACTTTAGAGACCAGTGATGGGCTCTTACCCAACGCTTCGGCGATCATTGAAAAATCAAAGCCGCGGCGCATTAATTCCTTTTTGATTTGTTTACTGTCCATCAGGTATAGTGCTTATTTGTTCAAGTATAGTGAATCCCAAGTTCACAAAGAACTCTAAAAATAACTCAAATTAATATTAAATCTGTCATTTGATGCTAAAAACACGAAAAACCAATCAAATGACAGGTTGGATAAAATAGACCACAGACTATGGTTAAAAGCAACTTTGATTTGCCTGACATTGATACCTGCATTGAACGTTTAAAGCTGGTATCAAAACAGACCTCTGCTAGTGCTGTTATGCGTTGGTTGGGGCTGCCCGAGAGTACCTACAGTAATTGGAAGCGTCGTGGTTCAATCAATTATGATCGGGTCATTGAAGGTTTATTGCGACAGGGCGTGTCGTTGGATTGGTTGTTTGCACCAAACGTCGATCTGTTTTACCCCGGTGTGAGTTTAACTGTCACTGAAAATGACGGGGTTGAATATTCGACACCGACGGTTGCGGATACGTTAAAAGCTTTGGAGTATGTTGAACCCATTATGGCGCAGTATCAGGTTCCGATGACCGAGCGTAATCGTCAGTTCATGGCGGAGACATTCTTTAAACGGCGTGGCGATGCGATGTTACTAGAAACCGCGCTGCAGCAAGTTGCATTAGCTCTCGCTACAGCGCAGGAATAACAGTACTGACGAGAACTTACGCGCGGGGCAGTTGAATCTTTGCGGCAGGGCTTGGTTTATACATGGTCAGAATTTTCCCAACCACTTGTACTTTTGTCGCCCCTGTATGCGCAATGATTGTTGCGTAAATTTGTTCACGTAATTCACGATCTTCATCCGGCACTTTCACTTTAATTAATTCGTGATGCTCAAGTGCTAATTCAATCTCTGCCATCACGCCTTCTGTCAGGCCATTTGCGCCTAATAACACGACTGGCTTGAGTGAATGTGCTAATGATTTTAAGTGCTGTTTTTGTTTATTGCTTAAGGTTACGGCCGTTGCCATGTAATATATCCCATCGAATGACTTGAATTTCCGCTATTCTACCGCCATCTGGGTAGAAGAAGCCAGTTTGGTAAGAGAAACATGACGAAAAAACGCTCCGCCAGCAGCAAACGTTGGCTACAAGAACATTTTAGCGACCACTATGTGCAAAAAGCACAGAAAAAGGGGTATCGCTCGCGTGCTGTATTTAAAATCGAAGAGATACAGCAGAAAGATCGCATATTAAAGCAAGGGCAGACCGTGGTCGATCTCGGTGCTGCACCTGGCGGCTGGTCGCAGTTTGTGGTGGATTCACTACATGGTAACTGTGAAGTCATTGCGTGCGATATTTTACCGATGGACCCAATCGCGGGTGTCGATTTCCTTGAAGGTGATTTTCGCGACGAGGAAGTTTTAAAGGCATTATTGAGCCGAATTGGTGGCAAAAACGTAGATGTAGTATTGTCAGATATGGCGCCAAATATGAGTGGTAACGACAATGTCGATTTGCCACGTTCAATGTATCTCGTTGAATTGGCGTTAGATATGTGTCATCAGGTGCTGAAACCAAATGGCAGTTTTGTCGTCAAAGTATTCCATGGCGAAGGTTTTGAAGAATTTTTGAAGAACGTCCGCGCTGCGTTTACGACGGTGAAGACGCGTAAACCAGACTCATCGCGAGCCCGTTCACGAGAAGTGTATCTGGTAGCGACCGGTTACAAACTGTAGTACCCTGTAAGGCGTGCTACAAATGCAAACAAGAGGTAGTCAGCTTTGAGCGATATGGTAAAAAATCTCATTTTATGGCTGGTCATAGCCGTTGTTTTAATGACTGTTTTCAACAATTTCAGTCAAAGCGGCGCTAATGGTCAACAAGTGGCTTATAGCCAATTCATCAATCAAGTACACAATGGTGGTGTACGGTCGGTTGATATCGACGGTCGTATGATCACGGCACAATCTCGCAGTGGCGAACAATTCACCACAGTAGTGCCAACTCAATATGATCCGAAGCTGCTCGACGACTTGTTAGAAAACAATGTTGAAGTAAACGGTAAGCTGCCGGAAGAGCCAAGCATTTTGGCGCAAATCTTTATTTCTTGGTTCCCAATGTTGCTGTTGATTGGTGTATGGATATTCTTCATGCGTCAAATGCAGGGCGGTGGTGGCCGTGGCGCGATGTCGTTCGGTAAGAGCAAAGCGCGCCTGATGAGTGAAGACCAAATTAAGACAACCTTTGCTGATGTTGCAGGTTGTGATGAAGCGAAAGAAGAAGTTAGTGAGTTAGTTGACTACTTGAAAGATCCAACCAAGTTCCAGCACCTCGGCGGGAAAATCCCGAAGGGTGTGTTAATGGTTGGTCCTCCAGGTACTGGTAAAACGTTGCTGGCGAAAGCAATCGCTGGTGAAGCTCGTGTGCCTTTCTTCTCAATTTCAGGTTCTGACTTCGTTGAAATGTTTGTCGGTGTTGGTGCGTCGCGTGTTCGTGACATGTTTGAACAAGCCAAAAAAGCGGCACCTTGTATCATTTTTATCGATGAAATTGATGCTGTCGGTCGTCAGCGCGGTGCTGGTTTAGGTGGTGGGCACGATGAGCGTGAGCAAACCTTGAACCAGATGCTGGTTGAAATGGATGGTTTCGAAGGTAACGAAGGGATTATCGTCATTGCCGCAACCAACCGTCCGGATGTTCTTGACCCCGCATTATTGCGTCCTGGTCGTTTTGACCGTCAGGTCATCGTCGGCTTACCAGACGTTCGCGGTCGTGAACAAATTTTGAAAGTGCACATGCGCAAAGTACCACTCGGTAAAGATGTTGATGCATCGGTGATTGCGCGTGGTACACCGGGTTTCTCTGGTGCTGATTTGGCGAACTTAGTTAACGAAGCTGCGTTATTTGCAGCACGTGGCAGCAAGAAACTTGTTGCGATGGAAGAGTTCGAGAAAGCCAAAGACAAAATCATGATGGGGGCGGAACGTCGCTCGATGGTGATGACTGAGGACGAGAAAGCGATGACAGCCTATCATGAGGCAGGTCACGCTATTGTTGGTCGTTTGGTGCCAGAACATGATCCGGTTTATAAAGTGTCAATTATTCCGCGTGGACGTGCGCTGGGCGTGACCATGTATTTGCCGGAACAAGATCGTGTTAGTCACTCGAAACAACATCTTGAAAGTATGATTTCGAGCTTGTTCGGGGGGCGTATTGCCGAGGCATTAATTTATGGTGATGAGAAAGTCACAACTGGCGCCTCAAACGATATTGAACGTGCTACCCAAATTGCTCGTAAGATGGTCACTCAGTGGGGCTTATCTGAGAAAATGGGTCCGTTACTTTATGCTGATGACGAGAACGAAGTGTTTTTAGGTCGCTCGGTAACGCAGCATAAACATATGTCTGATGAAACCGCGCGAGCGATTGACCAAGAAGTAAAACTGTTCATTGATCGCAACTACGATCGTGCAAAGCGTATCTTGGAAGAGAACGTTGATATTCTGCACACGATGAAAGATGCGTTAATGAAATACGAAACCATTGATGCCGATCAGATTGACGACTTGATGAACCGTCGTGATGTTCGTGAGCCACGTGACTGGCAGCAACGCGACAACAATAAGTCGGGCGGCGATGATGGTAAGGCTGAAGATAGCGTGACACACCAGCAAGTTAATCAGTTTTGAAAAGCCCCGTAAAGCGGGGCTTTTTTTTGAACAATAATAGGTATGACTGATGGCTGACACACGCACACATATCGAGGTGATGGGTATTTTAAATGCCACACCCGATTCATTTTCTGATGGCGGTAAATTTAATCACGTTGACCATGCGTTACGGCAAGCTGAGCAAATGGTGAGAGATGGCGCTGCCTGGCTTGATGTTGGTGGTGAATCGACGCGACCGGGTAGTGAAGGCGTGAGTGTTGGCGAAGAGCTCGATCGCGTATTACCTATTGTTGAAAAGTTAAAAGCAAACTTTGCTGTGCCAATTTCAGTCGATACCTGCAAAACGGCGGTGATGGCTGAAGCGCTCAAATTAAACGTGGCGATGATTAACGATATTAACGCGTTACGTGATGAGGGCGCAGAACAACTTTTAGCATCGGCGCCAGCGGTGAAGGTGTGCCTGATGCATATGCAGGGCCAACCGCGTACGATGCAACACGAGCCTCGCTATGACGACGTGGTAAATGACGTGAAGCAGTTTTTGGATGCGCGTGTGAGAGCTTGTGTGAATGCTGGAATACAAAAGAACAACATTTATCTCGATCCAGGCTTTGGCTTTGGTAAATCAGTCAGGCATAATTACCAGCTGCTACAAAGACTGCAGGCATTTCACGATATGCAATTACCGCTATTAATTGGCATGTCGCGCAAGTCGATGATCGGTCAAGTAACTGGCCGCGACGTAAACGAACGTTTAGCGGGTAGCATTGCCGCGGCAACGATTGCCGCAATGAAAGGGGCACAGATTATTCGTGTGCATGATGTCAAGGAAACGGTTGATGCAATGAAAGTGGTTGCAGCAACCTTGGCTGGAGAATTCGCTTGAGTCAGCGTAAGTATTTTGGCACCGACGGTGTACGTGGTCGCGTCGGTGATTTTCCGATTACCCCAGATTTTGCTGTGAAACTTGGTTGGGCAGC
>NCJS01000014.1 GCA_002279005.1 Idiomarina sp. 34-48-12 | reverse complement strand
TCAAACTCTTCAGTTTAAAGTGTTTAATCGACCCATTGAATCAATGACTTAATAAATCTTAATTTGTTAAGCACTTTTCCAATCAGTCAGGTGGTCTATCTAAAGACCTTTTTTGCATCCGAAGATGCGTCTCTGCCTGAATCCGGTAAGTGCCCACACAGTTTGCTTGGCTTGGTATATTGTTAAAGAACGTTCGCTTCTCCGTGAAGCGGGATGCGTATTTTACGCCATCCGTGGTTCAGGTCAAGATCCTTTTGGATCTTTTTTTGTGACCGAAGTCACTTTCTGAACCCGTGTCATCACTTGGTGACAACGGCGGCGAATTATAAGGATCGCCGCCGACGGTGCAAGATCTTTTTTGCTTATTTTGAACTGACTGCTGAGTTTTTAATCGGTTGTGCTTTTTGCACTCGATTTTGACTCATTTTCTGAGCTGTTTTGTTGGTTTTTAGTTTCTTCTTCAGCTTCTTCACAATCTGAATCACCAACCACGTGTTCCAGTTTTATTTTCTTCACGGTTCTAAATGTGGTGATAGGACCTGAAATTGCATAAAGAAAAAAGATTGAGAACAACACCAACGATGGCTCGGTTGCTACAACAACAAATGCCAGCACAGTAAGAAGAATGGCAATAAATGGTACGCGGTCACGCCAATCGACATCTTTGAATGAGTGATAGCGGAAGTTACTGACCATCAGCAAACCAGCAGCAATCGTAATAACAGCTGCAATATAACTTACATTTGATGGGTCGATTTCATATTTGCTACCCACCCACACAAAACCAGACACAATAGCTGCTGCACTTGGAATCGCTAAACCTTGAAAGTAACGTTTATCAGAGGTTCCAAGATTCGTATTGAAGCGCGCTAAACGTAACGCGCCGCCTGCGACAAAAATGAACGCAGCCAACCAACCTAGTTTACCCAAGTCAGAAAGGCCCCAGTTATACATCACTAGTGCAGGCGCCATACCAAATGAAACGATATCGGCCATGCTGTCATATTCTGCCCCGAATGCGCTTTCTGTATTTGTCATCCGTGCGACTCGTCCATCTAAGCCGTCAAAGACCATCGCAATGAAAATTGCGACTGCGGCAGATTCAAATAATCCGTTCATTGACGCAACAATTGCAAAGAAGCCCGAAAACAGTCCCGCTGTTGTCAACAAGTTAGGCAACAGGAATATTCCGCGGTTCTTTGCGGTGGCTAATGACTGTTCTGTTTTATTCGGCATAGTTTGATTCCCTAATCATAGTGGCCGCACAGCATAACATAGCTTATTCATAGCAATAAATAGCCGAGCTTTGCCTTAGCTCGGCTATTACACTTGGCAATTACTGTGAAATCACCAGTTGATCGTCACGGTAATCGACATGAATTACTCGCTTCGGAATCAACTTACCGGCGAGCATTTGCTGCGCCAGTGGGTTTTCAAGTTCTTGCTGAATAGCACGTTTTAATGGACGCGCACCAAACACTGGGTCGAACCCCGCCGCAGCTAAATGCTCTAACGCAGCCTCAGACAATTCCATTGAGTAATCACGTTCGGCCAAACGTTGATACAAACGTTGCAGCTGAATTTGCGCAATGTTCTTAATATGGTCTTTTGCCAACGGATGGAACACCACGGTTTCATCAACTCGGTTCAAGAATTCAGGACGGAAATAATGCGAAAGAATTCCCATCACTTCAGTCTTCATTTCGTCATAGGTTTGCTGATGTGCTTTTTCTTGAATCACATCTGAACCTAAGTTTGACGTCATAATGATAACCGTATTTCTAAAATCAACTGTACGACCTTGACCATCAGTTAAACGTCCATCATCGAGCACCTGCAGTAAAATATTGAATACATCTGGGTGCGCTTTCTCTACTTCATCTAAAAGAATCACAGAGTATGGACGACGACGAACCGCTTCGGTTAAGTAACCACCTTCTTCATAACCTACATAACCCGGAGGCGCACCAACAAGTCGCGCAACTGAGTGTTTCTCCATAAACTCAGACATATCGATACGAACCATTGCTTCGTCGGTATCAAACATAAAATGCGCTAAAGCTTTACACAACTCCGTTTTACCCACACCGGTTGGGCCTAAGAATAAGAACGAACCGATTGGGCGTTGCGGATCGGATAATCCCGCACGCGAACGGCGAATTGCGTTCGCTACAGAAGTAACCGCTTCATCTTGGCCTACAACGCGACTATGTAGTTGCTCTTCCATCTTCAACAATTTGTCACGCTCACCTTCAAGCATTTTGCTAACCGGAATTCCGGTCCAACGCGACAGCACGTCAGCAATTTGTTCTTCGGTCACTTTATTCTTAAGTAACGACATACCTTGTTCGTCAGCCTCGATCGCTGCTTTTAACTGACGCTCTAGTTCAGGAATTTTGCCGTACTGAAGCTCTGACATGCGATTCAAATCGCTTGCACGACGCGCAATCTCCAAATCAGTTTTCGCCTGCTCAAGTTGCGCTTTAATATTTTGCTCACCTTGAACCACCGCTTTTTCAGACAACCAAACCTCTTCAAGCTCAGCATATTTGCGCTGCTGGTCTTGAAGTTCCTCTTCTAATAACTCCAGACGCTTCTTACTCGCTTCATCTTTTTCTTTCTGCAGCGCCTTTTGCTCTAGCTGCAATTGAATAATGCGGCGCTCTAAGCGATCCAGATCCTCAGGTTTCGAATCAATTTGCATACGAATGCTCGATGCAGCTTCATCAATAAGGTCAATCGCTTTGTCAGGCAATTGCCGATCACTAATGTAGCGGTGCGATAATGACGCCGCTGCAACAATAGCAGGGTCAGTAATTTGTACCGAGTGATGCACTTCGTAACGTTCTTTTAAGCCACGCAAGATTGCGATGGTATCTTCCACCGATGGTTCGTCTACCAGAACTTTTTGGAAGCGACGCTCAAGTGCTGCGTCTTTCTCTATATACTGGCGATATTCATCCAATGTAGTTGCACCAACACAGTGCAATTCACCACGAGCAAGCGCTGGTTTCAGCATGTTGCCCGCATCCATGGCGCCATCAGCTTTACCGGCACCAACCATGGTATGCAACTCATCAATAAATAGAATGATGCGACCTTCTTCTTTACCTAACTCATTTAGTACGGCTTTCAGACGCTCTTCAAATTCACCGCGATACTTTGCGCCAGCAAGAAGTGCACCCAAGTCTAAAGAGAGCACGCGTTTGTGCTTCAGGCCTTCCGGTACTTCACCATTTACAATTCGCTGAGCAAGCCCCTCAACAATCGCAGTTTTACCAACACCTGGCTCACCAATTAGTACTGGGTTATTTTTGGTACGGCGTTGCAATACTTGAATAGTGCGGCGAATTTCGTCGTCACGACCAATCACTGGGTCAAGCTTACCGAGCTCGGCTCGTTCAGTTAGATCAATTGTGTATTTCGACAAAGCTTCTCGTTTGTCTTCGGCATTTTGATCGTTCACGGCTTCACCACCTCGCACTTTCTCAATTGCTTGCTCGACTTTTTCACGGGTCACACCTAATTTCTTCAAGATCTCGCCAAGCGCTCCTTTATCTTCGGTTGCCGCCAGTACAAACAGCTCAGATGAAATAAACTGATCGTTGCGCTTTTGTGCGAATTTGTCACAAAGATTCAGAAGCGTTCCGGTAGCTGCAGAAACTTGAACATCACCGCCAGTGCCTTCCACTTTAGGTAACTTATCCAAAGCAGATGACAGCTGTGCTTTTAACGTATTTGAATCAACCTGAAGTAAGGTTAATAAAGGACGAATTGAGCCACCATCTTGTGTCATTAACGCATGCATGACATGCACTGGCTCAATGAATTGATGGTCGCGACCCAACGCCAATGACTGTGCGTCAGCAATCGCCATTTGGAACTTGTTGGTTAATTTATCGAATCGCATGATTACCCCTTAAAAAAAATCTGCTATATCCTGATTCTTTATGTGGGTATTACTGAGCAAATTTCAAGCGCCAGCGATTTATTTTTTCCAAATCAATGACGCAATGCGACCACAACTTGAATCACGACGATAGGAATACCAACGCGAATCAGTGTAAGTACAGTGACCACTCTGCTGAACGGCTTGGCAACCGTGTTGTTCAAGAATTCGTTGCGCTAACAACGGCAGATTCGCGTGCCATTTACCAGGAATATGGGAGCGAAATGTATCGGAATCAACTGCACCTGTGGATATAAATGCGGTACGCACTTCGTCACCAACTTCAAACGCAGGCATCGAAATGGCTGGGCCTATATAGGCAAGTAATTCATGTGAAGAACATTGAAAGCGCGCCAACGCTGTTTCAATAATGCCGCCCGCGAGCCCTCGCCAGCCAGCATGCACGGCGGCTATCTCGCTACCATCATGACTACAAAATAGAATAGGCAAACAATCTGCAGTTAGAACGGCACATACCGAGTGTGGTTGCTTGGAGTAAATGGCATCAGCTTCAGCGGTGGGATACGCATCGTTGAACTCAACGACGCGTGTGCTGTGTATTTGGCGAAGCCAACGTGGTGAAACCGGTAAATCTAATTCATGCAGCAATTGGCGACGGTTGCGAATGACCGCGGCCGGATCATCATCAACATGAACCGCTAAATTGCCAGGCTGACTTACAGTTGTCACGGCGGCAAAAACGCCTTCTGGTAATTTCCAATCTAGCAGTTCCATTCAAATTACCTGTGTTAGTCGATTGGATGCTCTTGCCTATCGGCACGCAGTGCCGCGATGAGCTCAACCATATCATCAGGGGTTGGGGCCTCCCAACTCATCCATTCACCGGTAATTGGATGATGCAAAGACAATCGTGCGGCATGCAATGCTTGGCGACGGAAGTTGCGTAACGTTTCCAGCAACTCAGGGCTCGCTTTTTGTGGTGGTCGCGGGCGTCCGCCGTAAGTAAAGTCTCCAACTAGCGGATGACGCAGATGCGCCATGTGCACGCGAATTTGGTGCGTACGACCGGTTTCAAGACGTAAACGCAAATGCGTATGAGCACGGAAACGTTCAGCCACACGGTAATGCGTAACTGCCGGCTTACCTAATGCAACAACAGCCATATGCGTGCGCTTGGTTGGATGACGAGCAATCGGCTCATCAATCATGCCGCCAGCCGTCATGGGGCCGTTACAGACGGCTTCATACTCACGCGTAATTTCACGTTCTTGCATGGCTGCAACTAAGTGAGTTTGTGCGGGTACGGTTTTGGCAACGACCATCAAGCCAGTGGTATCTTTATCTAACCGATGAATAATTCCGGCACGCGGCACTTGGTCGATTGCTGGAAAGTGATGCAACAGGGCATTCAACAATGTGCCGTCTGGTGTGCCTGCACCTGGGTGCACGACTAAACCAGCTGGCTTATTAATGACTAAAATATCGTCATCTTCGTAAACAATATTCAGTTCAATCGGTTGTGCTTCAAAACGTTGTTCTTCCACAAGTTCGGCGGCCACTTCAATGGCCATACCGGCTAAAACTTTCTCGCGAGGTTTATCAACAACCTGCCCCTCTACCTTCACCTGTCCTTCGGTAATCCAGCTTTTTAACCGAGAACGTGAATAATCTGGGAACATCTCAGCGAGAGTTTGGTCCAATCGCTTGCCGTTCGCCGAAGGGGGGACATTTCCTGTTAGTGAAATCTGTTCGCTCATAAATTCGTATTCGGACCTGTGAAAGCAGCCAGTGCTGCGCTAGAATGCGTGAATATGTATAGTGTACCCGTTTGGGACGCTGCACCAAAGTTAAATCAACAGAGATTAAAAAAACACATTATGAAATTTCGTCTAATTGTAGCCTGTGTAACCCTCATGACCTTGAGTGCCTGCTCAAGTTCGCCTGATGAATTTGAAAATACGCGAATGACCGACATCGAAGTTGGGTATGAAAGGGCGCAACAAGCCATTCAAGCTGGAAACTTCAGTAGCGCTCTGCAAACTTTGGAAGCATTGAATACGCGCTTTCCATTCGGCCCACTGACCCATCAAATTCAGCTCGATTTAATTTATGTTTACTACAAAATCGGTGATATTGATAAGTCACTGGCTGCAATTGATCGCTTCACACGCTTAAACCCAAACCATCAGTCAGTTGATTATGCGTTATATATGCGTGGCTTAACGAACGAGCGCGCGGCAGAGAATCTATTCCAAGATCTAGTCGGCATTGACCGCTCTGATCGTGACCCAACGAAAGCTCGTGAAGCATTTGATGATTACGCCGAATTAGTGCGTCGCTTCCCTAACAGCAAGTATTCTGCCGATGCACGTCAACGAATGATTGGTATCAAGAGTAGACTTGCTCGTCACGAATTAGCAGTTGCCCAATATTATATGAAGCGTGAAGCTTTCTTGGCGGCAGCAAATCGCGGTAAATATGTACTGGAAAACTTTAGTGATACGCCTGAAGCAGAGCACGCGCTGGCGGTGATGGCTGAAGCTTATCGAAGCCTTGAACTAACTGAATTGTACGCTGATGCGGTCGCAACTCTGAAACATAACTTCCCAAGCAGCGACTACCTGTCACAGCTCGATTAATGACGACAGACGCGGTGCTTTACACCGCGTCTTCATTTTCCTCGCCAGTACGAATTCGAATCACACGCTCAACATTCGTCACAAAGATTTTGCCGTCACCGATTTTTCCGGTCTGCGCTGTTTCAAGAATCGTATCGATACAACGCTCAACTTGATCATCAGCAACCACAATCTCAAGTTTTACCTTCGGCAGAAAATCAACCATGTACTCTGCACCACGGTACAATTCGGTATGCCCTTTTTGACGACCGAAGCCTTTGACCTCAGCCACAGTCATACCGGCAATACCAATTTCTGATAACGCTTCACGTACATCATCCAGTTTGAATGGCTTAATGATGGCTTCAATTTTTTTCATGAGAGCTCCGAGCTTGCACTTGTCGTTCTAGTTCATAACGAAAGTGATTGGTAATTGGATAACGACGATCTTTGCCGAAATTGCGCGCTGTTATTTTCGGGCCAACGGCACCTTGTCTACGTTTGTACTCATTAATATCAACCAAGCGCACAACACGCAAGACATCTGCTTCATCAAATCCACAATCGATGATGGCGTTTGGCGACCAATCTTGCTCGACATAAAGTGTCAGAATGCGATCTAACACGTCATATGGCGGCAAGCTGTCCTGATCTTTTTGATCGGGTGCAAGTTCGGCCGATGGCGGACGCGTGATAACACGCTCAGGAATCACTTCGTGCTCTAAATTACGAAAACGCGCCAGCTCAAATACTAATGTTTTGGGTATATCTTTAATTGGAGCGAAGCCCCCGTTCATATCGCCATACAACGTACAGTAACCAACAGCTAATTCACTCTTGTTACCAGTTGTTAGCACCAAAGAACGTGTCTTATTCGAAACAGCCATCAGCAAGGTGCCTCGTGCACGAGCCTGCAAATTCTCTTCCGTTGTATCTTTTTCGGTACCTGAAAACAGTGGTTCTAACTGTTGCATGAACGTATCGTACATTGGTTCAATGGCTACCACATCGTATTTAACACCCATACGGCGGGCCTGCTCTGCAGCATCATCTTGACTCATTTGCGAGGTGTAGCGAAATGGCATCATAATGGCGTGAACTTTGTCAGCCCCTAACGCATCCACTGCAACCGCCATCGTTACCGCTGAATCAATACCGCCCGATAAACCAAGCGTGACACCCTGAAATCCATTCTTAGTCACATAATCACGCACTGATAAAACTAATGCTTGATAAATTTCTGCCAATAATGACTGTTCGCGCGGTTTAAATTGAGAATCAAGCAACTGTAAGCCGTTGCTGTCAGCTCGAATGCTGGCACACGCGGTTTGACAGTGAGGTAGCTCTGCAACGAGTTCGCCGTTCGCATCCATCACCAGCGAATGACCATCGAAAACTAATTCATCTTGCCCGCCACAGTTATTGACGTAAAAAATCGGAATACGCGATTCACTGACGCGTTGCTGCAAAATATGCAAGCGTTGTTGGTGTTTCTCAACTTCGTAAGGCGACGCATTCAAAGAAATCACTAAGTCAATGTTTTCAGCTGCAAGACTTGCCAACGGTGCTGCATGCCAAAGGTCTTCGCAAATCATTAACCCAATGCGATGCCCTTGCCAAGTGAAGATACCATTATCGTGACCGAGAATGAAATAACGTTGCTCGTCGAACACGCCATATTGCGGCAGGCGCTGCTTATGATAGCGCGCTAGACATTTGCCTTTGTGTAATACCGAAACACTATTATAGAGCTCATCGCCAACGCGTTGAGGGTGTCCAACAATCGCTAAATTGGTATCGGCTGTCGCTGCTATTTTATCTAAAGCTTGATAAACCAACTGTTCGAGATCATCGCGGAAAAGGAGATCTTCTGGCGGGTAGCCAGTAATCGCGAGCTCGGGGAATATGACTAAGTCACTATCAGCGTATTGCTGCAACGTTGCGATAATCGACTCGGTATTGCGAGTGATAGCACCCACCGTAAAATCAAGTTGGGCAAGCGTTATCGTTATAGGCTTCATGAACGGTATCTCAAGCTCGGCTACAAATAGGATGCGTATGATAGAGCAGCCTTATGTTTCGCGCAAATTCAGAACACCATCATTGATTTAAATTAAAACGTAAACCGGCACTCTCAATGGTGTAAATATCACGGCCATCTTGTTGCTGTACTTGGGCTATTTCCGCCCATTGATACACCACATTGCGGTGAACTTTTGCCCATAGCTCTCGGCCACAGTCAACATATAAACGCTCGTTGCGCACAATCAGGGGATGTTGCTCAGACAAAGCAAATTGTTGATCGATATTGGTCGTTACCTGAATAACACTCGGGGATACGTCAGCGATTTGCGTCCAGGTAACCACAACAAAAGGGACATCAGCCACGCTGATTTTGACTTTCTCGGCAGGGGTGACTAAATAGTAATTGCCCCCTTCATGCACCAACACGCTAGCGAACAACTTGACCAGTCTATCGCGTTTAATTGGCGAGCCCTGATAATGCCATTGCCCGTTTTCATCAATATGAATCGGAATTTCACCGCAATATGGCGGATTCCAACGTTCGGTTGGAGCATGCTTCCCTTGCTCTAATGAGCTTAGAATTTGCTCCAAACTCATTTAGCCCACCAAGCGTTTTTGGCGCAACAAATACCAAAGCGTCGCTTCAGTACGATTCGATACCTTGATGGCTTTAAAAATGGCCGACAAGTGAACGCGAATGGTTCCTTCAGTGATGCCAAGTATGGTTGCGATTTCTTTGTTCGATAGACCTTGCGCCAACAACTGCATAATTTCCAACTGACGCGGCGACAAAAAGTGTTCAGCACTCCCTTGTCGATTGATGTTGTCGTTTAGTCGCGACTCTTCTGGTAAATAGCGGTCGTTTTGCAACAGAATACGTATGGCTTGTTTCGCTTCTTCGGCACTTGCATCTTTTGGCAGGTAACTACGCACGCCATTACTCAGAGCTTGGCGAACCTCAGACAGCGGGCGTGGCCAGCTAAATAAGACAATATGCGAACTTGGCGCCATTTTTTTAAGCGTCTGCAAGGTCGGACGGATTTCCGCATCTGGGATATCCATGTCGAGGAAAATTAGGTTATAGTCGTTTTGGTGGCGCAAATATTCTTGCGCAATATCAAAGCTCGGAGCTTCGTAAATAGCGAGCTGGTCGGAAAAGCTAGTTAGTACTTGGATGAGTCCAGCACGTACAAAAAATTGCGAATCTATTATTAATATTTTCATTTAAAACCACGCGCTTTAATTGGTAACTAACATTTAGCGTATTGTACACGCTTTAACGAATGTTTGAAGTTGTTGTGTTACTAAATTGTAAATTTATGTAAAAAATCAATGTTTGCAGTATCGAGTGTAAACAATCGAGAAAAGTCTGAGTGTGCTATAACGCATAAAATTCAATGAAAAAGAGAAATTTATGAGAATTTTACGTTTAATTGGGGTTGTTTTATTAATGTTGCATTCTGGGTCAGTGTTTGCCCAGTCAATTTTGTTTCATAATTTTAACGGTTACACCTTAACCGGAAATCCTGGTCATGAAGCCGTGTTGATCAAGTTTGACGCCATGCTGATTCGTGATGGTAAGGTGGCTGCCATTGGTACGCTTGCTGAGCTCGAGAGTGTGTATGGTTCGCTCACCAAGCAAAGCCGCGTGAACTTAAATGGCAAGTTTGTATTACCGGGGCTCATCGATGCGCACGGTCATGTGCTAGGACTTGGTCAGAATCTGATGCTTGCTGATTTGCGTGATGCGAAATCACAAAGTGATGCAGCATCCATGGTCGCCAATTTCGCCAAAAGCGTTCCTTCGGCGGAATGGATTTTGGGCCGTGGTTGGAACCAAGAAAACTGGACGGTTAAAGCGTTTCCTACCGTTGAATCGCTCGACGAAGTTTCTTCTGAAAAGCCAATTTATTTAACCCGCGTAGACGGCCACGCGGCTTGGGCTAACAGCAAAGCATTAGAAATTGCAGGAATTACAGCAGATACCGTAAGCCCTGATGGCGGTGAGATCATTCGTGATGCCCAAGGTAAACCAACTGGTGTTCTCATTGATAATGCGATGAATTTGGTGGAGCAAAAAATTCCAGCGGCATCAGCGCAGCAGCAAGAAGAAGCTTTGAAGTTAGCTTTCAATCACCTGCTTGAGCGCGGTATTACTGGCGTTCACGATGCGGGTGTCGATGCAACCACCCTTCAGGTATATAAAAATCTCGCTGACAAACAGGCAATGCCACTGCGTATTTACGCCATGTTATCAGCAACTGAACCGAAGCTACCTGAACTTCTCGCAGCTGGGCATTACGTGACTGCAGATGACAAACTTACCGTTCGTAGCGTAAAAATCTATGGTGATGGTGCACTTGGCAGCCGTGGCGCCGCATTGTTAGCGCCATATCATGACGCGCCAGACCAACAAGGTTTGATGGTGACGTCGCAAGAGCGCATTCGTGAGTTATACGAACTCATCATTCCTCACGGCTTCCAAATCAACACACACGCCATTGGCGACCGTGCCAACCGAATTGTACTGGATGAGTACGAGCACGCGTTTGAAACCATCGGCGGTCGTAACTTGCGTCACCGTATTGAGCACTCGCAAATTGTTCACCCAGAAGATATTCCACGCTTTAAAGAGCTGAACATCATCGCATCCATGCAGCCAACGCACGCGACTAGTGATAAAAACATGGCAGAAGATCGCCTCGGTAAAGCGCGCATGAAAGGTGCGTATGCATGGCAAACGTTTGCCGAGCAAGGTACCATCATTGCTGCGGGTTCTGACTTTCCGGTCGAACTGGCTGATCCGTTCTTTGGTTTGCATGCAGCAGTAACGCGTCAAGATCGTGACAATCAACCACAAGGCGGTTGGTACGCGCATGAGAAATTGACCTTAGAGCAAGCGCTACGTGCGTTCACGCTCGATGCCGCCTATGCTGCCGGACAAGAGCAGCAGCTTGGTACACTAGAGCCAGGTAAATGGGCTGATTTCATTGTGTTAGATCATGATCCGTTTGCCCGTGACGCCGCTATACTATGGCAGAACAAAGTGCATGCAACTTACGTTGCTGGCAAAGCTGAGTTTCAAGCTAAATAAAAAAGCGCAGTTAAAACTAAGGAAATAACGCAGTATGGATTTAAAAAATGTTCGTCGTGATTATGAGCAAGGTAAATTGTGCCGCGAGTCTTTGGTTGATGATCCAATGCGGCAGTTTGCGCATTGGTTTGCAGCCGCGAAAGATCATCCGTCGCAAACCGATCCAACTGCGTTCACCTTAGCGACCGTTGGTGCGGATAACCAACCGCATCAACGCATCGTGCTGCTGAAAGAAGTGCGTGACAATGGCTTCGTGTTTTATACCAATTACGATAGCCAGAAAGGCCATGACATTAGTACGAATAGCCGTGTGGCAATGCTCTTTTCGTGGCTAGCTATTGAGCAGCAAGTTCGTATTGAAGGCTTCGCGCGCAAAATTTCACGAGAAGATAGCGAAGCGTATTTCTATAGCCGCCCAAGAGAGAGTCAACTTGGCGCGCTAGCATCTGCGCAAAGCCATCCCATTGCAAGTCGCAGCGAATTAGAAGCGCGTTATCATGAGCTCACCGAAAAGTATAAAGACCAACAAGTACCCATGCCACAAACCTGGGGCGGGTACCTTGTGGTTCCAGAGCGCTTTGAGTTCTGGCAAGGCGGTCGTTATCGATTACATGACCGCTTCACATTTACCAAAACCAATGACACTTGGGCGATTGAGCGCCTGCAACCTTAGCGAGTTAGTTCTGGTAAAGGTTGTTGCATGACATCAGCAACCTTTTCTAACTGCCGCCATAATTCAGGGCTGTACTCTACCCCACTTTGAAGCTGACGCGCACGCGTCGCCAAGGCACCCTCACCCGGTATCCGAACTGGGTAATGTTTGTCAATTGGTGTCGCTGCTTTCATACCGTCAACTAGCGCTTGAGCCTGTGCTTTAAATTCTTGCGCATCGCCAAATGCACTTGGGTCAATCACTTGAATCCATACCGTGTTCGCATCCAGCCCAGGCTTTTCTTGATGACGCCCTAATTGACTCAGCGCCAGCGTCCACAACTCACTAAACAAACACAAGCCGGAACCTTTGTAGCCTAATTCTTGGCCACCTAACGGCGCCAACACACTCGCAGGATCATTCAAAAACGTGGTTGCGTCGGTGGTGTAATCGCCGGTCACGGTAATCAGTGCTGGGTATGGCAACGGCTGCTGTTCCGCAATGGCTTTACGAACCTTTCCAGCCGCAGTCATCGAGAAACTGATATCGAACAGGATTGGCTGCGATTGGGTTGGTGCACCAATCGCAAATGGGTTCGGCGAGAACCATGCTGACTTCGCACCGTGTGGTGCCACAACCTGCTGCCCTGGCGTTGCACACATCAATTGAATGAGCATGCCCTCATTCACCGCTCGCTCAAGGTATACCGCAAGCGCGGCAACGTGCTGAGCGCGCTTCACAATAACCGTGCCGGTACCGCATTCACGTGCCATCGCAATCGCCGTATCAACCGCGTGCGGCACCACGTACAGCCCAGACAGCAAATCAGCATCCCATAACTGCACCGCTGAACGCTTGCTAACAACCTGATAGTCGCCACTTGGTCGTGAACTACCATCACGCAGGCAATTAATGTTGTAACGCAGACGCATTAAGCCATGGGTACGAAACCCCATGAGATCGGCAGCAACCAAATTCTCTGCCATGGCTGCGGCAATAGCTTCATCGGCACCTGCTTGCTGCAAACAGTTTTGGGCCCACTGACGAATCAAATCTGCTAAAATGTGAATATTTTTTTGCTCTGACATGTGCGCTTCATTGTAAATTGAGTTAACTTCGATAAGCTTATCAGACAATAGGAAAGAGGAGTATAGAGGTGTCTGAAACATCGACAAAGCAACGGATTGGTGTGCTAACCAGCGGTGGTGACGCCCCTGGTATGAATGCAGCGCTGCGCGCAGTAGTATTGGCTGCCGAGCACTATGGCATGGAAGTGATGGCGTTTCGCCATGGTTACGAAGGCCTATTGAATAACGAACATGTACCGCTAAAGGCCGCTGATGTACTGCATGTTTTGCAGTATTCAGGAACCATTATTAAAAGCGCTCGCTGTCCACGATTCAAGGAAGTTGAGAGTGCGCAATTAGCAGCAACTAACCTTGATTCACTCGGCATCAGTGCACTCGTTGTTATCGGCGGAGATGGCTCGTTCCGAGGCGCTCATCATTTAAGCCAACACTGGAATGGGCAAATTATTGGGGTGCCTGGCACCATCGATAACGATTTATACGGCACCGACGCTACCATTGGTTATTCGACAGCGGTCGCGATTGCAATGGACGCTTTGGATAAAATTCGTGACACCGCCGATGCGATGGATCGCGTGTTTATTGTGGAAGTGATGGGCCGTCATGCTGGCTTTATCGGGCTTAAAAGCGCCATGGCTTCTGGTGCTGAACGAATGATTTTGCCAGAACTACAAAAAGACAAGCCACTAACAATTGCCGCATTAGTCAAACACATTAAACGTGTCGAAGAAGTGCGCGGTGCCGGTAGTTACGTCATGGTATTGAGTGAACATCAATGGCCGGGCGGCGCGGTGGCATTATCAGAGCAACTTGAAGCTGAATACAGTTTACCGTGTCGTCCTTGTTTACTCGGTCACATTCAACGTGGTGGGCCACCCACATCATCCGATCGCGTGCTAGCGTCAGAACTCGGTGTTCATGCTATAGAGCTTATTCTGCAAAGCAAAACTGAGGTTATGGCGGGTATCAAAGCCGGCCAAATGGTTGAAGTGCCATTGGTGGATACTTGGACCAAAAAGAATCCTCTCGATGCGAATCTTTTACGTATTCAACACGAGATTTTTAATCCAGTAAAAAAGTCAGCGCGTAGTTAATCAGATAGTGGCAATTTGGGGCAATTATACGGATAATATGCCCCTTTTTAATTTGCCAAAATCAACCCTGTTGAACGAACGGAGGTGAATCACCTTGAGTCAACAAAACCCAAATCAAATGACCGCTCAGACGAAAGTTGCTGAAGCTGTAAAAACTGACGCGCCTGTGCGCGAGTTTTTTGGTGCAACCACCGATAATGCTGTGTATGCCAACGGCACGCATATTATCGGCTTCGGTTTTGATGGTACTGCATGTTTTCGTAAAGGAACACGTAACGGCCCTGACGGCCTGCGTGCTGTGTCAGAAGATATCGAAAGCTATTCGCCATACCTTGATGCGGATCTGTTTGATCTCCCGTTTTATGATTTGGGCAATTTATCGCTTGGCTCAAGTGATGATGTGGAAGCGCAGTGGCAACATGCCAGCGACCAGTTTGACGAGATTTTTCAACCGCTCGACTTACAGGCAAACAATATTCGCGTGTTAACGCTTGGCGGCGAACACTCGATTTCGTATGCGCCAATTCGCAAATATTTGCAGCAGTACCCTGATTTAGTGTTACTGCACCTTGATGCGCATGCTGATTTGCGTGACGGCTTCTTGGGTTATCATTATTCACATGCTTCGATCATTCGTCGCGCGCTTGACCATTTTGGTCCGGGCCATGAACTCATCCAGTACGGTATTCGTTCAGGCACACGCGAAGAATACCAATACATGAACGAGCACGGCACGGTGCGTAAATCACGCAAAGACTTCTTAGATAGCGTGGCGGCAATTGCTGACGACCGTCCAATCTATCTAACGCTTGATCTGGATTACTTTGACCCAGCATTTTTACCGGGTACCGGTACCCCTGAGCCAGGCGGTGAAGATTTTCACTCGTACGTTAGCTTAATGAAGCTGTTGCGCGGCAAGAACCTTGTCGGCGCCGATGTTGTGGAGCTATCACCGAAAATCGATCCTACCGGTAACTCTGACGTGTTTGCTGCAAAAATTGTGCGCGAACTATTGATCATTTTGAACGAAAAAGGGGCTCGCTGATGGCTCAAAACTGGACAATCGACGATGCCGAAGAACTCTACGGTGTAAACCGCTGGGGTGCTGGATACTTTTCAATTGGTGCGAATGGTAGTATCCAAATCGCACCAAACCATCGCTTGCCTGATGTCACTATCGATATGCAAGAAGTTGTGGATGAAATCTTAGCCGAAGGCATTCAATTGCCAGCGGTTATTCGTTTTCACGATATTTTGCGCTCGCAAGTTGAGATTCTGAACGAAACCTTTGCCAAAACCATCGCCGATGCGAACTACAACGGTCGGTACGTGGGCGTATTCCCTATTAAAGTGAATCAGATGCGTGAGGTGGTTGAAGAAATCATCGATGCTGGCGAACCCTACGATTACGGTTTAGAAGCTGGCTCAAAGCCTGAGTTGATGGCAGTACTTGCCTACAACGAGAATCCAAATGCATTGACCGTTCTTAATGGTTACAAAGACGAAGATTACTTGACCCTCGCCCTACTTGGCCGTCAGTTACGCCGCAAAATGATCATCGTCATTGAGAAGTTCAGTGAACTTGAAATGTTGATTCCGTTGGCGAAGAAACTCGGCGTGGAACCAATGATTGGGTTGCGAAGCAAAATGATGGTGCGCAGCGCCGGCAAATGGGCTGGTTCAAGCGGCGACCGTGCAAAATTTGGTTTAAGCATCACTGAAATTTTGAACATTGTTGAGCTTCTGAAAAAAGAAGACATGCTGCACTGTGCGAAATTATTACACTTCCATATCGGCAGCCAAATGTCAGATATCCGCAAAGTGAAAGAAGCGGTTTCTGAGGGCGCTCGTTTGTACGCCAAGCTCATTCAAATTGGTGTGCCGCTGGAATATTTAGACATTGGTGGTGGCCTTGGTATTGACTATGACGGCACCAGCTCAACCACCGACTCGTCGCGCAACTACTCAACCGAAGAATACGTTGCCGACGTGGTTTATGGTGTGAAACAGATCTGTGATTTGGAAGAAGTGCCGCACCCGAACCTCGTGAGCGAAAGTGGCCGCGCCATTACCGCTCACCACAGCTGCGTGGTAACCAATATTGTCGGTGAAATCAAAAACACTGGCGCGCAATTTGATATCAGCGCCAGCGCAAACGAACACATTCTTGTGAGCAACATGCGCGAGCTGGTTAACTCGGCAGACATGCACCCGCAAGAACGTTACAACGACGCAGCATCGTTCAAACAGAGCGCTTACGAAGCATTCAAGCTCGGTATTTTGTCGTTAGAAGAAATGGCGAAGCTCGACACCATGTACTGGCGCATTTTGAGCGAGATTCATCAATCGCTTGATCGCGAAAGCTTCGTGTTCCAAGAATTAGAAGAACTCGAAGACATGTTGGCGAGCCAGTACTTGTGTAACTTCTCAATTTTCCAATCGGCGGCCGATACTTGGGCCATTGGCCAAGTACTGCCAATTGTGCCAATTAGCCGCTTAAACGAGAAGCCAGAAGTACGCTGCTCTATTGTCGACATTACCTGTGATAGTGACGGTAAGCTAAGCAAATACATTGAAGGCACCGAAATCAGCGATAACATTCCAATGCATGCGCTACGCAAAGGCGATAACTATTACGTTGGTATGTTCCTAACCGGCGCCTATCAAGACGTGATGGGCGATATGCACAACTTATTCGGTCGTTTAACCGAAGTGCATATTTACTGCCACGATGACGAACCAGGCGACTTTTACATTGAAGAGGTGGTTCCGGGTACCTCGGCTGAGAAAGTGCTTGAGACGATGCAATACAACACCGATTTCATGGCCAAAACCGTGAAGAAGTCGATTGATCGTGAAGTTCGTAAAGGTCACATCGCACCGCGTGAAGGTGTGAAGTGGACTGACTATTACGAGAAGTGTTTGGCGGGTAGCACCTACTTAAAGGTGTAAAACCAACCAAATTGCGTATTTACTGAGCAAACGGTCTGAATTCACCGATTTTCCTTAAAAAAGCGGTTGACTCAGACCCGAAAAACTCGTTTAATACGCCCCGACGCCCAGATAGCTCAGTCGGTAGAGCAGGGGATTGAAAATCCCCGTGTCGGTGGTTCGATTCCGCCTCTGGGCACCATTATTGATAAGGCCTCGCTAGAAATAGCGGGGCTTTTCTTTTTCTGGCTTTGTGCCAAATTTGTGCCAATTGTGCCATCAACATTCGATGCAACCGCTTTCAAATGCTGACCTGCCAAATGTGCATAGCGCAAAACCATTTCATAAGATGCCCAACCGCCGAGTTCTTGCAGCTCTTGAAGACTTGTTCCTCTTTGAGCATGCCAACTCGCCCACGTATGGCGTAAATCGTGCCAACGAAAATTTTCAATACCCGCTTGTTTTAACGCTGCATGCCATGCTTTGGTTGATGTTCGCTCGACTGGTTTGCCTTGATACACAAAACAATAGTGAGCATCGTCGCCCTGCACTTCTTGCAACACCGATAAAGCATCGTTATTGAGTGGAACGTTTATCGCCTTTCCTGATTTTGATTGATCAGGATGAATCCACGCGAAACCACGTTCTAAGTCCACTTGATCCCACCGCAGATAACTCACATTCGACTGACGCAAACCTGTTGCCAGTGAAAATTGAGCCATCAAGCGCAGATGCCGAGGTAACTCATTCAATAAATGGTAACACAGCAGCAGACTTACTCAACGACAAAGTGTTGCCATTCTACGAGGCTCAGGGCTTGCCTGTGCTGCGTATTTTGACTGACCGGGGTACAGAATACTGTGGCAAAGTAGAACAGCACGACTACCAGCTGTATCTGGCGATCAACGACATCGACCACACTAAAACTAAAGCCATGTCGCCGCAAACGAACGGGATCTGCGAACGGTTCCACAAGACGATATTGCAGGAGTTCTATCAGGTTACGTTCCGTAAAAAGCTCTATGGCGACTTGGCAGAGCTACAAAAAGATCTGGACGAATGGCTGGTTTATTACAACAATGACCGAACTCATCAGGGCAAGATGTGCAATGGCAGAACGCCAATGGATACTTTGCTGGATGGAAAGCAGGTTTGGGTGCAGAAGAATCTAACTCAAATCTAATCTGACAGACACCGTGAAAAACTGGTAACTGTCAGATCAAGTCTGAGCTAGTACAAATTAGCATACTACCCCCTGCACATCATTGATCGAGATCAAAGGTGTGCAGGTGATATTCACAGAGTAAGGTATCATCTAACCTTAACGTTTTTCTTTCGCCACAAATAGTAAACAGCAGGTAATACGAGCAAGGTTAAGATAACAGCGCTGATCATTCCTCCAACCATTGGCGCCGCTATTCTACTAACCACCTCAGCCCCAGTCCCTGTACTAAACATTATAGGCAATAAACCAGCAATTGTAGAACCCGCCGTCATCATGACAGGACGAACACGAAGTCCTGCCCCTTCCATTACAGCAAGAGAGAGACCCTCTTTCGTTAATGCTTTACCATGCTCTAACTGACTTTTTTCATAGTCATTATAGGACTGGTTTAAGTAAGTCAGCATTAGTATTCCTATTTCTACAGTGACACCTGCTAGTGCTATAAAGCCAACCGCTACAGCAACTGAGAAATTATAATCTAAAAGATACATTAGCCAGATTGACCCCACCAATGCGAGAGGCAAAGTTCCCAATATAATGGCTATTTCTGTAACGTTTCGAAAGTTCATATATAAAAGAACGATAATAATCGCGAGCGTTAACGGAATCACGTAAGTCAGTTTTTCCTTTGCCCTTTCCATATATTCGTACTGCCCGGACCAGGTAACTGAATACCCTGCTGGCAACTCGAGTTCTTGTTCTACAACCTTCATTGCTTTTTCAACATAAGTGCCGACATCAACTCCCTCAATGTCGACAAAAGTCCAGCCATTAAGTCTTGCGTTTTCGCTTTTAATTGCCGGCGGTCCAAGTTCAACGTAGACATCAGCCACATCCGCCAAACTAATACGCTGCCCGTTTGGCGTAACTAAAGGTAGCTTCTTTAATTCTTCCGGCGAATCACGGTAATCTTGAGGGTAGCGCAAGTTTATTGGGTAACGTTCAAGCCCTTCAATGGTCTCTGTAACATTCATTCCACCAATAGCCGTGGCAACAACCTGTTGAACATCCTCAATGTTCAAACCGTAACGTGCAGCTTGCTCTCTTTTTATGTCAACTTTGACATAGCGCCCACCTGCCACTCGCTCTGAATAAACAGAAGCCGTACCATCGACATCATCAAGTATTGCTTCAAGCTGCTGACCGATCTTCTGAATTTCATTAAGATCAGCTCCGGCAACTTTTATACCTACCGGCGTTTTTATACCTGTCGATAACATATCAATGCGAGTTTTAATGGGGTATACCCACGCATTGGTCAGCCCCGGAAACTTTACAAGCGCATCCAGTTCTTTTTTCAGCTTCTCAGTGGTCATCCCGTCTCGCCACTGATCTTTCGGTTTCAGTTGAATAAAGGTTTCAACCATCGTTAGGGGTGCCGGGTCAGTTGCGGTATCCGCTCGGCCAATTTTGCCAAAAACCGTCTTCACTTCTGGTACTGTTTTTATGAGCTTGTCGGTTTGCTGCAACAGCTCCCTTGCTTTACCAATTGATAATCCGGGATAGGTAGTGGGCATATACATCAAATCGCCCTCATCCAAATCTGGAATAAATTCACTACCAATTTTGTCAATCGGCCAGACACCAACGGCCAGGATAACAAGCGCTCCGACAACTGCTGTCTTGGGGTATTTCAAAATGCCTTTTAAAAGCGGTTTATACCCGGCGATCAATAACCGATTAAGCGGGTTTTTCCCCTCAGGTGTTACCTTTCCTCTGATAAAATATCCCATCAACACGGGGATAACGGTAATCGCTAAGGCTGCACTGGCTGCCATTGCGTAAGTTTTCGTGAAAGCAAGCGGAGAAAACATCCGCCCTTCCTGGGCTTCTAAGGTAAATACCGGCATAAAGCTGACGGTAATAATGAGCAAGCTAAAGAAAAGAGCAGGGCCCACCTCTGAAGCAGAGTCGGCAACCACCCGCCAGCGGTTCTCTGCTGTCAGTGGCGTTTTTTCCATATGCTTATGCATATTTTCAATCATGACGATGGCACCATCGAGCATAGCGCCAATAGCGATTGCGATCCCTCCAAGTGACATAATATTCGCGTTAATTCCTTGCCAATACATGACAATAAACGCGGTTAAAATACCCAAAGGCAAGCTGATAACGGCAACCAGCGAGGAGCGGACATGGAAGAGAAATATCACACAGATAAACGCGACAATAGCGAGTTCTTCTACTACACTTTTCCAGAGACTTTCCACGGCATCCGAGATAAGCCCCGAACGATCATAGACAGTGACTATATCGACACCTTCTGGTAGCCCAGACTTTAATTCTTCCAACTTTTGTTTAACGCCATCAATCGTTTTTTGGGCATTTTCTCCGAAACGCATTACCACAATACCACCCACGGTTTCTCCCTCACCGTTGAGTTCGGCGATACCGCGTCTCATTTGGGGGCCCACACCCACATCAGCAACGTCTTTAAGCAATAATGGCGTGCCATTTTCATCAACGCCAAGCGGGATACTCTCTAAGTCTGACACACTATCAATATAGCCTGAGGCCCGGACCATATACTCAGCTTCCGCCATTTCAACCACCGACGCCCCCACTTCCCGATTGCCTCGCTGGATAGCATTTTGTATGTGAGCAAGAGGAATATTGAATGCGCGCAGCTTCTCCGGATCCACTTTCACCTGGTACTGCTTTACCATCCCGCCGAGGGCGGCAACTTCCGAAACCCCCTCGACCGTTTGCAGTTCATACTTTAAAAACCAATCCTGCATACTGCGTAACTCACTCAAATTGTGGTTACCGGTGCGATCAACCAAGGCATACAAATACACCCAACCAACCCCTGTTGCATCAGGGCCTAATTGCGGTCTTGCATTAGAAGGCAGTTTCGGAGCAACCTGAGACAAATATTCCAGTACTCGCGAACGCGCCCAGTAAGCGTCTGTACCTTCGTCAAAAATGATATACACATAGGAGTCGCTGAAAAACGAATATCCACGGACGGTTTTAGCGCCGGGGACAGACAGCATAGCGGTTGTTAATGGATAGGTTACTTGATCTTCTACCACCTGCGGCGCTTGACCCGGATAGCTGGTTTTAATGATCACCTGGACATCCGACAAGTCCGGCAGTGCGTCTATGGGCGTATTCTTAACCGCAAAAGCACCAACACCCACGAGGATTAATGTCGCCAGAAGAACGAAAAAACGGTTACTCACTGACCATCGAATGACTGACTTAATCATGGTTATGCTCCTGCTCTGTCACTTGTTTTTGCTCAGGAATATGAATCGATGTGAGCTGGTACTTTTGCTTCCCGACTTGCGTTATTTCCGCATGCAAGGATAACCCCGTGCTAAGCTGAGAAAGTTCAACATCCGAAGCAACATCGAAGTCCATCGTCATTGCAGGCCAGTCCCATTCAGAAATCTCACCGTGCTCCAGCGTAACCATCGAGTGCTGAGGCATAACATTTTTAACGGTTGCTTCAACCCAGACAGCTTCGACTGATACAGCTTCATTTAACATAGTGTCGTGGCTCTCGCTATCAGTGTTAGAGTCGTGGTTCATACGTTTAAAGTCAGAGGACTTACTGGACTCAGAATCAATCAAAAACTGAGCTGAAGTAACGATGTCATCACCTGCCACGAGACCCGATAAAATTTCAACTTGCGAGCTCCCTAACCGCCCAACATCAACATTAACTGATTTAAATTTCCCATCACCCAGTGCCAGGACAACTCGGTTCGAATCACCCATTCGGATAAGCGCTTCTTTAGGGATGATTAAGTTTTTGTCGCCTAAACCAGCCTTAATGTTAAGATTCGCAAACATGCCCGGTTTTAAAAAACCATCTGGGTTGTCGAAGAGAATTCGAACTTGTCCCGTCCGAGTTTTAGGGTTAAGTGACGGATAGACATAATCAACCTTTCCTTGCCACTCTTTACCTGGAGCATACTCAAGGTTCATTTGAACGTCATTGCCTACCTCAACCTGGTTCAATTGCCGCTCAAAGACTTCTGCAATAACCCAAATTTTATCCAGTTGAGCAATGGTCATTAAATTCATACTCGGCGTTACAAACGCACCTTCACGCACAGTCAGTCTATCCAATACCCCGGACTGCTTTGCTTTTACCGTGATTGTTCTCTGAATTTTACGAGTTTCTTTTAACTTCTTAATCTCAGATTCAGAGACTTTCAGAGCTCTTAAGCGTTCTTCAGCAGCATCTAGTAGAACCTGTTTACCTCGCTGCAAGGCTAGTACAAGCTCCTCTTGAGCATTAACCATTTCAGGAGAGTAAATACTGTATAAAGGCTCGCCGGCTTTAACCGAGTTACCAACCGCTTTTACGAAAAGCTTCTCAATCCAACCTTCAACACGGGGATTTACTGTTAATACTCGGTCCTCATCAAACTGAACATAGCCAACTGTTTCGATATCTAGGTTGAGTCTCGAGGACGTGACGGTTGCAGTTGTAACCCCAAGGTTATTAATAACGTCGGGATCAATTCTCACCGTACCAGGTGAACTCTCACCTGCATCATCGCCATAGTAAGGAATAAGGTCCATCCCCATTGGAGACTTTCCTGGTTTGTCTCGGCGATAATTGGGATCCATCGGAGCCACCCAATATAACGGCTCTTTTTCTGCATTGCCCGATGAACGATCAGACACTTCAGTCGATTGCATTACATAGCCAATAGCGCCAGCGCCAACTGCAAAGCCTACAGCTAAACTTATAAGAGATTTGGTGACTGTTTTCATTTTACACTCCTGAAAGTAATAAGTAGTTTGCTTCGGCAATCAATTTTTGGCGGTTGATGGCGATTGCTAATGCATCAATTTTTGCGTCGATTTCCGCAATCTGTGACCGTACCGCCTCGGCAAAGTCGCCATCATCATTGTTGTAGGCAGTCAATGCGGCTTCAGACTGGGCGGACATTTGTGGAAGTAGCTCTTCGTGATATAGGGCAGCACGTTCATTCAAACGGTTCAGTTGTAAAAACGTACTGCGTAAATTGGCTATTAACTGCCTGGCAACCAATAACTTCTCAGTTTTTTTTGCTTCCGTTTTAAGCTTTGCTGAGCGTACCTGCTTATCCTGTCTGTTATCAGTAAATAAAGGGACATCGAACGTAACCCCGACTGACAGCAAGTCGGCACGGTCATTGCCGCTTGGATCGTCGTTTCTATGGCCATATTTCAGATTGGCTGACCATTGCGGTTTATAGCCTTGCTGAGCGAGCTCGACAGACGTCTCCGACGCCAAAATGTCTTGATCGGTCGCTTGCAAAACCGGGTGTTCTTTTATCAATTCGTACAAGGCTTGTTTCGGTATTGTCGAAGGTGATAGCAATGTCTTCTTCAGCGAAAGACTCGGAAGGTCATCCGGTAACCTTGATTTCGCTATAACACCTATCCATTCCGACAATTCGCTTTGAAGTTGCTCCTCTTTTTGTCGCAGTGACGTCAACCTATCATCCAGGCGTGTAAGCTCAAGTTGGGCTCTAATAACATCTTGCTGCCGTGCTTTTCCCTCGGTACTGGTATAACTCGCCTTAGCCGTCGACACTAACTGTTCAAAAAGCGCTCTATCCGATTCAAGCAAGCGAATACTTTGCTGAGAGAAAAAAACATCTAACCACAACTTCGTGACCGTTGTTTTGACTTTAGCAATGCGATCCGCTCTCAAAAACGGTTGTTTTTCAGCTAATTGGTTTTTCTGCTTACGAGACAACGATAAAGTGTCTCCTCTGGGAAATGCTTGTGAAACACCGACGACTAACTGGGTCATTCCTTCCGGTCTTGAACTAAAACTGTCAACCGGGAAACTGCCAGCCGTGAGCGATATTTGAGGGTCAGGCAAAGTGGAAGAGGCTATTGCTTCACTCGCGAATGCCTCTTGGGTTTGCTTACTTGCCGTTAACCAAGGATCTTCTTGTACAGCGATACTCACTGCTTCTTGCAAATTCAAAAGTGGCTCTTGTGCACTAACAACATTTGGCACTACTGCAGTCAGAACACTTAAATAAGCCATTCTTCTTAAAAGTTTCATATTGTTACTCTCAAAAACTGTGAATTTTTCAATTAAACACAGACCGAGTTATGAGTCAACGACGTCGTAACGACAATGACCGAACCAAAGCTTATAGCTGTGCTTTTACCTGGACGATAAACGCGCCAGGAGCGAGAAATTTCGTATTTTTAAGAGTGGATTGGGGGGCGAAAAAGCGAGAGAGAATGCTTTTCTTTAATATTCGTATCTAAGAATGAGGAAGCGTTAAAAAGCAGCTTCTCAACAGGAGGAACGGTGGATTGCTCAGAATAAACGACAGTAATTGACGGACTGTAACAATGTCGCATCATTGAATCAGAGCAACAATTATCGGTAAGAGAGTTCGACACTTCGCAATCAGCAAGATCACAAACCTGCTCAGTAGAATCGTGCATATGTGCCTTTTCCGTACTGATAGTTTGTGAAAATGACATTGTTGTTACTGCTAATAGCAGTAGGGCAATGATTAAACGATACATGCGAAGCCTTACTATAAAAACATGCTTGGAGTGTATCTCTTTGGCTGATAAAGATCAATCAATTAAAGGAAGTACCCATAACGAGGTAGTCAACCCAGATGGTGATACGACTTCTACATCACCACCCAGATTTATTGCTAACTCAGGCGCTTTCAAGCTCTAAATACCAAAGTCATCGAACCTTACTTGTTCTCGCGGAACGCCAAAGTCAGCAAGAGACTTTAACGTTGCTTCTAGCATCGGCGGAGGACCACACACGTAAATATCTAATGTTTCTTTGTTTTTGCCGGCCAACCACTTCATTGCGGCTTCGTGCACAAAACCAGTTGGTCCAGTCCAGTCATCCGACTTGGCGCTCTCAGAAAGAACAGGTATATAAGTTAACCGCTCTTCTCTTTCAAACTCGTTTCTATAACAGAGTTCCTTTGTTCGCCAGTGAAAATTTCTATACGCTCCATAGACACTCCTTAAAGATAGGTCTAAGCCTATCGCTTAACTAATGAGTGTCCGTTTTAAAAAGGGGC
>NCJS01000068.1 GCA_002279005.1 Idiomarina sp. 34-48-12 | reverse complement strand
AACGCATTTGAGGTTTTAAAAAATGGAAACTGAAGAACAACAAGTCGAACGAATTAAACAGTTTTGGAACGAACACGGCAAAGGCATCGTTGCCGGCCTTGTCGTTGGTTTCGCACTTTTCTACGGCTGGCGCTACTACGACGCACAAGTTCGTGCTGACCAAGAAGCGGCTTCTGAACAATTCGAAAGCATTTTAGTGCAACTCGAAGCTGACCAAGAAAACAGCACCGCAGCGGCACAAGAGTTTGTTAGCTCAAGCGACAGCACCTATGCACTTTTAGCGGCATTGGAATTGGCCAAACACGCAATCGATAACAATGACTTAGCGACTGCTGTTAGCGCCTTGCAAACGGTGCGTGACAACGCACAGCCAGCCTTACGTGCCGTAGCGGATATCCGTCAAGCACGCGTATTACTGGCACAAGAGCAATACGACGCGGCATTAGCTGCGGCACAAGCTGCGGAAACCGTTGAAGCATTTAAAGCACAAGCCGCTGAGCTAAAAGGCGACATCTTGTTAGCGCAAGGTGATAACGCTGGTGCACGTGCAGCCTATCAGGCCGCTCTCGACGCGGGTGCTCAAGGCATCGCCGAGATCAAACTCAACAGCATTGTGGCGGGTTCATGAAACAAGCAAAAACCTTAGGTCTAGCAGCACTCGCAACCCTATTTGTTAGTGGTTGTTCGCTGTTTAGCTCCGAAGAAATTACGTATAAAGAGCTGCAAAGCTTTGATGCGACAATCACGCCAGAAGTAGTGTGGGAAACCAGTGTCGGCGACGGCATTGATGGTTACTTTTCACACTTAAACCCAGTTGTGGTGGGTGACAGCATTATCGCTGCAGACCGCCGTGGTGTGGTCGAAGCGTTCAACCGTGGTAACGGTGACCAACTTTGGCGCGTTGATTTGCGTGAAGTGTTGGATTTAGAAAAAAGCGCATGGTGGAGTGCCGGCGAACCGATGCGTATTGCAGGTGGTTTAGCAGCATCCAACGGCGTGGTCTACTTAGGTAGCGAAAATGGTGATGTCGTGGCGTTAAATGCGACTGATGGCACCGTTAAATGGCACCAAGTTGTGCGCTCAGAAATCATGTCTGACCCAGCTATCGGCGGTGGTTACGTCGTCGTTAAAGGTTCTACCGGTGAAGTGATTGCCTTGAATGAGGAAACCGGCGAAGAGCTATGGAAGCATATTAGCGAAACCCCAGCGTTGTCATTGCGTGGCACCTCGTCACCTGTGTACGAGCAGGGCGGTATCTTCGTGGGTACCTCAACCGGTAAAGTGATTGTATTGATCGCTGAAAATGGCCAGCCAGCGTGGGAAGCGCGTTTGGCAATTCCAAGCGGTACCACCGAGTTACAACGCTTAGTCGATGTCGATTCGCGCCCAGTATTAGCCGGTCGTTTTGTTTACAACGTGGCTTACAACGGTGCGTTGGCAGCCATTGAAGCGAACACTGGCGAAATTGCTTGGCGTCGTGACTATTCATCGTATCAAAACGTGTTGTTTGCAGGCGGTCGTTTATTCGTGACCGATGCAGATGACGCGGTGTCGGCACTTGATGCACAAGGCGGCGTCGAAATGTGGTCGAATAACGACTACAACGGCCGTAACGTGACCTCGCCAGTCCGCTTTGGCGACTACATTGTGGTTGGTGATCGCTTCGGTTATTTGCACTTTATCAATTTACTAAGCGGCGTCACGGAAGGCCGTTTAGAAGTGGGTGAAGAGGTTTACACCGCACCAATTGTGGTTGACGACACCCTTTATGTTCAATTACGCGACGGCAGTTTACTCGCGGTAAGGATTTAACTCGATATGTTACCCGTAGTTGCCCTGGTAGGGCGCCCAAATGTGGGCAAATCAACCTTATTTAATCGGCTCACCCGTACTCGGGACGCCTTGGTTGCAGACTTTCCTGGCTTAACGCGAGACAGAAAATATGGCCAGGCCAACTACGACGGTTATCAGTTTATTGTCATCGACACCGCAGGTGTTCACGGTGACGAAGAAGGCATTGATGCCGAAATGGCATCGCAGTCATTGCGCGCCATTGATGAAGCCGATGTCGTTCTATTCATGGTTGATGCGCGCGACGGTATTACCGCTGCTGATATGGGCATCGCCTCGCATTTGCGCCGGCTTGGCAAAAAAGCCTATGTGGTGGCTAATAAAATAGACGGCATTGACTCCAATGCGGCTCGCGCTGACTTCTTCGAACTAGGTTTAGGCGATGTGCACGGTATTGCCGCTGCACACGGTCGTGGCGTCGAACAGCTGCTACAAGAATGCTTTGACCCACTGTTAGACGAATACCCAGACGTTCGCGTTCGCAACGCCGGCTCGGACGACGTCGCGGTCAACCTTGATGCCGAAGGCAATCCAATTGATTCCGATGGCAACATCGTCGAACCAAACGAAGATGGCAACGTCTACGACGCCGACGGCAACATCGTCGATGCGGATGGCAACATCATCGATCACGAAGGTAATATCATCGGCCAGCTCGGTGACCGTAGCCACGACGAAATTGATTACGATGCACTGCCATTAAAACTCGCCATTGTTGGTCGTCCGAACGTTGGGAAATCAACGCTGACCAACCGTATTCTTGGCGAAGAGCGTGTGGTGGTTTACGACATGCCAGGCACAACGCGTGACTCGATTTATATTCCAATGGAGCGTGAAGGTCGCCAATACATCTTAATCGACACCGCCGGTGTGCGCCGCCGTGGTCGCATCGACGAAACCGTCGAAAAGTTCTCGGTCATCAAAACCCTGCAAGCCATTGAAGATGCCAACGTGGTTATCGCCGTTATCGATGCGCGCGAAACCGTCTCCGATCAAGACTTAAACCTCATTGGTTTCGCCTTGAACGCCGGTCGTTCAATTGTGATTGCCGTCAACAAATGGGATGGCTTGTCGCATGATCACCGCGAAGAAATTAAACGCGAACTCGATCGCCGCTTAGGCTTTGTCGATTTCGCTCGCGTGCACTTTATCTCAGCCCTGCACGGCAGTGGCGTTGGTAACTTGTTCGAATCCGTGCTTGAAGCCTATGCCTCGGCCTCGGCTCGTGTTGGCACCGCCAAATTAACGCGTATTTTAGAAACCGCCGTTGAAGATCACCAACCACCATTGGTGAGCGGACGCCGCGTCAAACTCAAATACGCCCACGCCGGCGGCTACAATCCGCCACGTGTGATCATTCACGGCAACCAGGTCGAATCACTACCAGGCTCGTACAAACGCTACCTAATGAATTACTTCCGTAAAACATTAGGCGTGATGGGCACCCCCATCAAAATCGAGTTCCGCGAATCCGTCAACCCATACGCCGGCCGCAAAAACCAGCTCACGCTCTCGCAAACCCGCAAGCGCAAGCGCCTCATGAAGTTCCTCAAGAAGAAAAAGTAAGTTTGACCTTTTTCAACTAATAAAATAGTATCACTAAGTGTGTTATGTTAGAGCTTGGTGATACTATAATGTTACTTATAACCCCCAGTAAAGCGCAAAAGAAGCTTGCCGAAAATACCCGTGCGCGCAGGTTGGCGACGGGGCTGACGCAGGCAGGTTTGGCTGAACGCTCAGGCGTCGCTTTGCCAACGTTACGCAAATTTGAACAACAGGGTGTCATATCACTCGAATCCTTTCTTAAACTTTATATGGTGCTTGGGGGTTTAGAAGCACTGGTTAAAGCAACAGAAGTTAAGCCATCTGAGTTTCGGTCCATTGATGAGGTTTTGGCAGCAAACAACGCACCAAAGCGTCAGCGAGGCACCCGCTCATGAATCAAATAAAAGCGTTGAATGAAGTAAAAGTTAGCCTGAACTTTGGTCGCCGAAATAATCACCAAGATGACCATCAAGATAACTCCGATGAGATAATTACCGTAGGCCGACTGGCGCGCCGGGACCAAACCATCTACTTCGAGTACGATAGCGCTTTTATTGCAATGGGTTTAGAAATATCACCATTGCAACTTGCTCTAGAGCCCGGTTTGCGTCGCTTTGATCCGCATTTATTTGAAGGCTTACCCGGCGTGTTTAACGACAGCCTCCCGGACGGGTGGGGGCGGTTGCTTTTTGATCGATGGGCACGCTCCCAAGGATTTGAGCCAAGTCAGTTATCGCCGTTACATCGGCTTTCGTTTGTTGGCCACCATGGTATGGGCGCGCTGGTGTATGAGCCTGACAATAATGACGTTGAAGTAACTGAAACAATTTATCTGGACGAACTTGCGGCGCAGGCACAACAAGTGCTTGATGGCGAATCCAGCGACGTGTTGGAACAGCTTATCGCACTGAATGGCTCATCGGCAGGTGCACGTCCCAAGGCATTGATTGGCGTCAATCAGAATCTCGACCATATGATTCATCGCAACACACATCATCTTCCTGACGACTATACTGGGTGGTTGGTCAAGTTTCCGAATACGCAAGATGGTATTGATGCGGGCGCGGTTGAGTATGTTTACGCGCTGATGGCGAAAGAGGCAGGTATTGAAATGCCCGCCGTCCATTTATTTCCAACACAGCGTGGGCCTGGATTTTTTGCGAGTCAGTGTTTTGATAGAGAACGACACCAGCGCTATCATATGCATACCGCCTGTGGTCTGCTTCATTCGGATTTTCGCACACCAGCGCTGGACTATGAAGATCTGCTTGCCTTAACTGGAATGCTTACCCGCGATGTGCGACAAGTAGAGCGCATGTACCAGTTGGCGGTTTTTAATGTGTTGGCGCACAATCGTGATGATCACTCGAAAAACTTCAGCTTTTTAATGGATCGTGCCGGAAACTGGCGGCTTGCTCCAGCGTATGACTTAACGTTTTCTTTTGGTCCAAGTGGTGAACAAAGCACCATGGTTATGGGCGAAGGCCGCAATCCGAGTATGTCGCAATTATTAAAACTGGGGCAACAAGCACAAATAACCTCAACCCGCATGCATGAGATTATTGAGCAAACCCAATACAGCTTATCGAAATGGTCAACGCTCGCGCAAGCGCATGGCGTCAGCAAGCAAACGATAGCCAGAGTGCAAGAGAAGCTCGATTACTGATTTTTGAACTTGATGAGCTCGCGTCGCTCTTTCTTATCCGGTTTATGATCAGGGTGAGGGTTATACAACGCATTCATTTTGCGTAGTTCGGCTTCTTTTTCGCGGCGCGCGATAGAATCTGCCGTTTCACGGTAAAGTTCTTGGGCTAACGGCGCACTGAGGCGATTTTCACTCAAGCCTAAAACTTCAACTTCGAAGATGTCATGGCCGCGTGGTGCTTTGATAATTTGCCCGATGTTAATAGTCTTTGAAGGTTTGCAACGCTGGCCATCAACCGACACTTTACCCGCTTGCACGACTTGGCGCGCAAGCGAACGGGTCTTGTAAAAACGAGCGGCCCAAAGCCATTTGTCGATACGTACGGCGTCCATGGGTCAGACGAGGTCTTGCTCTGTGAAGCGGTACTGGGTTTGGCAGTAGTCGCAGGTCATGACGACGGCGCCTTCTTCAGCGAGAATCTCGCGCAGTTCTTCCGGTGACACCGACGCTAACGCTTCCAACGTGCCTTCGCGCGAGCAACCACACTTGAAGCTTACCGGCTGAGCAGGGTATAGCTCAACGTGCTCTTCGTGATACAAACGGTGCAGCACTTGTTCGCCTGGCAAGGTGAATAGCTCAGCCGCGGTAATGGTGTCGGTGAGGTGTTCAAGATGCTCAAATGCCTCTAACGTGGTACCAGCGGCAGGCATCACCTGCAACATCATGCCCGCAGCATGTTCACCATCGGCATGCAGCCAAATGCGCGTACGCAATTGCTCCGATTGCAAGAAGTAATCTTCCACAACCCCAGCAATCGAAACATTATCCGCACTCACCACACCCTGATAGCGCTCGCCTTCAAGCGGGGTTAAGGTAATCACCATCACGGCTTTAGCGCCCATCAAAGTACGCAAGTCGTTCATGTCGTCGGCGATGTCTGCTCGAACGCGCGCAATACCGCGTAATTCTTGATGGTGTGAGCCGTTCACAGCCACGAAATTTACCGGACCATCGCCTTGAATTTGAATCGAAATATGCCCTTCAAACTTCAACGTTGCCGTTAATAACGACGTGGCCGCCATTAATTCACCCAACAAACGTTGAACTGGCGCTGGGTAATTGTGTCCTAGAATCATGCGTTGATAACTGGTGCTCAATTGAACCAGTTCGCCACGCACGTCTTGCTCTAGAAACGTATAGCGCAACAGTTTATCGGTCGGGTAATGGGTATCGTTTTTGCTCATGGTAATTATGCGTCTGTCATACTTGTGTAAAAAAGTGGCGGCAGTATAGCAGAATCCTCGAATTTGATCTGTTCTCTTGTGTATAGTAGGGCTAGAATGACCAAAAGGCACAAATGCCACATAATTATAACGAAAGCGTAGTATTAACCCATGCAGATACAGAACTCGCACGTCAACGCATTGATTACTGCGGTTTGCGCAGTAGCCGCAGTATGGTTTGGCGCGCAACTAACCTGGCAGCTCATCACGCCAGCCAGTGAGGTACCTTCGGGGCCGCTTCAAGTCACCACACAAAGTGCTGAGTCGTCGTACTCGGCGCGCTCTATTGTGGCGCTCGATTTATTCGGTGCCGCAAGCGCTGGAACTCCTCAAGCATCATCCAATGCGCCCAAAACCTCGTTGAACATTCGCTTATTAGGCGTCTCGGCATCGAATGTGCCGGAGCGCTCGGCTGCCATTATTGAGCGTAGCGGCAAGCAAGAAGTGTACGTGATGGGCGACAAGCTTGAAGGCACACAGGTGACGATTAAAGAAATCTACGCCGACCGCGTGATTCTCGATAATAACGGTCGCCTTGAAACGCTCGAGCTCGAAGGCATTGGTGAGTTGAGCGAAGGGCTGTCGCTCACCATGGCAAACATGACCGGCGATGTCCGCACCTCCGGTCGCGCCGTGCGTGAAGGTGGCTCTAGCCCGCGTCGCGACAACACCGACTCACAAATAACAGCCGCCGACGTGAATCCTGAAAGCCTTCTCGAATTTATTCAAATTACCCCAGTGCGCGGTGGTGACGGTATTCGTGGTTACCGCTTAAGCGCTGGCAAAAATCCAGAATTATTCCGCCAAGCCGGCTTTCGTGACGGCGATTTAGCGGTGGCGATTAATGGCCAAGATTTAACCAATATAAGTACCGCGATGAAAATTACCAGCGAGCTGGGTGATATGACACAAGCCACGGTTACCGTGCTGCGCGGCAATGAATCGGTCGACTTGCAACTCGATATTCGAGACCTTCCTAGTGAAGTTGTGCAAGACCAAGATCAAAGGAATTAAGGGACAAGTATGCGTAAAACCTCATTGGCATTGGCCATCACACTCGGCGCCGCGCTCTCGGGAACCTTCCACGATGTTAGCGCGCAGCAATCACGCCAAGCGACGCAGCAGCAACGCCAAACCGCCGACGAGCCGGTTGAATACGCCGCCAGCTTTAAGAACACGGACATCACCGAGTTTATTCAGGTGGTGGGACGTAACTTGGGCCGTACCATCATTATTGACCCAGATGTGCGCGGTCGCATTGATGTGCGCAGCTACGATGTGATGAACGAAAGCCAGTACTGGCAGTTCTTCTTAAACGTGTTGGACGTATACGGTTTCGCAACCATTGAAATGGAATCGGGCGTGATTAAAGTCATGCGCGATAAAGACGCCCGCAACGGCGCCATTCCGGTGGTCGATGACAACTCATTGGGTGGCGACACACTGGTGACGCGTGTTGTACCTGTGGCGAACGTCAGCGTGCGTGAATTGGCACCGCTATTACGCTTGCTGAATGATCAAAGTGGCGGCGGCAACGTGGTGAGCTATGACCCGTCAAACGTGATCATGATTACCGGTCGTAGCGAAACCGTGCAGCGACTCGTCGAAATCATTGAGCGCGTAGACCGTGCCGGTGACCAAGATGTGACCGTCGTGAAGCTTGAATTTGCTTCGGCATCAGAAGTGGTGCGCATTGCGTTAAGTTTGTTTGAGAAAGCCAACGACGGCACACCACCGTTATTGATTCCAAAAATTGTGGCCGATGAGCGCACCAACAGTGTCGTCATTAGTGGCGAGCCGCGTGCACGCGATCGCGTGATCAAACTCATCAATCAGCTTGACCAAGATTTAAAAAGTGAAGGCAACACGCGTGTTTATTATCTCAAGTACGCCAAAGCCGAAGAGTTAGTTGAAGTATTGCAGGGCGTGAGCCAGAGTTTGCAGGCTGAAAAAGAGTCTGCTTCGGCGGCAGCAGGCACAACAGCCGCAGCGCGTCGTTCGAGCGCCTCCAGCGGTGAGATTTCAATTAGCGCGCATGATGCATCGAACTCTCTGGTGATTACCGCCGCCCCCGATTTATTGACGAGTTTAGAAAGCGTGATTCGCCAGCTCGATATTCGTCGCGCACAGGTGCACGTTGAAGCGATTATTGTTGAAATTATGGAAGGCGATGGCGTCGATTTCGGGCTGCAATGGATTAGCGAAGACGGCGGCATGGTGCAGTACAACAATGGTCGTCAGGCGCCAATCGGTCAGGTTGCCGCGGGCGCGTATTTAGCGCGTGAGCAGCCGGGTACGGAAACCACCACCATTGTCGATGGCAACGTGGTGACCACCCGTGAACCCGACCGTCCAGGCGATGTCTCGTTATTGGCGCAAGTGCTACAAAACGTCAACGGCATGATGGTTGGTGTGGTTCGCAATGACTGGGGTGCCATTTTGCAAGCGGTGACCACCAACACCAACTCGAACATTTTGGC
>NCJS01000198.1 GCA_002279005.1 Idiomarina sp. 34-48-12 | reverse complement strand
CTAAAAATGCCGGTCGTGCTTCCATCGAATTCGCCATATCAACACGGTCACCACCCCACGTTAATATCTGCCCTTCCAACATAGTTTTAATCCACACATATTGAGCGCGGTCGAGTGGATGGCGCCCTTTCAACATGGTTTCATCCAATGTTTCGGCAATGGCTTTTCCGGCATCGTAGTCTTGCAAACCTTCACGACGCTCTGCCGATATGAGCGGTAAGGCGACATCTCCGCATGACAACCAAGGCTGAACGCAACTTGGCGTGAAACCCATTTTGGCGTTAAATGCGGCGCTGACAAATTCTTCTCGCGCTAACATGGCCCCTTTCTCCAACAATTCTTGCCACGCTTTACGCTCGCTGTCTGGTAAATGGTCTAACCCATGTAAAAACATATCTTTACGAAATGCCGGATAGCCCGCAAACAGCTCATCGGAGCCTTCACCTGTAAGAACCACTTTGTAGCCCACTTCGTTAACCTGCTGACTCATCAGGTACTTCGCGACGCCCAAGGTGTTATAGATAGTACGCTCGGTATGCCAAATGGTTTTCACAAAGTGGTCGTAGAGATCATCAGCTTTCAAACGCATGATGTGATGATCAGCGCCTGTTGCCTCGGCCATTTCTTGCGCGATTGGCGTTTCATCGTAGTCATTCGAATCAAAGCCAATGGTAAATGCTTTCACCGAGGTTTGTGTCGCGGCTGCCGACAAGCCAAGAATAGCGCACGAATCAATGCCACCAGATAAATAGCAACCAACTGGAACATCGGCCGTTAAGCGATGTTGCACCGCCTCTAATAAATGCTCACGAACGCCATCAATGTACTGCTGTTCGTCCACATCATCGCCGGGATACTCATGTTCCATTGGAAAATTGACATCCCAATATTTTGATTCGCTAAGTTCGAGTTTGCCGTTCTGACGGGTTACTTTCACAACATGACCCGGCGCGACCTGTTTTACTCCGGCAAACGCTGTCGTACCCGGCACCATCACCTGAATTAATTGGTGATAAAGCCCTTCGCTAGAGAATTCACGCTTCACCGACGGATGCGCAAACAGCACTTTGAGCTCTGACCCAAAAACGACACCATCCGCCGTTTCGGTGTAATAAAGCGGCTTGATACCGAACCGGTCGCGAACTAAATACATGGCGTCTTCGTTGCGATCGTATAAACCAAATGCGAACTCGCCGCGTAAATGCTTGAGCGTTTCATCCAGACCTTCACGCTCGTATAAATGCAACACGATTTCTGAATCGCTTTTGCTACGAAACCGAGCACCTTGCGCAGTCAAGTCGGCGCGAATGCGTTTAAAGTCATAAAACTCACCGTTGTGCGCCAAGAGTAACTGACCGCTTTCACTAACAAACGGTTGGCGCGCACGGTCTTCGTTTAAATCGATAATTGACAATCGTGCGTGGCTAAAACCAACGCCTGTGTTGTCGAGAGTTTGATAACCAAAGCCATCTGGGCCGCGGTGATGCATGATGGCTGCCATGTTCACTAATGTTTGCGCATCAGGCTTATGGTTAGCATCACGATTAAATATTCCTGCTATTCCACACATACTTTCTCGGTCCTCTTTTATACGACGTCTATGACACGCTCAGCGCGTTCTACCATGCATGTCAAAAGGGCCATGCGTAAAAATACCGCACCACGCGCTTGGCTGAAGTACCAATTATGCGTAGTGTGATCGAGATCGGTTGATAATTCTTCGCCACGCGCTAACGGATGCAAAATGATGGCATCCTCTTTCAGTGGCGATTCTGAAGTCAAATGGAAGGCACTTCCGTACGTATTAAAGGTATCACCTTCCCACGATATGGCGTTGATATACACCACATCTAAGCTGGGTAAGACCTCATCAAGCTCTGTGCTCGTTGCAATACGAATACCTCTCGCCTCGAGCTCTTCTCGTTGTCCAGCACCAAACAATTCAGCCGAGCTAGCTTCATCATGAATGATCACTAACTCTTCCACGGCATGCGGAAACACCGATAAACATTTAAGAAAGCTGCGCACGGTACGCATTTTATTCGGTACGCCAATCACACCAATTCGAATTTTACTGTTGTTTTCCGCGTCAATGAGTTCAGGACGCCATTTAAAAATGGCATACATATCAGCAAGCGCTTGTGTCGGGTGCTCATCCACACCATTGCCCGCATTGATAATTGGGATACGTAACGCATCCATCATTTCAAATAGCGAACTTTCATTATTGTCACGCAGCACCACGCAATCGCCGTAGTTGTTAAACATTTCGGCAACGTCAGCCAAACACTCACCTTTGGCAATTCCTGTCGTTGAGCGGTCGGTAATTGACATAATATCGCCGCCGAGACGATGCCAAGCGCTCTCAAATGAAAGCCGGGTACGCGTGCTTGGTTCGTAAAATGCGCTTATCAAAATTTTATTCTGT
>NCJS01000067.1 GCA_002279005.1 Idiomarina sp. 34-48-12 | reverse complement strand
CGACCGTTAATAGCGCTTTTACATCGTGATGCTATAATGTTGTAACGCTATTTTTTCGAGTTGTACTTTGAGGGGTTTTGCTATGGCATCGTTATCGAAGCGTTCAACGGTTTACTTCGAACCCGCAATTCATCAAGCTCTAAAACTCCGAGCGGCTTCAACGGATAAATCTATTTCTGAGATTATTGACGAAGCGGTTCGATTGTTGATTGCCGAAGATCAGCAAGATTTGGCAGCTATTTCAGATCGTGTTGCCGAGCCAGAAATAAGCTATGAAGCATTAATCAACGATTTGAAAGCGCATGGCAAAATATAAACTCGTCTTCAAAAAATCAGTTGCGAAAGATCTTCGTGGCATTCCGAATGTAGACGTGAAAAAAATACTGGAGCGGATTGAGCTTTTAGTCACAGATCCAAGAGCTGAAGGTTGTATTAAATTGTCCGGTAGTGATAAGTATCGGGTGCGCCAGGGCGTCTACCGTATTATTTATGAAATTCGAGATACTGAACTTGTGGTCAGTGTGATTAAAGTCGGGCATCGCTCCATCATTTATAAGAAAGGAAGTTCATGCTAAAAAAATTACTAAACGTTGTACTGGCGAGCGCGATTGTTGCGGTAGGTTTTGCCATTTTCTGTGTGCCAAGTATTGGCCTCACTTATTTGGGTGCCTGGCTCATTAGCTTTGTGGTTGATATCAATTTCGATAGTTGGATTACGCACACGGTTATTCTTGTTCTATCAGCTGTTTGGTCGCTGATTACGTTGAACACCGATACCGGTGATGACATGCTAAAAACACTCACGATGAAGCGTTAACGGAATAATTATGGGCCACCACCACGATCACAGCAAAGATATGGCATCAGAGCGCCTTGGTTGGGCGTTCCTACTCAACTTCTGTTTCACCATCATTGAATTTATTGGTGGGGTGCTAACCAACAGTACGGCGATTTTGGCGGATGCGGTACATGATTTGGGCGATAGCTTATCGCTGGGCATGGCGTGGATACTCAATAAGTTAGGCCGTAAGCGCGCGAATAATCAGTTTACCTACGGGTATCGTCGGTTGAGTTTGGCGGGCGCCTTTATTAACGCGGTGGTGCTGATTATTGGCTCCACTTGGGTCTTAGTTGAAGCAATTCCACGCCTATGGAACCCACAAATGCCAATGGCTGATGGCATGATTGGTTTAGCCATTCTTGGCATTGCGGTAAATGGCTTTGCGGCGTTTAAACTGTCGAAAGGTAAAAGCTTAAACGAGCGAGTCATCAATTGGCACTTAATGGAAGACGTGCTGGGTTGGGTTGCGGTGCTGATTGTCGGTATCGTGTTGTTATTTGTGGATTGGCCGATTCTCGATCCGCTATTGTCCATAGCCTTCACCGTGTTCATTTTGTTTAACGTGATTCGCAATTTGCACGAAATCGCCCGCTTATTTTTCCAAGCCGCGCCCGACAATGGCACAGTTGAAGCGGTCACCACAACTTTGAAGCAATTGCCGAACGTGGTGGATGTACATCACCTACACTTCTGGTCACTTGACGGTGAACATCACGTATTAACCGCGCATTTGGTGCTTGATGAAGATATTGAAAGTGAGCAGCGACGCAATTTGAAAGAAGCCATCGACAAAGCCTTGTTGCCGTATCACTTGAGCCACACCACCATTGAACTGGAACTGCCTGGGGAAGTTTGTCGTGATGAAGGCGCTCATCACGACCACCATCACGACCACCATCACGACCATGAGCATTAGCCCTAGCGCTAGAACCCAAACACCAATGGGAATAGAAACACGACAATTGCGGCCCAAATGGCGTACACAGGAATAAACCGAGTTTGCCATTGCTCCAGTAAAGTAAATGAACGTTGGCCGCGAATAAATTGCCAGTAGAACCAAGCGTAGCCACTTAAACTAATCAATAATATGAGGTTTTCGCCCAGTGCTGCGGTGCGGTTGGCGGTAAAGCCCATGTCGGCAATGCGGCTGGAAATGGCTGCTAATGCCAACAAATCAACCAATAAAGCCGCTACAATCAATAGCCATTGAAGGCGATCGAAGAGGCTTGGTGCTTTGCTAGATTCGCGAGAAGACACCGCATATAAAACCAAGCCCAACACAACAATCAGCAAGGCATCAAGCCCAATCAGTAGCTCGCGCTCGACGTCAAACGTGCGTCCGCTTACCAGCATAATCACCAAGAATGTTAGCAGTAACAACGCGAATAATGGCGTGAAAATACGTGCGAGTACCGGTGCCATATTTTCGACAGCGCCTTGTTTGGCTTCAACGAGCCAACCAACAATAATCACAGCGCCCATAGCCGCAGAAGGAATTAACCATTGTTGCGCAAACCACTCAATGTCCATGCCAATAAACGAGAACATACCAATGGTTAATGCGGTCAGAACTGCGCCACCTAGCGCCAGCAGCACAAAATAAATGGCGTATTCACCCGAGTAGCGAACAAAGTCCATGCGTCGCCCATCGGTTTGCCACCAGTTGCCGGTGTAGAGAACGCCAACTAAAAACCAGAGTAATAGGGGGAGATGGATCAAGCTTAACGACTGTGTGGCCGATTCAGCTTGCCATGGCATCAGGTTAATCACCGTGGCGATTCCTATAGAGGCACCAATTAACCAGTACCAGCCACGTTGCCCAAGTTGATGCTTCACCACGTAATAAGCACCGAGCAGAGGCAAGCAAAACAAGGTGAAATTACGCGCAAATACCCATTCGTGAGTTTCGGGCGTGAATCCAAACAGTTTGGGCAGGTGAAATAGCACCGCCGCGCAACAAGCTAGCAGTAACGCCAGATAAAAGTCGGTGTTCCATGACGGTTTATCACTGCCCCAAACAATATTGCGCCACAATCTTCCCGCATGCACTTCGGCATACTCTTTCGATACGGCCTCAAGACTACCGATGCGTTTAGTGGCGACAAGGAACGCTTCATCGGCGTGCAACCCACGCTCTAGTAGCTCATCGATTTGGTCGCGCAAATGGCTTTCGAGTTCGTCGGCATCTTCTTCAAGAATAGCGGCACGACGAAGGACAAATTCGCGCCATTGTGCAACGCTTTGCTCGAGTTCAAAGGGTTGATTAGACGAATTGGACATCATGGTCATCACTCCGTGTCATATCGCGCCAAATTTGGTTGAGCGCATTGTTAATTACCTGCCATTGGTGGCGTTGTTCATTCAAGGTGGCTGTGCCTTCTTCTGTAATTGCGTAGTACTTCCGCTTTCTATTGGAGTCACCAACAAGCCAGCGCGAGGTTAAATAGCCTTGCTTTTCGAGCCGATGAAGTAACGGATACAACATGCCGTCAGTCCATTGCAAGGCACCACCAGAGAGCTCTTCAACGCGTTTAACTATTTCGTATCCATAGGTTTCGCCTTCAGCGATAACGCCCAAAACGATGGGTGTGGAAGAGGCCGCCATGAGATCTTTTGAGAGGTTCATATAAAATATCCAGTTATACCTAGAACTGTTAGGTATAAAGCTTATACCTAGATCTGCTAGGTATGCAAGTTTATTTATTTCAAACTCCTGCTACGCTTACTAAGAACCTGTTAAAACAAGAAAAAGGAGATGATCATGGGCATTTTATGGTTTTTATTGGTCGGTATCATTGCAGGGTGGTTAGCTGGCACGCTAGTGAAAGGTGGCGGTTTTGGTCTCATCGGCAACATGGTTATCGGTGTGATTGGTGCGATGATCGGTGGTTTTTTGTTTAACTTTTTGGGGGTATCCAGTGGTGGCGGTATTATCTGGAGTATTGTGGTCGCCACGATTGGCGCGGTGGTCTTGCTCTTTATTGTTCGCGCCTTTAAGAAGGCTTAATTAATACCAAAAAGCCGCGCAACGCTGCGCGGCTTTTCTCCTTTTTATTTCTCTAATTTATCCTGCGTTCTCAATTTAAAGTCACTGGCATCATGGCGTTCATGCAGCTGCTTGTTTAAATCGCCCCAGGTTTTATTCACGATACGACCACGTTGCACCGCCGGGCGCTTGGCAATTAACTCTGCCCAACGCAACACGTTCTTGTAAGTGTGGGCTTCAATGAATTCCGCAGCGTCATACACTTGGTTGGTTACCAGAGCGCCATACCAAGGCCATATTGCCATGTCCGCAATGGTGTATTCGTCGCCAGCAATGTAGGTATTTTCCGCCAATTGGCGGTCTAACACATCCAGTTGGCGTTTAATTTCCATGGTGTAGCGGTTAATCGGATACTCGTACTTCTCCGGCGCATAGGCATAAAAGTGGCCGAATCCACCGCCTAGCAACGGTGCACTACCCATTTGCCAGAACAACCAATTCATTGTTTCGGTTCGTTTAGCGGTATCTTGAGGTAAAAATGCATTAAATTTTTCAGCTAAGTACAGCAAGATAGAGCCAGACTCGAACACGCGTGTGGGTGGCTGGGTGCTCACGTCGAGTAACGCAGGAATTTTTGAATTCGGATTGACCGCGACAAAGCCACTACTGAATTGGTCACCTTCTAGAATTTGTACCAAATGTGCATCGTATTCAGCTTCAGTGATACCAAGTTCGAGTAGTTCCTCTAACATCACCGTTACTTTCACGCCATTAGGTGTGGCCAATGAGTAAAGTTGTAGCGGATGTTTACCTACAGGCAGCTCTTTGTCATGCGTTGCGCCAGCAATTGGGCGATTAATTGAGGCAAACTTACCGCCACTTTCTTGATCCCACTGCCAAACCTTTGGTGGGGTATAAGTATTCGACATGCGTTGCTCCTTGATACAAAACGTTTCTATAAAGAGTGTAACGCATACCAGTGCGGTTTGGATTATTCGACTTTGGCATAAGTCATATCGTAATTCATGTTTAGAAAAAAACGGCGCCCGAGAGCGCCGTCTTATGCATTAAAGCTCAAGGTTATTCTTGCACTTCAATATCATTTTCTACTGATTTCACACCTTCAACGCCTTGTGCAAGCTGCACAGCAAGGTCGGCTTCTTCAGACGTTGCGACAACCCCGCTAAGTACAACATGGCCGTTGATGGTCTCGACATTAATGTTTCCGGCACTGACTTGGTCAGCTTCAAATAATGCCGTTTTCACGCGCGCTGTGATGGCACTGTCACTTAAAAAGTCGCCAGTGCGTTCGGCGGTTTCACGAGCAAAATCTGCTGCGTCGCCAGCCGCCTGTTTAGTGGCTTCAGTGGCTTGTTCCAGTGACGATTGCGCCTTTTCACGCGTATCTTCTTGCTCTTGTTGTGAGCAAGCGGTCAACGAAACGGTTGCCAATGATGCCAAAATCAATGCCTGTAAAGTTTTCATAATCAACCTCCTGTTTTGATGTTACTTACTAACTTAGTTAAGCCAGAAAAAATTTCGAGGTGGTTTACAAACCTTTTGCGATTTACACTGAGGCTATCTGGTACATTTTGCGCGTAAAAGGACATTCAACATGCGTACATTAGGAAATATTCTGTGGTTTATATTGGGCGGTGCCATCATGGGGCTTGGCTGGTGGTTAGCTGGTTTAATTGCATTTATCACTATAGTTGGTATTCCTTGGGGGCGTTCGTGCTTTGTTATCGGCATGTTTTCATTCTTCCCATTTGGCCAAGAAGCCATTGATCGCGAAGAGTTAACCCAACGCGGCGATCTTGGTACCGGCAGCCTTGGCTGCTTGGGTAACGTATTGTGGTTTGTTTTCTTTGGTTGGTGGTTGGCGCTTGGCCATCTGTTATCGGCCATTGCCCTATTTATCACCATCATCGGTATTCCGTTCGGCATTCAGCACTTAAAGCTGGCTGGCGTTGCGTTATCTCCAGTCGGTAAAACTATTGTCAGCAAAGAGGTTGCTGCCGCGGCGCGTATGCATAATGCCACCAGTGCCGTCTCAAAAATGCGAGAGAAATAATATGAAATGGATGATTTATGGTGCCAATGGTTACACCGGCACACTCATGGCAAAACACGCCAAAGCCCAAGGGTTAACACCAGTACTTGCAGGGCGTAATAGCGAAGCCATTCACCGTCTTGCTGGCGAGCTTGAATTACCATCGGTTGTGGTTGATTTAACTGACACTCAGGCGCTACAGCAAGCATTAGTGGATATTGATGTGGTGGTGCATTGCGCCGGTCCGTTTGAAGTCACGGCAGCACCAATGATTGAAGCCTGTCTTGCCACCAAGACCCATTACACCGATATCACCGGTGAGTTGGGCGTATTCGAATACGCGCATGCGCAACATCAACGTGCGGTAGATGCAGGCGTGGTGCTTTGCCCTGGTGTTGGGTTCGATGTTATTCCGACCGATTGCGTTGCAGCAAAACTCAAACAAAAGCTACCCGATGCCACGTCACTGACACTTGGTTTTGATTCTGCCTCGCGGATGAGCCGCGGTACCGCTAAAACTAGTGTTCGCCGATTAGGTGAAGGTGGCGCAGTTCGCCAAGATGGCACGATTATCACCGTGCCATTGGCTTATCACACTCGCCACATTGATTTTGGCAATGGCGAGAAGTTTGCCATGACAATTCCTTGGGGCGATGTTTCAACGGCTTATTACACCAGCGGCATTCCTAACATTGAAGTTTATATTCCGGCGTCGCCAAACCTTGTGAAAAAACTCAAGCGCTTGAATTGGTTGCGTTGGTTGCTGCGATTTGAGTTCATGAAAAAATTTCTAGAGAAGAAAATTGAGCAGCAGCCACCAGGGCCAAGCGACAAGCAACTTGAGCAGGCTATTACCTATGTTTGGGGTGAGGCTAAAAATGATAAAGGCGACGTGCAAACGCTGCGTATTCAAGTGATGAATGGCTACAAACTCACGAGTTTCGGTGGTGTCGATGTCGCACAATTCATCATGGCGCAACAGCCGCAAGGTGGTTATTACACGCCGTCGTTACTGTGTGGTGCAGACCTCGTGGAGAAGTACTATGTGGATGCGTAAAGCGAGCCTTATCGCATTATTTCTGGCGACACCTTTGGTTTATGGACAAGATTTGACCGATGCTGAGCAAGAACAAGCTATCGACGCTGAATCATTCAAAGAAATTGATTTGATCGGGCGCTTTTGGGAGCTTGGAGAAGAGCAAAAACGAGGCATTTTCAAGTTACGGACATTTAATCCCAATTTTATTCTACCGGTACATCATAGCTCGAATATTAATACGCAACCTAGCTCGCCTTCGCGTGGTGCGGGTACGCCATTAGAGAGCTCTAAGCCGAATGAGGTGAAGCTGCAGTTATCACTTCGCACCAAGCTACTTGAAGATCTTCTGTTAGACGGTGACTTATGGGTGGCTTACTCGCAAACCTCATTGTGGCAAGCTTGGAACTCAGAAGACTCTTCGCCGTTTCGCAGTACAAACTACAAGCCAGAGGTTTTTTACATTCTGCCTTGGAAAGACAAGTGGGATTTTCTACCTGGTGATGCTGAAGTGCGTTTTGCCAAGGCTGGTTTAGCGCATGAGTCGAACGGTCAACGTAAACCCGATTCGCGCAGCTGGAACTACATCTATTTCGGTGGCGCTGCTGAGTGGGGGCCAGTTATATGGGAAAGCACTTGGAAGCAACGTATTAATGAAACCGGTGATGACGATGATAACCCAGATTTAGTGCGTTACCGAGGTAACTTTGAAAACCGCTTTTCATGGCGTGATTCATTAAGTACTTTTAGTTTAACGCGCATTACTCGTGAACTGTCCTGGGATAAAGGTTCATGGCAATTTGATTTCACCCATCCGGTGAATTCAAGCAAACCGGATGGTCTGCGTTTCTATATTCAGTTCTTCTCAGGCTATGGCGAGACATTACTTGATTATAATTATCGTCAGAACCGAATTGGTTTCGGATTCTTACTGCTGAACATCTAAAAATGGCGTAACTCATGACTGATAATTACTTGTTGAAGCTTTACCATAAAACGTTGAAGTACCCATTTGGGCGCGCACTGTTTTCGCGCATGTTTGCCGCAAAAGCACCCTATTTCAAAACCATTAAACCAACCATTGAAGCGTTAGAGCCGAATCACTGCGTGCTGACATTTAGAAAACGTAAGGCGGTGGCGAATCATATTGGTACTGTGCATGCCATTGCACTGTGTAATGGTTTAGAAATGGCGATGGGAGCATTAGCGGAGGCAACTATTCCAAAGCATCTGCGCTGGATTCCAAAAGGGATGCAGGTGAACTATACCGCGAAAGCCGACAGTGATATTCGAATTGTTGCTAAAAGCGATCCGGCCGGTTGGCAAGTTGGTGATTTACCTGTATCCGTGCAAGGCTTTCGAGCCGATGGGGCCATGGTGATTGACGGCACAATCACAATTTATGTTTCAGAAAAGCCAGCGAAGAAACAAGCTTAGACCTGTTCTTTTAGCGCCGCCTCAATGGCGAATACATGGTCATCGTGTTCGCCTAATTCTCGCAAGGCATCAGCCAGTTTGAGTAAATACTCGTCATTTGGGCCACTCGGCCCTTCTGAACGTGCAATATGCGCTGCAATTTCCGTTTCCGGTGCTTCGCCTAAAAAGGCTTCGTTATCTGGGCCTGCTACGTAGACTAAGCCGGTCACTGAACCGGCGCCATCTAACCACTCGAACTCGGTAAAAAAGCGCAAATAACCATTTTTCTCCCGGTGATCAAGGTGGGCAAATACATCGGGCGTGACTTCATAGGCCATACCGGCGCATACTGCGCCAGGCGCTTCAATTAATGTCGCAACGCGGCCTGGTGCTTCAGGTGTGCCCCGATGATCGTGCGAGCCCTGCCAGAAGCGTCGTAACCAACCATGAATTTTGGCAGGTCGGCGTTGTATATATGGAAAATCCGCTTTATAAATCAAAGAGCCATAGCCAAATAACCAGACCGACTCGAGGTGGTCTAGAGGCTGCCGTTGTTGNNAGGTCGGCGTTGTATATATGGAAAATCCGCTTTATAAATCAAAGAGCCATAGCCAAATAACCAGACCGACTCGAGGTGGTCTAGAGGCTGCCGTTGTTGATTCAATGCAATGGTATTGTGTGACATAACGACGCTAATTTTATCAAATTTAACCGCGAATAAGGAGTGTTGGCATGCGCACATTAGAATTAAAAATACCACCGGTAGTTGTTGTGCTTGTTATTGCTGGGCTGATGGCGTTGACGTCGCGTTTGTTGCCGATGGATTCTTGGCATTTCACCGATGCAAAAGCGTTAGCATTTGCGCTTGTCACAGCCGGTGCATTTATTGCGGTAGCCGGTGTGATTGCGTTTCGCCAAGCGAAAACCACCGCCAACCCCATGAACCCTAACGCGAGTAGCCGTTTGGTGAGCAACGGCATTTACCGATTCACGCGCAACCCAATGTACTTAGGTTTTCTGCTGGCATTGGCTGGTTGGGGCGTTTGGTTAGCGAATTTGCCCGCATTATTTTGGTTAATCATCTATATTTTATACATTAATCAATTTCAAATAATTCCCGAAGAGCGCATTCTTGAGGAAAAATTTGGCGAAGAGTTTCGTGCTTATCGAAAGCAGGTTCGGCGCTGGTTTTAATTAAAAATCACTGCTATATAT
>NCJS01000066.1 GCA_002279005.1 Idiomarina sp. 34-48-12 | reverse complement strand
TGCTTCTCACAAGCATCGAAAAGAACTTCAATAAAGTTGTCGCGATGATCAGCGTCGAGAGCTGACGTCGGTTCATCGGCGATAATTAATGCAGGGTTGCCGAATAGCGCTCGCGCCGCAGCGACGCGTTGTTGCTGGCCAACACTTAATTGGTGAGCCGGGCGTTCTAAATCTTCTGCAGCTAAACCAAGTTGTTGAAGTAGTTGCTTCGCTAACACTTCGTGGTTCTCGGCATACTCGCGAAGTCGCTGGCGTCGAGCTGGTGAAAACTGTTGCGCGAGAACCACGTTTTGCCAGGCAGATAAATAAGGGAGCAAGTTGAATTGTTGGAAGATATAGCCAATGTCATTTGCTCTGAGTTTGTCGCGCTGACGTTGTGAGAGCTTGCCAAGATCTTGGCCTAAAACGAACACTTGCTCTTTAGATGCTTGGTGTATGCCAGCAATTAGGCTGAGCACTGTTGATTTACCTGAGCCGCTGGCACCACGCAGTAAAACATGCTCGCCACGTGTGATGATTAACTCTGGAATTTGCAGGAGGGGGCGTGTGGCACCCGGCCACCGAAACTCAAGGTGCTTGAGTTCAATACAGGTGCCACGCATAGGGCTTACTTCTGTTTCGCGCGCTCGAATGAAGTCACAATCTCTTCTTTCGCCGCGTTAATGTCGCCCCAGCCTTCAACTTTAACCCACTTACCTTTTTCAAGCTCTTTATAGCGCTCGAAAAAGTGTGCGATTTGAGCTTTCAATAACTCAGGAAGCTCATCTACATTGGTAATGTGGTCATATTCTTTAGTTAACTTGCTTACCGGAACCGCGATAACCTTCGCGTCCTCGCCAGCCTCGTCGGTCATTTTCAATACGCCAACTGGGCGGCATTTAATCACTGAACCAGCTTGTAATGGATATGGCGTCGGTACTAATACGTCAACAGGGTCGCCATCTAATGATAACGTTTCGTTGATAAAACCATAGTTGCAAGGGTAGAACATTGGCGTTGACATAAAACGGTCAACCCATAATGTTCCCGTGTCTTTATCAACTTCATATTTAATCGGATCTGCATTCGCAGGGATTTCGATGATAACGTTTACTTCTTCTGGCAGGTTTTTTCCTGCGCTAACGTGACTTAAGCTCATGTTTTTTCCTGTTTCAAAAACGATAAAATTATGGGGCAATATTATACGGTCTTGTCGCTCGATTGCGAACCCTCTAAGTACCGTAAACAAGTCTCAACTTCGTGCTTAGCACCAAGAATAATGCCAACGCGCTGGTGAATATCAGTTGGCTGAATATCCAAAATTCGTTCTTCGCCACTATGGGCTGTACCACCAGCTTGCTCAATGAGCCATGCCATTGGGTTACCTTCGTACATCAATCGCAATTTGTATGGCTTATTTTCCGAGCGCGCATCCCACGGATAAGCGAATAAACCACCGCGACACAGAATACGGTGCACATCAGCAACCATTGCCGCAACCCAACGCATGTTGAAGTTCTTCGCTCGAGGTCCGCTGGTGCCGGCTAGTAAGTCATCGACATAGAGTTGCATGCCTTCTTGCCAGTGACGAAAGTTCGACATGTTAATGGCAAATTCAGAGGTTTCCGGTTCAATTTTCAAATCTTTCTTGGTCAATAAAAATTCACCCACGGTTTGATCGAGCGTGAACATACGCAAACCATTACCGGTGGTAAATGCCATCATGATTGATGGACCATAGAGTATGTAACCTGCCGCAACTTGGTTTTTACCAGGCTGCAAAAACATATCGACGTCGCCACTATTATCTTCTGGCACTGGCAAAATTGAGAAGATAGTTCCAACCATACTGTTGATATCGATGTTTGAACTACCATCAAGCGGGTCAAAAGCGACAAGGTATTTGCCATTTTCGTTACCTAGAACAATGCCTTCTTCTTCTTCAGAAGCCACGGCACGAACGTGTTGGCATTCCAGCAAAATTTCCTTGATAAGCTGATTCGACAATACGTCTAATTTCTTCTGAGTTTCGCCTTGGATATTTTCTGAAAGCGTCGAGCCAAGCACTCCGGCTAACTCGCCCTGACCAACACGAAAAGAAATTTCCTTCGCACAAATTTGCAAAGAATTAATGACTGATATCAGAGCTTCGTCGACCTGATCGTTACGTAAGGTCGGGATTAGGCGTTGCATGGAACCCTCGTGAAATTGCTTGTTAGTTGCGAACCGAGTATTTAACGCGGCTAAGTTTACCGCAAATTTAAGCAAATTGCCTGCTCAGATTGTCGTCGTTTGAATGTGCCGTGGTACACTAACGCCAAGATAAAAAACTGAGTGAAACCCATGCATATTCATATTCTTGGAATCTGTGGCACCTTTATGGGCGGCATTGCAGCACTGGCGAAGCAACTGGGTCATAAAGTGACTGGAAGTGATGCGCAAGTCTATCCGCCAATGAGTGACCAATTACGCCAACTTGGTATTGAGCTTATTGAAGGGTATGAACCGAGCCAGCTTAAACCACGACCTGACTTGGTGGTTATCGGCAATGCGCTTAGTCGGGGTAACCCGGCAGTTGAAGCTGTTTTGAATCAACGGATTCCCTACACGTCTGGCGCGCAATGGCTGCATGATGCGTTACTTCAGCACAAGTGGGTGTTAGCTGTGGCCGGTACACATGGAAAAACCACAACCTCAAGTATGCTGGCGTGGTTGTTGGAATATGCTGGTATGAAACCAGGATTTTTAGTTGGCGGCGTATTAGCAAACTTTCAGCAATCAGCACGCTTGGGCGAGAGTGATTTTTTCGTCATTGAAGCCGATGAATACGATACTGCTTTCTTTGATAAACGTTCTAAGTTTGTTCACTACTGCCCAAGTACCTTGGTACTCAATAACCTCGAATATGACCATGCCGATATCTTCCCAGATTTAGCAGCCATTCAGCGCCAATTTCATCATTTAATGCGCGTGGTTCCTAGTTACGGACGCATATTTTATCCCGAGCATGAGCAAGCCCTTCAACAAGTATTAGCGCAAGGCTGTTGGAGCGAAAAGGTTGCCATTGGAGCTGGCGGGGAGTGGGCTGCGCAGCTCCTTCAAGCTGATGGCAGAGCATTTGATGTTTTCTACCGCGGTGAAAAACAAGCTACTGTTGAGTGGTCTTTAATTGGGCAACACAACGTATATAACGGCCTGATGGCAATTGCCGCAGCGCATCATGTTGGTGTACCCGCGTCGGTAAGCGCTGAAGCATTTCAGCAATATAAAAATACCAAACGTCGCCTTGAATTACTGGGCGAGATTGCAGGTATCAAAGTTTATGACGATTTTGCTCATCATCCGACTGCAATTACCACTACGCTCGCTGGCATGCGTAAGAGCGTTGGCGACGCACGCATCATTGCTGTATTAGAGCCGCGTTCGAATACCATGAAGCTTGGCACCATGGCAGATGCACTCGATAATGCCCTAAGTGAAGCGAATGAAATTTTTATGCTGCAGCCAGACAAGGTACAATGGTTGGTTTCAGAGAAAGTGCCGCGAGCACAGGTTGGTAATTCAGTGGAGCAGCTACTTGAGATGATTACCGATCAAGCTCGTTGTGGCGATCATATTGTGATCATGAGCAATGGCGGCTTTGGTAATATTCATCAACGTTTGCTTGATAGCTTGAAAGCAACGTTTTAATTGAATTGGTAAGGACTCAGCATGACCCAAGCAAGCGTTACGGTTGCTATCACAGGTGCATCGGGTGCTCCATACGCTGTGCGCTTGTTGGAATGTTTATTAGCACAGCATCAGCAAGTGCATGTGCTGATGTCGAGTGCAGCGCGAGTGGTGTTTGCAACTGAACTGGATTGGCAACTTCCAGCTGCGCCGCAAGCGATGAGCGAAGCGATGCAGCAACACTTTAACGTGGCGCCTGAACAGTTGCGCGTCTACGGCAAAGAAGAGTGGTTCTCTCCGGTCGCATCAGGCTCGGCAGCACCGAAAAAAATGGTCGTGTGTCCGTGTTCAACCGGTACGCTATCGGCGATTGCACATGGCAGCAGTGACAACTTAATTGAGCGCGCCGCCGATGTTGTGATTAAAGAACGTGGTCAACTGATTTTGTTACCACGTGAGATGCCGCTCTCTGCAATTCACTTAGAAAATATGCACAAACTGGCTCTGCTTGGCGTAACGATTATGCCTGCAGCACCGGGTTTCTATCATAAACCGGAATCAATCGACGATTTAGTCGATTTCGTAGTGGCGCGTATTTTGGACCATCTTGGCTTAGAACAAACATTGCAACCACGCTGGGGATACGGCGAGGAGTCAAAATAATCTATGAAAGCATTATCAATTCGTGGTTTAAAGAAGACCTATAAAGGCGGACAGGTCGCCCTTAAAGGGATTGATCTGGATGTTGAAGAAGGCGATTTCTTTGCGTTACTTGGCCCAAATGGCGCCGGTAAATCAACAACCATTGGCATTATTTCATCGTTAGTAAACAAAACTGAAGGGAAAGTGAGTGTCTTTGGGTTTGATCTTGATACGCAATTGAGCGATCTAAAACGTCAAATTGGCTTAGTGCCACAAGAATTCAATTTCAACCAATTTGAAACCGTGCAACAAATTGTTGTGAACCAAGCGGGGTATTACGGTGTGCCTCGTGAAGTCGCAAAAGAACGTTCAGAAAAATATCTCAAACAATTGAGCTTATGGGATAAACGTAATAGCCCAGCTCGTATGCTGTCAGGTGGTATGAAGCGACGCTTGATGATCGCGCGCGCTTTGTTACATGAGCCAAAGCTACTGATCTTAGACGAACCAACGGCGGGTGTAGACATCGAGCTGCGGCGGAGTATGTGGGACTACCTTGAGGATATTAATAAACAGGGTATTACCATCATTTTAACCACACACTACCTCGAAGAAGCGGAAACCTTGTGTCGTAATATTGCGATTATTGACCAAGGTACCATTATCGAGAACACCTCGATTAAACGTCTTTTGGCCACGCTAAATATGGAAACCTTTGTGTTTGATTTGGCGCCAAATGACAATGACGAAACAACTCAGAATTTGACACTAGAAGGATTTACCTGGCGAGCAGTCGACGGCCACACCATCGAAGTGGATGTTGAGAAAAGCCAAGGGTTAAATCGTGTTTTTGAGCAGCTAAGCCAACAAAAAATTACTGTGCTTTCTATGCGAAACAAGGCAAACCGTCTTGAAGAACTGTTCGTGAACTTAGTTGAAAAGGGCCGTCAGCCAGCGGCTGCGGGAGCTTAATATGCAATCATCTATTAGCTACATTGCGCTCAAAACCATTTGGATTAAAGAGTGCACGCGCTTTTTACGTATTTGGGTACAAACGCTCGTGCCACCAGCTATTACCATGACTTTATATTTCGTGATATTCGGCAGCATTGTTGGTTCGCGTATTGGCGAAATGGGTGGACGTCCGTATATGGAGTTTATCGTTCCTGGCTTAATTATGATGTCGGTGATCACCAACTCTTATTCGAACGTGGCATCATCGTTTTTCAGTGCGAAGTTTCAACGCAATATTGAAGAAATGCTCGTTGCCCCAGTTTCCCCTGCAGTCATTATTGGCGGATATGTGGGTGGTGGTTTAGCTCGTGCTTTGATTGTTGCAGTCATCGTGACCTGCGTGTCGTTTTTGTTTGTTGAGAACGTCAGTATTCATAATCTACTCATTCTGGTTATCACCGTTATTCTCACTTCAACGCTATTCTCGTTAGGTGGTTTAATCAACGCCGTCCACGCGAAGACGTTTGATGATATTTCGATTGTGCCAACGTTTGTATTAACACCGCTGACGTATCTGGGCGGGGTGTTCTTCAGTATTCAATTACTACCGGGAATTTGGCAAGCCATTGCTCAAGCAAACCCAGTTTTGTATATGGTCAATGCCTTCCGTTATGGCTTCCTGGGTGTTTCTGACGTGAGCGTTGGCATTGCCCTAGCGGTTATTATTGGTTTTAACCTCGTATTATTTATCACTGCGTATACGTTATTGAAGCGCGGCGCAGGTATTCGCTCGTGAATCAAGAATCTAGACCAGTTACAACCAATCAGCATGGCAACCACGAAGATTTAGTCGCGGTTGTCATGCGCCATTTGCGCTCGCCGTTTCGTAAGCCGATACAAGAACATAATCGTGAAGCATTCGAGCAGGTTCAGAAGCTCGTTGCCGATTGGCAGGGGCCAATTATTCTCGATTCATGTTGCGGCGTTGGTGAAAGTACGGCTTATATTGCCGAGCAGAATCCAGAGGCTCTGGTAATTGGTGTGGACAAGTCGGCACACCGGCTCGGGCGTCATGCGCATTACCAAAATGCCGCTGCCGGTCAACGCTATATTCTTGTGCGTGCAGATCTACATGATTTTTGGCGTTTAGCGGTAGAAGCCCACTGGCAACTCCACGAGCACTACATTTTGTATCCAAACCCATGGCCAAAAGCCGCGCACTTAGGGCGTCGTTGGCACGGAAGCCCAGTTTGGCCTTACGTGTTAGGGCTCGGCGGCCGTTTAGTGATGCGTTCTAATTGGGTGACCTACCTCACTGAAGTGGCGAGTAGCTTGGCGTTAGTCAATTGCAGTGCTTCAATATGTCCGTTGCTTGCTCGTCATGAACCGATTACGCCGTTCGAGCGAAAATATCAGCGTAGCGGCCAGCAACTATGGGAGCTACAGGCTCAGTTGCCTGAAGATGGTCGATATTTTTCTGCAATCGAGGCAGAATAGAGCACCTCCTTTTTTAGCAGTATAAAGAGTTCGGTAATCAAAAGGATATTTGTTTGAGCGATAACAATTTTGCAGAAGTAAGCCAAGAGGCATTACTGAAGATTTTTACAATTCCCGAGGCGCCAGATTCAACACTTGGCAAAATCGAGAAGCACCTTTCTGAAAACCTGATGGGTTTTTTGGGTGAGCATATTGTTGCGCGAGAAAAACCGCTGCACGAAATTGAGCAAAATTTTAATTCAAGCGAAATTCCAGAAGAACCGCGGTACGTTTCTGATCATACCGAATTCTTGCTGAACAACCTAGTCGCTCACTCGGTTCACACGTCATCGCCACGCTTTATTGGTCATATGACCTCAGCCCTACCATACTTCCTATTGCCGCTGGCAAAGTTAATGGTTGGGTTGAACCAAAACCTAGTCAAAATAGAAACCTCAAAAGCGTTTACGCCGCTAGAACGTAATGTTTTAGGGATGTTGCACCATTTGGTATATCAGCAAAATGAAAGTTTCTATCAGCGCTGGATGCATAGCGCACAACACTCATTAGGTGCGATGTGCTCGGGCGGCACTATTGCCAACATTACAGCATTGTGGGTGGCACGAAACTTAGCGCTTAAACCCGATGGCGACTTTGCCGGCATCGCCGCAGAAGGTTTAGCTGCTGGTTTGGCTCATTACGGCTATAAACGCTTAACCATCATGGTCTCTGAGCGCGGGCATTACTCGTTAGGTAAAGCGGCTGACGTTCTAGGCATTGGGCGCCGCAACCTCATTGCGGTGCCAACAGACGAAAATAACCGGATACGTATCGATAAGCTACGCGAAGCCTGTGACAAAGTGACAGCAGATGGCGGTCGTGTGCTTGCCATTGTGGGTGTCGGTGGAACCACCGAAACCGGTCATATTGATCCGCTAAATGAATTAGCTGATGTGGCAGAAGAAGTAGGCGCTCACTTTCACGTTGATGCAGCATGGGGTGGAGCCACCTTATTATCGCAACGTCATCGCCAGTTGTTGCGTGGCGTTGAACGCGCGGACAGCGTGACCATTGATGCGCATAAACAGATGTATGTACCGATGGGTGCGGGCATGGTGCTATTTAAAGACCCGAGTATGGTTCGTGCCATTGAACATCATGCTGAATATGTGATTCGCCATGGTTCGAAAGACCTTGGTGCACATACCATGGAAGGCTCGCGTCCAGGCATGGCCATGTTGGTCTATTCCGCTATGCATGTGATGGGGCGTCGTGGTTATGAGCTACTGATTGATCAAAGTATCGAAAAGGCGCAGGAATTTGCTGAATTGATTAAACAGCAAGATGACTTTGAGCTCATTACCGAGCCAGAACTTTGTTTGCTGACTTATCGTTTTGTTCCAGCGAAAGTGAAACCTCTACTGAAACAAGCTAGTGCTGAGCAAATACGTCGAATTATGCCGCACTTGAATGCGCTCACGCGGTTCATTCAAAAGCGTCAGCGCGAGACCGGTCGCTCGTTTGTGTCGCGTACCAAAATCACACCGGCTCAATATCACCGTGAGCCAACGGTAGTGTTTCGCGTGGTGCTAGCAAATCCATTGACCACCAAAGAAATGCTCGAAGAAGTGTTGCAAGAGCAGCGGGGAATTGCCGCGCAAGCGATGAGCTTACGCGGGGCGCTATATACCGAGTTGCGTGAATTAGGGTTAGTGCGCGAACCGCACGGTCGTTAACGGTCGAATTGCAAGTTATCGATTAACCGCGTTTTGCCAAGATAGGCTGCTACAAGTAAAACCAGCTGTTGGTCAGTAACTTGTGCTGGCGCTAGGTCTTCGCGTCGGCGTAGCTCCAAGTAATCAATTCGCAAGCCATTGTCTTCAAGGGTTTTTCGAGCCTGACTCAGCGCTTGCTCAGCATTGCTGCCAGCGCTAATGTCAGCCGCGGTTTGTTCCAACGTTTGATAGATAACCGGGGCAACTGCGCGTTGTTCAGCCGATAAATAGCCATTACGCGAACTCAAAGCGAGACCATCGTTAGCTCGCTCGGTTGGCATGCCGATGACATCTACCGGAAGACTCAAATCACGCGTCATCAACCGAATCACTTGCAGTTGCTGGAAATCTTTTTCGCCAAAAATAGCAACATCGGGTTGCACCATGTTAAATAGCTTGGCAACAATGGT
>NCJS01000197.1 GCA_002279005.1 Idiomarina sp. 34-48-12 | reverse complement strand
GCCAAACTCGTTGATCACTTTCAACCACTCTTGTGGTACTGACGACGAACCGTGCATCACTAAGTGCGTGTTTGGAATGCGCTTATGAATTTCTTTAATGCGATCGATCGCCAAAATATCACCGGTTGGTGGGCGCGAGAACTTATACGCACCATGAGACGTACCACAAGCAATCGCTAACGCGTCAACATTGGTTGCGCGAACAAACTGTGCCGCTTCTTCTGGGTCCGTTAACAATTGATCGTGTGTTAATTTACCTTCTGCACCAACGCCATCTTCTTCGCCAGCTTCGCCTGTTTCAAGCGAGCCTAACACACCCAATTCACCTTCAACGGAGACACCGCAAGCATGCGCCATGGCGACAGCTTCTTGAGTGACTTTCACGTTGTAGTCGTAGTCGGCTGGTGTTTTACCATCTTCTTTTAACGAGCCGTCCATCATCACTGAGCTAAAGCCAAGCTGAATTGAACGCTGACAAATGGCTGGTGAGGTACCGTGATCTTGGTGCATTACCACTGGAATATGTGGCCATTCTTCGATGGCTGCCAAAATGAGGTGACGCAAAAACGGGGCGCCAGCATAGCTACGCGCACCAGCTGATGCCTGCACAATAACTGGGCTGTCGGTTGCATCTGCAGCTTCCATAATGGCGCGCATTTGCTCGAGGTTGTTCACGTTAAATGCAGGTACGCCGTAATTGTTTTCAGCTGCGTGATCAAGCAACTGACGTAATGAAATCAATGCCATGTAATATTCTCCTAATTTCCTATTTGGTTTGGCGTATTAGCCGTTCAACGCGCGTTCTTCCAGAATCGCGACAGCAGGTAATTTTTTACCTTCTAAGAATTCTAAAAAGGCACCGCCACCGGTTGAGATGTAGCTGATTCTATCAGCGATGCCGTACTTATCAATTGCCGCAAGCGTATCGCCACCACCAGCAATTGAGAATGCTTGACTATTGGCAATCGCATGCGCGAGCGCTTTGGTGCCTTCACCGAATTGGTCAAATTCAAATACGCCCACTGGACCATTCCACACAATCGTGCCCGCTTGTTCAAGAATCTTTGCAAACGCAGCTGCAGTATCTGGGCCAATATCAAACACCATGTCGTCGGCGGTAATACTGTCGACAGACTTGGTTTCAGCCTTGGCATCCGCGCTAAATTCTTTACCAGTGACCACGTCGCTTGGTAACGGAATATCGCCACCTTTTGCTTGAGCGGCCGCAACGAGACGCTTAGCCTCATCAATTAAATCTTCTTCGTACAATGACTTACCAACGTTGTGGCCAGCTGCAGCAATAAAGGTATTCGCAATACCGCCACCAACAATCAGTTGGTCGACAACGCTTGATAGTGAATCTAACACCGTGAGTTTCGTTGAAACCTTAGAGCCACCCACAATAGCCACAAGCGGACGCGCAGGATTCGCTAGTGCCTTACCAAGCGCATCCAACTCTGCGGCCAATAATGGGCCTGCACAAGCCACATCGGCAAACTTGGCAACACCATGCGTTGACGCCTGTGCGCGGTGTGCCGTGCCAAAAGCGTCCATCACAAACACATCACAGAGCGCGGCTAGCTTTTGTGCCAAGCCATCATCGTTTTTCTTCTCGCCTTTATTGAAGCGAATGTTTTCAAACACCACCACTTCGTTGCTATTTACCTCAATGCCACCAAGATAATCTTTTGCAAGGCGAACCGGCACGTCTAACGCATCGTTTAGGTAATCAACAACAGGTTGCATGGAGAATTCAGCGTCGTATACACCTTCTTCAGGACGACCTAGGTGAGACATCACCATCACTTTTGCGCCAGCATCAAGGGCGGCTTGGATAGTCGGCATTGCCGCACGTAAGCGTGCATCAGAGGCGACCTTGCCATCCTTAATCGGTACGTTTAAATCTTCGCGAATCAAAACTCGCAATCCTTCAAGATCCAAATCTGCCATGGTAATTACAGCTGACATATCGTTGCCTCGTTTTTTAATTTCAAATCAGTGATTCATTCCGTGCAAGCATGACTTGCGCGGTATCTAACATGCGGTTTGCAAATCCCCACTCATTATCGCACCAGCACAACACTTTAATGAGCCGCTTATCAGCGACACGTGTTTGGGTGCCATCGACAATGCTTGAGCG
>NCJS01000013.1 GCA_002279005.1 Idiomarina sp. 34-48-12 | reverse complement strand
GAAAGTACGTCAAGTTCGTTGAAAGTTAGTTCGGTATCCATATTTACATAGGCAACTTTGTCACCGTAGTTTTGGATACTTTGCTCGAAAATGTCGACCAGCGAATTAAAGTGGTCCGGATCAATAGTCTCCGGTACGCCAGCTGGATAACGTTTAAGCCAAATTTTATCCACGCGCTTCATGCTCCTGAACAATTTATGTCATTTTTATATGTTAATAACGCGCAATCATCGCATATCCGACCAGTGTTGCCTAGCCGTTGTGTGCACGAACCATCTGTGATAATGCACCGATAATCGCAGTTGGTTGTTCCATATGCACGTGATGGCCACCTTCAACTTCGGCCACTTCAAGTTGTGGCACAAACGCTTGCCACTGCTCAAGCGCTTGTTTCAAACGTTGATGACCGGTACTTCCTAAAATCACTTGAAACGGACATTGAATATGTTTCAGCACGTCAGCAATTTGTTCGGCGGTCAGCCGTACTGGCGATTTTAGACGTAATTGGCCATCGGCGCGAAACCGAAAATCATTCTCGCCGAGTTGCTCAATACCGCGTTCGACCAATAACGCCGCCAAGTCACGGCTAAAATCACCAGCGTGTTTTCTGGCCATGACTGCGGTTTGTAAATCACGGTAGTGTGGGCGATGTTTGAATTGTTGCTGCCAACGGCTGGCAAACCCTTCACGTAAATCGTTGGTAGTGTCGCTTGCTGTCGAAGCGAGCAAACCAAAGGCTTCAATCGCCAGTAGCAAAGACACTCTCTCTGGCGCAATGCCAGCGAACATATTGGCGACATAAGCGCCCATGGAGTGGGCGACAATGCTTATCTTTTGCCACTGTTGCTGCTCACAAATGTGCCAAAGGTCATAAACATAATCCATAAACGGATAATAATTGCCGGCCGGACGATGATCACTATGACCATGCCCTGCCCAATCGAGCGCAATGAGATGATATTTTTCAGCGAGAGGACTTTGTAAAAATGCTTCAGCTATCGGTAGAAAGCTATGCGCATTATCAAGCCAGCCATGCAGTGCAAGTAACGGCTCGCCTTTCGGGTTGCCCCAACTGAGCCCGCGAACATTGCCCCACGGCAACTCAAAAGAAACAGGCTCAGCAAACTGCCGAGCCTGTTTATAAACCAATGTTTGTTCAGTCATTGAATCTTACGGCTTCCGTTTAATTAATTATCTTTCGTCGGCTTAGGACTTTTATCCATCACTGGGCCTGGATAATAAATGCGGCGTGGATACGACGGCTGCGAATACCAGTAGTGGCGATACCAGAGCGCATCATAATTCACTTCCAAGCGAGCAGGCTCTTTTCGTACCGGCCATAGGTATTTGCTTGAAACGTTGAGTACTGGGAATAAGTAGGTGTACTCGTCAATCGCGCCGGTTTCTGGCTCAGCTAAGGTGCCGACAAAGGTGACCGAACTGCCTTGCTTCCATACCATTGGGTCAACGAAGCCACTTAGCTTGGCACGAAAACGGCCTTGGCTCTGGTCACTGGTTAATGGGCGACCCCAGCGCTGTAGATCAAAATTGACAACCTCAATCACCGTTCCCGAATCTGAGTTACGCACGTCAGCGATCACGCCACCCCAGCGTGCTGTTTTACCAACAGCAGCTTCTGGCTGTTCTAGCGCAGCGCTATACGAAACCAATTGCTCATCATCAGCAACTTGTAATGCGTCAGGAAACGACGAGCAAGCACTGAGCAACAGTGCTGAAAAAATAGCGGCGATGCGTTTCATAATCGGTACCTCACTGATTTTTGACTCGTACTAGTTATAGCACTTTGATTAAGCTTATGCTCAGTAAGTTCCCGTGTTTTCGTGTTTTATTCACGCCCCGGTAACTTTTTCCAAGCAACTTCATTACGTACATACAACGGCTCAAGATCGGCAGCATCAACGGCCTTCCCGTTAACGAGCGCCCAACGCAACATGTCTTCAGCTAAAGGCAATATCACATCATCAAGCACAGCCACCTGTTGGTTCGGGTTCAATGCCTCCCCATAGGCTTGCCAGCCCGTGCCAGCGCCTTTCACGACATCCGTTGCGGCAACGTCAGACCACCACGCTAATTCCGTAATATCTGACAATGGTGCCATTTGTTCAGGCGAAAGCTGTTCCGCCATGCCGTTATTGTTGCGAAACGGCGCAACATAAATTTCCTGCATACGGGCATCAATTGCGCTGATCACCGCTTTTGCGTCATGTTGACGAATAGCCTGCTGAGCAAGTGCCGTTAATGTACTGACGGGAATTACCGGCAAAGTGTGACTAAATGCCAAACCTTGTGCGACAGAAACGCCAATACGTACGCCGGTAAAACTTCCTGGCCCGTTCCCAACAACAAGCGCATCGAGGTCGGCTAGTGTGATGTTTTGCTCATCGAGTACTTCTTGTACGAAGCCTAAAATGCGCTGTGAATGCTCACGTGGTGTCACTGCAGCGCGGGTGACGATGGTCTCCCCAACTTTCAGTGCCACCGAACATTGCTCGGTGGAAGTATCGAGTGCTAAAACTGCATTCAAATTCACTCTGAATTCTCCAAAGTATCTAAAAACTCGAGCGCTACCGTTAAATCACGCGTGCGACGCATGGTTGGTAAGCTTTGTAAAAATACGCCGCCATAGGGCTTGGTGACGAGGCGCTGATCACACACAATCAGGACACCGCGATCATCAGCATCGCGAATCAGGCGCCCTGCACCCTGCTTCAGCGCAATAATAGCTTGCGGTAATTGTACCTGAGCAAACGGGTCAACTCCACGCAGACGACAGTCTTCTACACGCGCCTGCAATAACGGATCGTCAGGGCTCGCAAATGGCAGCTTATCAATGATCACGCAACGCAGTGCATCGCCTCGCACATCCACCCCTTCCCAAAATGAGGCGGTACCAAGCAATACGCCATTACCTGCCGCAATAAACTGCTGTAACAACTCACGTTTACTGGTGCTACCTTGCACAAACAGCGGCCGATCGGTCTTGTGTTCTAATTGCTGGGCAATCATTTGCAGCATACGATGACTGGTAAATAGCACAAAGGTGCCGCCGCTTTGATTGTGGTCAATTACTTGTTCAACAATCTCGAGCAGGGTTGCCGGCATCTCGCGTTCGTGCGGTTGCGGTAAATAGCGTGGTAAGCAAAGTAATGCCTGTTCCGCAAAGTTAAACGGGCTTGCTAAACACAAGGTTTCCGCGTGGTTAATACCAAGCTGCTCGGTAAAATGACGAAAATCTTCGCCAACCGCTAACGTTGCTGAGGTAAATACCCAAGCCATCTCGCTACGGTCGAGATAGCCGCCAAACTTCTCTGCAACACTCAATGGCGTTTGATGCAAGGTGACTTGCCGCGCGGTGGTTTCAAACCAAAAGCTATAACCTGTTCGGCTGACATCTTGCAGCTGTTCCCATTTATGTAAGAACTGCACACAACGCTCATAAGCGTTATCAAGATCTTGATTGCGCCCAAGCGCACTCTTGCAAACCTCGCGCAAAAATGTCAGATGCTCTGCCACCACATCTGCAGCAAGTCGCACCGCCGGTTGCTGCGAAAACTGACGCCAATTGCCCCGCATCGGATCTTTCGGAAACACCAAGCGCCAATCATTTAAACTACCAAGTAGCTTGTCGGCGGCTTTATCGAGTTGGCGTAAGTCTTTGAGCTCAGTTAAATACAGTACTTTAAGTTCGTGGGCTAATTCTTGTAACTGGCGACTAGAAACCGCCTCGCCAAAATATTGGCTGGCAATGTCAGGAAGCTGATGCGCTTCATCAAAAATCACGGCCTCGGCCTGCGGCACCAACTCGCCAAACCCGACATCTTTAAGCGCCATATCCGCAAAAAATAAATGATGGTTCACCACAACTAAATCGGCATCCATGGCGCGTTTACGAGCTTTCACCAGGTAGCAATCGTCATAATCGGGACAATCACGCCCCAAACAATTATCCACGGTACTTGTAACCGTGGGCAGAATAGCCGCGTCTTCTTGCAAAATATTTATAGTACCGACATCACCGTCATCCGTTCGCTGCGCCCATTTTCTGACTTCAACCAACTGACCTTGTAGCTCTTTGCTCATTTCGCCACTGTGCGCCACGGCCTGATTCATGCGATGCAGACACAAATAGTTTGCGCGGCCTTTCAGTAGCGCCACCATCTTCTTTGGCGCTAACGCATCACGTAACGCGGGTAAATCGCGATGATACAACTGTTCTTGCAAGGCTTTGGTACCGGTCGAAATAATCGCTTTTCCGTCATCCAGTAATACCGGCACCAAATACGCAAAGGTTTTGCCGGTACCAGTTTCCGCTTCTACCACGAGTTGTGACTTTTTGACTAAGGCGCGCTCGACAGCCGCCGCCATCTCGCTTTGCGCCGCACGCGGCCGAAAGCCTTGTAAGGTGCGCGCCAGCACGCCATCAGCTTGAAATTGTGAGGTAACTTTAGACATGAATTGGGTTCGAAATTAGTGATGCGACAAATGTAACATAAAACACGAGAGCGTTACTCGTTATTCGTTGTTCGTTATTGGTTGCTCGTTATTCGTTATTCGAGGACAGAGAAAGGCAAAAATCAAATATACAACTTGATACAGGAAATTAGGCTTTCTTTGTTTTTATTGGTTGATAGAGATGAAAATATCTATACAATTAACCCATACCGTCATCGAAGAGCTAAATCAGTTCTTCGAATAACCAATAACGATTAACGAACAACGATTTTATGACTTTAAAGCAGCACCACCATCATTTAAATCTGTGTTAGCCCAGAAATTCTCTGAAGGCTAACTCAATTATTTTGGGGCTGCCTTCACTGAATTCATAACGAACCCCGCAAGGCGCCCTTTGCGGGGTTTTTTATTAGGAGTTTTACATGGTAGTCGATAAGAATTCACAGCGTTTAACCATTGCGATTCAAAAATCAGGACGTTTAAGCAAAGAGTCCATTGCCCTTTTGCAAGCTTGTGGCTTTAAGTTCAGTTTGCACGAAGCACGCTTATTAGCACACAGCAGCAACCAGCCGGTTGACTTGTTGCGCGTACGCGACGACGACATTCCAGGTTTAGTCATGGATGGTGTGGTTGATCTTGGTTTGGTTGGCGAAAACGTGTTGGAAGAAGTACGACTTGAGCGCAAAGCCACCCAACTTGCCTGCGAAGTACAGCGTCTGCGTGCGCTTGATTTTGGTCAGTGCCGTTTATCGATTGCGGTACCGAAAGAAGAAGCCTACAACGGCATTCAAGATCTTGACGGCAAGCGCATTGCAACAACTTACCCATACTTACTGCAGAACTATTTACAGGAACGTGGCGTATCAGCTAACAACGCCATTCTTACCGGGAGTGTTGAAGTAGCACCGCGTGCAGGACTGGCCGACGCCGTTTGTGATTTAGTGTCAACGGGCGCGACGTTAGAGGCCAATGGTTTGGTCGAAAAAGAAGTCATTTTCCGCTCGCAAGCGCAATTGATTCAACGCCCTGAGCCATTATCTGCTGCAAAGCAAGCCATTATCGATCAGTTATTGCCGCGCATTGACGGTGTGCAAATGGCGCGCGAAAGCAAATACATCATGCTACACGCACCGGTGAAAGCACTTGAGCAAGTGGTGGAGCTATTGCCTGGTGCCGAGCGCCCTACCGTGTTGCCGTTAAGCCACACCGATGAGCTTGTGGCAGTGCACGTGGTTAGCACTGAAAAATTGTTCTGGGAAACCATGGAAGAATTAAAGGAAATTGGTTGCAGCTCTATTTTAGTGCTGCCTATTGAGAAGATGATGGGGTAAGCCATGCGCGTATTTCAGTGGTCACAATTATCCGGCCAACAACAAGCTGATGTGCTTGCGCGACCAGCGCAAAGCCAATCGGCTGAATTGCAGCAGCAAGTTGCGGCAATCATTGATGCCGTTGCCAATGAAGGCGATGCTGCCGTATTGCGCTACACCCGTCAGTTTGATTGCGAAACACTCAGTGAGTTGCGCTACAGCGCGGCTGACATCGCTGCGCAAGCGAATAAACTATCTGCTGATGTGCAGCAAGCGATTGATACGGCCTATGCGACCATTCGTGCGTTTCACTTACAACAGCAACCGCAAGACATTCGCGTAGAAACCGCGCCGGGTGTTGTGTGTACGCAACGCTTCGACGCATTGAACGCCGTTGGTCTTTATATTCCAGGCGGTACTGCCGTGTTGCCATCAACCGCGCTGATGTTAGGTGTTCCGGCACAAATTGCGAATAATCCACGTCGTGTGCTTGTCAGCCCGCCAGACAAAAATGGTGAGCTTAGCCCTGCGCTGATGTATGTGGCGCAAAAATGTGGCATTACCGAAGTGTATCGATGTGGCGGTGCGCAAGCGATTGCAGCACTGGCTGTTGGTACCGAAAGCATTGCGCCGGTGGCCAAAATATTTGGCCCAGGCAACAGCTTTGTCACCTCGGCAAAGCAGCAAGTGGCGCAGCGTCATGGCGGTCCGGCCATTGATATGCCGGCGGGCCCATCTGAGCTACTAGTGATTGCTGATGACACGGCGAACCCTGCTTTTGTTGCGGCTGACTTATTATCGCAAGCCGAACACGGCGCTGATTCACAAGTTATCTTGGTAAGCCCAAGTGCGGCGCTCATTGAAGCCACGCAATCAGCCATTGAGAAGCAGCTTGAAGTGCTACCGCGCTCTGCAACAGCTCGTAAAGCGTTGGAACAAAGTGCGCTGATTCAAACTGAATCGCTTGAACAAGCTTGCCAGATCAGCCAGCGCTACGCGCCAGAGCACTTATCGGTGCAACTAGATGATGCGGAACAGTATCTTCCACAATTGACGTTGGCAGGCTCTATTTTTATCGGCCACTACACCCCTGAGTCTGGCGGTGATTACGCCACCGGAACCAATCACGTGTTGCCGACGTATGGTTTTGCACGCAACTACAGTAGCCTTGGCTTGCTTGATTTTTATCGCCGCTACACCACCCAAACAGTTTCAAAACAGGGGTTAGCGCAACTGAGTAAAGCGATTATCACGCTGGCTGAAACAGAAGGTTTACGGGCTCACGCTCGTGCCGTCAGCATTCGCTTGGAGAATCAATCATGACGCTAGCGGCAACTTTACAACGTGCACACTTAGCCGAGTTAACGCCGTACGCATCGGCACGTCGTAGCATGAGCGGTGGTGCCGTTTGGCTTAATGCCAACGAAGCGCCAGTCACGCCGGTTTTGGCGGAAACGGCAACACAGTTAAATCGTTATCCGAGCTTTCAAAGTGCGGCGCTCAACCAAGCCTACGCTGATTATGCCCAAGTCAACGCCGAGCAAGTATTGAGCTGTCGTGGCAGCGACGAAGCGATTGATTTACTCATTCGTAGCTTCTGCGAGCCTGGGCAAGATGCCGTCATGATCACAACGCCAACTTACGGTATGTACGCGATTAGCGCGCAAACCCAAGGCGCTGGTGTGGTTGATGTCCCACTCGTTAACGCTGCAGACGGTACCTTGCAGTTGAATGTGGACGGCATGTTAGTGGCGATGGCTTCAAGCTCACAACGCATTAAATTAGTCTTCGTGTGTAATCCGTCGAATCCGCTTGGCAACAACGTTAATTTAGCGGAACTGCAGCGACTGATTGAAAGCGTTGGCGACCAAGCCCTTGTGGTTGTGGACGAAGCCTATATTGAATTTGCGGCACATGAATTAGCGACAAACAGAAACGTTCAAGCATTAAATGAAGTAAGCCAATGGCTTGCGAAGTACCCGCAGCTTGTGGTGATGCGTACTTTGTCGAAAGCGTTTGGCTTAGCGGCAATCCGCTGCGGCTTCGCGCTTGCCAATACAGATGTCATTGACGTATTGCGCAAAGTAATTGCGCCCTACCCGATGCCACAGCCGTGCTTAGATATTGCTGAGCAAGCTCTCTCTGCTACAGGTATTCGTGCAATGCAGCAAGCAATTGCCGAAACCACCGCACAACGGCTATCGTTCATTCAAGCCATAGCGAATAAGCCTTGGGTGAAGAAGGTTTGGCCGAGCTGCACCAACTTTGTCTTACTGGATGTCGAAAATGCTGAACAACTTGTTGAGCAATGTCGTCTTGGTGGTGTCTTAATTCGTAATCAGTCAGCACAACGCGGACTAAACAACAGCGTCCGCGTCAGCATCGGAAGCGCAGCAGAGATGCAGCAGTTAATGGAGGTATTGCCATGAGTTCAAGCAGCCCACAGAAAATTTTATTTATCGATCGCGATGGCACGTTGGTTGAAGAGCCGCCCGTGGATAAGCAGTTAGATAGCATTGCGAAGTTAGTGTTTGAGCCGCAGGTGATTCCAACCTTGTTAGCGCTACAAAACAAAGGCTATCGTCTTGTAATGGTATCGAATCAAGACGGTTTGGGTACCGATAGCTTTCCACAAGCCGACTTTGATGCGCCACATGATCTGATGATGGCAATTTTCACCTCACAAGGTGTGCGCTTTGATGATGTGCTGATTTGCCCGCACTTTGACGAAGACAACTGCTCGTGCCGCAAGCCGAAACTTGGCTTAGTGCGTGATTACCTAGTGCAAGGCAAAGTTGATTTCACTGATTCGTACGTCATCGGTGACCGTGATACCGACATGCAGCTTGCTGAGAACATGGGTATTCAAGGTATTCGTTATGACCGTACGAACAATACGTGGCAAGATATTGCGCACCAATTAATCAGCCGCCCACGGGTTGCTTCGGTGCAGCGCACAACGCGCGAAACCGATATAAAAGTGGCCGTCGATTTAGATAAAGCGCAGCCGATTCGTATTAACACTGGCATTGGCTTTTTCGACCACATGCTCGAACAAATTGCGACGCACGGTGGCTTTTCGTTAGCACTCGACGTATCTGGCGATCTGCACATTGACGAGCACCACACGGTTGAAGATACCGCCCTCGCATTTGGTCAGGCGTTACGCCAAGCCTTAGGTGATAAGCGAGGCATTGGTCGCTTCGGTTTTGCATTACCGATGGATGAGTGCCGTGCCGAATGTTTGATTGATTTGTCCGGTCGTCCGTACTTGCAATGGAATGCAGAATTCAGTCGCGACAACGTCGGTGAGCTATCTACCGAGATGGTCAGTCACTTTTTCCGTTCAATGAGTGATGCGATGGCGATTTCATTGCACTTAAGTACCACTGAGGGCAATGCGCACCACCAGGTTGAGAGTTTATTCAAAGTGTTTGGTCGTGCTTTGCGTCAAGCGATTGCCAAAGGCACCAGTGATGAACTGCCATCCAGTAAAGGGATGTTGGCATGACACAACAGAATTTAGTGATTGTTGACACCGCTTGCGCGAATTTGAGCTCGGTTCGGTTTGCTTTTGAACGCTTAGGCGTTATCCCAGAAGTCACCGCTGATGCCGCTCGAATTGCTGCAGCGGACCGGGTCATACTGCCTGGTGTTGGCACGGCACAAGCAGCCATGCGCAACTTACAGCGTCTTGAGCTTGTCGAAACCTTGCAAAACTTGCAGCAGCCGGTGCTTGGTATTTGTTTAGGTATGCAGTTATTAACCGATTGGTCAGCTGAAGGCGAAGTGAATTGCTTAGGTGTGATTCCTGCAAAAACGGTGCGTCTGCAAGCTGGTGAGCTGCCACTACCACACATGGGTTGGAATACGGTAACCGCGATTGGCGACAACCCGCTATTGCGAAACATGGACGCCGAAGCATGGTTTTACTTTGTGCATAGCTTTGCGGTTGCGAAAGACGATTCAACCATCGCGCAATGTGATTATGGTCAGGAATTTGCAGCCATGATTCGGCATAAGAACTATTTTGGTGCGCAATTTCACCCAGAGCGCTCTGGCAACGCCGGCGCTCAATTATTGAAGAATTTTTTGGAGTTAACTGATGCTGATACCCGCGCTTGATTTGATTAATGGCGAAGTTGTGCGTTTACAGCAAGGTGATTTCGCACGGCAAACGACTTATTCCAGTAATCCACTGACACTCGTTGAAGCTTACGAGAAAGCGGGTGCACAATGGTTACACTTAGTCGATTTAGATGGTGCGCGTGATACGTCACAACGCCAGTTGGAATTACTCAAAACCATTACGGCAAATACCACCATGAACGTGCAGGTTGGCGGCGGTATCCGCAACCAAGCCGATCTTGAGCAGCTTTATGCAGCTGGCGTACAGCGCGCGGTTGTCGGTTCAGTTGCCGTGCGAGAGCCGCAACTGGTGCAACAGTGGTTACAAGAATTCGGCCCGGATGCCATTGTGCTCGCCTTAGATGTTAATATCGACAGCAACGGCGTTGCTTATGTTGCCACGCACGGCTGGCAGGAAACCTCGACAACAACGTTGACCGACCTCATTAATAGCTATTTGCCATATGGGCTTCGCCATGTGCTGTGTACCGATATTAGCCGTGACGGCATGTTAACCGGTACCAATGTTGCGCTCTATCAACAGCTCAAACAGCTTTACCCGCAGCTTCAACTGCAAGCGTCAGGCGGTGTTGCCAGTTTAGATGATTTAGAAGCGTTGCAGGCAATTAACTGTGATTCAGTGATTCTTGGTAAGGCACTGTTGAGCGGGAAATTCACCTTAACGGAGGCATTACAATGCTGGCCAAACGCATAATTCCATGCCTTGATGTTCGTAACGGTGAGGTGGTGAAAGGCGTTCAATTCCGTAACCACGAAGTGATTGGTGCCATTGAGCCATTAGCTGAACGTTATGCGCAAGCAGGCGCTGACGAGTTGGTATTTTACGATATCACCGCGTCATCCGATGCTCGCGTAGTCGATAAATCATGGGTTGAGCGAATTGCACGCTTGATCGATATTCCGTTTACCGTGGCCGGTGGCATCAGCTCAATTGCTCACGCACAAGAAATTCTGGCGATGGGCGCCGATAAAATATCAATCAACTCGCCTGCCCTACGCGATCCTAACCTCATCAACACACTCGTTGAAGAGTTCGGGCAGCAGTGTATTGTCATTGGTATCGATAGTTTTTATAACGCTGAAACCAACGCCTACGAAGTTTATCAATTCACTGGCGATGAAACGCGTACCCAAAAAACGGCGTGGCAAACGCGTGATTGGTTGCGTGAGGTGATTGCTCGCGGTGCCGGTGAAATTGTTCTGAATTGCATGAACCAAGACGGCGTGCGTAAAGGGTACGATATTGACCAACTGAAAATGTTGCGTGCTGATTGTCCGGTGCCGTTAATTGCATCGGGTGGTGCCGGTAGCATTGAACATTTTGAGCAAGTTTTTGAACAAGCGGATGTTGATGGTGCGCTTGCCGCCTCGGTATTTCATAAAGGAATGATCGAAATTAAAGCACTCAAGCAATCATTGCAGCGGGCAGGCATTGCCATTCGGCCGGTGTAAATCGGCGACAAGGAGTAACTCATGCGAATAAATCAAACGAATATCGACACCGTCGATTTTGCCAAAGGTGACAACTTATTGCCGGCTATTGTGCAACATGCATTAAGCGGCGAAATCCTGATGCAAGGCTATATGAATCGCGAGGCTTTACAGCAAACCATGGCAACCAGCCAAGTGACATTCTATAGCCGTAGCAAACAGCGCTTGTGGACGAAAGGTGAAAGCTCAGGTAACACGCTTGAACTCGTTAGCGTGCACACCGATTGTGACCAAGATAGCCTATTGCTATTGGTTAAGCCGTCGGGCCCTACCTGCCATTTGGGCACTCGTAGCTGTTTTACCGATGCGCAATCGCAACCGATGCTGCAACGCTTGATGGATACCATTGAATCGCGTCGTGGTGCGCCGGTTGATAGCAGTTATACGGCTTCGCTTTTTGCTGAAGGTGTTAAACGCGCGGCACAAAAAGTTGGCGAAGAAGGTGTTGAGGTTGCGTTAGCCGCTGCGGCTGGCGATTCGAAAGAACTATTGAACGAAAGCGCGGACTTGCTCTATCACCTCTTGGTGACATTGGCTGCCCGCGATTTAACCTTGAATGACGTACTCGAAGTATTGCATCAGCGGCATCAATCCTGAGCCGCTGACTCCGCTTCAAAACGCGCCGCATGAGCGACTTTATAACGGCGACTGACAATCAACAGTCGCCAGCTCAACAATACCGCGGCGCAGCTTAAGCCCACGATAAAGCCAATCCACATACCGGCAGCGCCCATTGATGGCACAATCCAGTCGGTCAGCGACAGAATAATCCCCAAGCTCAAGCCAAACGGCCAATAAGAGACAAAGGTAATGAACATCACCACTTTGGTGTCTTTGTAGCCACGCAAGGTTCCCATCGCAATGGCTTGGAAGGTGTCCGAGAGCGTGAAGATTGCAGCTAATCCCATTAGGGTTGCAGAGAGTTGAATCACCGCCTGATCATCGGTGTACAAACCAGCTAACCATGCACCGGCAAGATACATAATGAGTCCGTTAACGGCGGCAAATGTCATTCCATAAACCGTCGCAAGCTTGTGGCTTAACATCGCATTCGCTGGGTTTCCTGCCCCTAGCGCAAAGCCAACGCGCAGCGTTACGGCCATCGATAGGCTTAATGGCACCATATAAACCAGCGACGAAATGTTTAAGGCAATTTGATGGCTGGCGACCACCGTTGCGCCCAGCGGCGCAATGACTAATGCGGCGGCGGCAAATAAACTCACCTCAAAAAACATCGACGTCGCAATCGGAAAGCCAATACGCACGATGTACCAAATATCATCCCAGTTCGGCGCGTGGAAGGTTTTAAATATCTGCAGTTTTTTGAATCGTTCAACCACCGACACATAAACCAACATGCCGAGTGCCATCACCCACAACACAATGGCTGTTGCCAAGCCGCAGCCAGCGCCACCGAGGGCTGGCATACCGAATTCACCATAAATAAAGATATAGTTCACCGGAATATTGACCAACAGCCCGAGTACACCGATCACTAACGAGGGAACCGTGTGCGATAAGCCTTCGCAGAAGTTGCGCAGCACCATGTAAAGCACCAGCGCTGGAATACCAAAGCTCACGTAAAATAAGTAATCGAGCGTGACCCGACGAAACTCATCTTCAACCGACATGGCATTTAGAATTAACGGTGCCGCTTGGATAACAACAAAGCACAGGACGCCGCCTAATAACGCGGTATAGATGCCCTGTTGCACCATATTCCCAACTTTATGGTGTTTCCCCGCACCATCAAAATGAGAAATGATTGGTGCCAATGCCAGTGCAAGCCCCATGATAATTAACGTAGACGGTACCCACATACTGCCGCCTACAGAAACAGCCGCAAGATCAGTGGCACTGACACGACCTGCCATTAAGGTATCGACAACGCTCATCAGCATTTGCGTGAGTTGAGCGATCAAAATAGGGCCAGTAAGCCGAGCTAACTTAATTGACTCAGTCCACCAATGATTGGGTTGTTGCACTTCTGTACTCCTAGTCTGAGCCGAACAAGGCCCAGCCAGCGTCCAAGGTTTCAAGAAAACGGGTTATTTGCGAGGCGGTATTATACGCCCCTAAAGAGATTCTGACGACCGCTGGTAACTGCCATTGTTGTAATAATAATTGTGCGCAGTGATGCCCTGCTCTTACGGCAATTTGGTGTTGGTCTAGCCAGGCGGCAATGTCAAAAGCTTGAAATGCGTCGCTGTAAAATGCCACGGTAGGGGTTGCGTGCGCGCCACTCGGCAATACGGTAAGCCACGGGCGTTGGTGTAATTCACGCACCAGTTGTTGGCGTAATTGCGCTAAATGAGCGATATCTTTTTGCTGTTGAAGCCATGTTACCGCTGCCGCTGCAGCCACCGCCGCCGCGGTATTCGGGCTACCGGCTTCAAATTTATGAATCCCATCAATCAATTCAGCTTCAGTTGGCGTCACGCGGTGTACAATGCCGCCACCAACTTGAAACGGCGCCATACTGTCACGCAACGCACCACTCAGATACACCACGGCGCAACCATTCACGCTATAAACCTTGTGCGTACTAAAAACGAGCGCATCACAATGAAGCTCAGTGACTTGAATCGGTGTATGCGCGGCAGCTTGAGCGGCATCAACAATGGTCCACGTACCTTGCGCTTGCGCCGCTTGCAATAACGGTGCAATTGAAAACAAAGCGCCAGTGATATTACTCGCTGCAGTGATACTCACCACTCGCGTACGCTCGTTGAGTAGCGCCTGCCAGTCGCCTAAGTCACCGGTTTCCCGATCAATCGGAATATATCGCAGGGTTAACTGATGTTCTTTTGCCAAGCGTTGCCACGGTAAAATATTGGCGTGGTGTTCGGCGTTCGAAAGTAAAATTTCATCGCCAGCTTGCCACTTCACTGGCAATTGCTGCGCTATACCATTGAGTGCTGCGGTGGTCGATGGCAGTAACGCAACATTGGCAGCACTCGCTCTAATAAATGAGGCGAGCGTCGAGCGCGCGGCTTCTAACGCACTGGTTGCTGCACGGCCGAGTTGATGACTTGCGCGGTGAACATTCGCGTGATGCTGCTGGTAATACTCGGTGAATGCGTGCATGACCACGTCAGGAACCTGACAGGTTGCGGCGCTATCAAAATAAATCAGTTGCGGATGCTCACGTAACAAAGCGAATTGATTCATGCCACTACTTCGTGCTCTTGCGTGACAAACGCAACAATTTCAGGGTTCACCAATGGTGCGTGCGTCACCGGCCCCATATGACCACAGTCTAAAGTTTTCTCTTGGGCATTGGGCATCACTTGTAGTAGATGGTGCGCCACACAACGGGCACTTTCTTGCGTATGCTTGCCTTGCAATACCAACACCGGCATATCGACATGACGGTAATCAGACAACTTATGCGGTTCGCCCATCAACGCCGCAAAGTCTTTTGTGACTTTACCTGCCTGAAGCACCATACCCGCGCGAATTCGCTCTGGTAATGCATCAAAATAGCCCGGTTGATTCCAATAGTCGACGAAGGCGCGCGTCGCCGCTTCGGCATCATGTTGGTACATTTGCGCCGCTATTTTTTCAATCTCAATTCGTGCCGGTTCATTCGCTTCTAGTATGTGAAACGCCACCGGCTCAAATACCACCAAGTCACGCACTGAAATCGGCTTTTCTAAAGCAATTTTCAGTGCCAATGCGCCGCCATAAGAATGACCGACAACCGTGATGGGTTGTTGCCATTGCGCGGCTGCAATCGCTTCTAAAACACGTGGTAATTCATCGGTAAACCGAAATGCTTCAGGTTCTATATCTGCGGCAGCCGGCGCTCTTCCATACCCCAGTAAATCAACCGCTAAAATATCAAACTGGGCTTCCAGCTGCGCAACCAAGCTGCGCCATTGACCACTATTACTTTGCGAGCTATGCAATAAGAGTAGCGGTTGTTTTCCCGCTACGCCGAAGCGATGCACGCCAGGTAATGAGGTCATAGCGAGCCACCAATGAATACGCCAATGACAAAACCTGCCTGCAACAGCAACACACCAAAGGTTCCGAGTACGCCCACGGTGCGCGCCCATGACGGTCCAACTGACATTGTCAGACCTAATGCGTGACACACGCGCGCAACGAAAAATGCAGCGCCGAGCGCATGAAGAAGCGTTGCTGAAGCACCTTGCAATTCCATTAAAACAAACAGAATTAATGACAATGGAACATACTCAGCGAAGTTACCATGAATGCGAACTGCGACTTTCAAGTCTTGCGAATCACCGGTACCAATGCCGACACGGTCACGCCAACGTAACCGAATAATATTGACCGAAAGTGCAACATAAAGCAGCGTTAATAAGCCTGCATACAACATGCTAATCGTTAACGTCATGTCCATGATTGTTATCCTTTTTATGAACCAAGAGTGTAAGAACGAACAGTTAGTTTATACAAAAAAGCCCACACAAGGTGGGCTTTTGGAATTCTTCAGATAACGCGAAGCTTATTTCAACAAGCGACCGAGCTCGTTACTAATATCTTCGACGTCACCAGTTCCATCAATTTTATGGAATTGAACCTGACCTTGTTCGGCTAGTTTACGATAATATGCAACTAAAGGCTCGGTTTGTTCATGATAAATTGCCAAGCGCTTACGCACGGTTGTTTCTTTATCGTCATCGCGAATCACGAGGTCGTCGCCAGTTTCATCGTCCTTACCTGCCACTTTCGGTGGATTATAAGTCACGTGATACACACGACCTGAACCAGGATGGACACGGCGACCAGCCATACGTTCAACAATCACTTCATCCGGCACATCAAACTCAAGTACCACGTCCACGTCGATACCTGCTGCATGCATCCCATCTGCTTGTGGAATTGTCCGTGGGAAACCATCCAGTAAAAAGCCGTTTTGACAATCAGGCTGTGCCACGCGCTCTTTAACCAAGCCAATCATAATGTCGTCAGACACTAATTTACCGGCATCCATGACTGCTTTGGCTTGTTTACCTAATTCGGTACCGTCCTTAATTGCAGCTCGTAACATGTCACCTGTTGAGATTTGCGGAATCCCAAAAGTTTTCATTAAGAACTGCGCTTGTGTACCTTTCCCTGCGCCTGGTGCGCCCAACAGGATAATGCGCATGAACAACCTCTTTTACTTAATTTGTTTAATGCGGATAAGTTAAGGTCGAACTTTACCTTGCACCAACAGGCTTTACAAGTCCGAGCATTGCCGACTTTCGTCGGACAATGCTCATACTCAAGCTATTTGCTGGAATTTTCCGCAACTTTGTCGATGACTTGCTGATGTCAGCGGTTATGCTTGCACTTATGCTTGCGTTAAGTCGAGCATCAACTTGTTCATGCGAGCGACAAATTTCGCCGGATCTTTCAAGCTGCCCCGCTCGGCCAGTGTCGCTTGATCAAGCAATACATGTGCCCACTCACTGAAGCGACTGTCATCATCCAATTCAACAATGCGTTGAACCAAAGTATGTTCTGGGTTGATTTCAAAAATATACTTGGTTTCTGGTACTTTCTGCCCGGCCGCTTCCATCAGCTTGGCCATTTGCGTACTCATATCATTGTCGTCGGTAACGATACACGCCGGTGATTCAGTCAAACGATGCGTCACACGCACTGTTTTAACCGTATCACCCAACGCTTTCTCAAAGCGCTTCAATTGGGTTTCAAAGGCTTTTTCAGACGCTTCGTGCTGCTTCTTGGTTTCAGCATCATCAAGTTCACCAAGATCAAGGTCATCACGAGTAACTGACTGGAATGATTTGTCCTTGTACTCGGTCAAATGGCTCATTAGCCATTCATCGATACGCTCAGACAGCAGCAATACTTCAATGCCTTTCTTGCGGAAAATTTCCAATGCAGGGTTATCACGTGCGGCTTCATAACTGTCAGCCACAATGTAGTAAATTTTATCCTGCTTCTCTGGCATGCGCTCAATGTAGGCATCCAGACTCACTTTTGCTTCGCTGGTGTCTTCATGCGTTGAGGCAAAGCGCAGCAAGCTCGCAATGGTTTCTTGGTTGCCTTGATCTTCTGCTGGCCCTTCTTTCAACACTGCACCGAAAGTATTCCAAAACTCTTGGTATTTCTCGGCATCGTCTTTGGCCAACTTGCTCAGCATGCTTAGAATTTTCTTAGTGCTACCATTGCGCATGGAGCGTGTAATTTTGTTGTCTTGCAAAATTTCTCGCGAAACGTTCAAAGGTAAATCCGATGAATCCATTAAGCCGCGTACAAAACGCAGGTAGGTCGGCATTAACTGCTTGGCGTCATCCATAATGAATACGCGTTTTACATACAGCTTAATACCGTGTTGAGTTTCGCGATTCCATAAGTCCCATGGCGCGCGCTTCGGAATGTACAGTAAGCTGGTATATTCCGATGTGCCTTCAACCTTGTTGTGGCTCCACAGCAACGGCTCATCGAAGTCATGCGCGATAGTTTTGTAGAACTCTTTGTATTCGTCATCTGAGATTTCTGACTTTTCACGAGTCCACAACGCTTGGCCGGAGTTAACCGATTCCCAACCGTCTTGCTTCTGGTCATCGTCACGCTTCGGCATTTGCACAGGAATGCTTAAGTGGTCTGAGTATTTTGTGATGATGCTCTTTAAGCGCCATTCATCAAGGTACTCATGTGCGTCATCGCGCAAATGCAGAATAATATCGGTACCGCGTTTCGCTTTTTCGATATCACGCAGATCATAGTCACCTTCACCACGTGAGAACCACTCAATAGCAGTATCCGAACCAGCGGCACGGGTGCGAACGGTCACACTGTCGGCGACAATAAATGCCGAGTAGAAGCCAACGCCAAACTGACCAATTAAGCGGCTATCTTTTGCCTGATCACCAGACAACTGGCTGAAAAAGTCAGCCGTACCTGATTTTGCAATCGTACCTAAGTTTGTCATGACTTCATCGCGCGTCATGCCAATACCGTTATCGCTGATGGTAATGGTACCGGCGTCTTTGTCAGCACTCACGCGCACGAACAACTCAGCATCATCTGCAAGTAAGTTACTGTCGCTTAATGCTTTAAAACGTAGCTTATCGGCAGCATCCGATGCATTCGATACGAGCTCGCGCAGAAAGATTTCTTTATTTGAATAAAGTGAATGAATCATTAAATGAAGCAACTGCTTCACTTCGGTTTGAAAACCGTGGGTTTCTGCTTGACGGGTCTCCGCCATAGTGATTTCTCCTACACTATCTTACGATTAATCAACAATGATTAGATGGGTATAGAAGAAAGATGGGGATGGCGCTTCGCTTTTCAAGCGCCATTTTCAGTAAATTATGCAGGTTAGTTGTGATCAATAACCTTACGACCACTAAAGGCATGCCCAAGTGTCGCTTGATCAACATATTCCAGTTCGCCACCGACCGGCACGCCGTGCGCAATTCGCGAGGTTCGAATATTCCGAGAACGCGCTAAATCGGCAATAAAGTGGGCTGTCGCCTCACCTTCAACGGTAGGGTTGGTCGCAAGAATAATTTCTTCAATCGCTTCGTGTTGCAAACGTTTTGCCAATACATCCAAGCCAATATCTTCGGGGCCGATGCCATCTAACGGTGACAAATGCCCCATTAGCACAAAGTAACACCCTTGGTACTGTCCTGTTTGCTCGATGGCTAATACGTCCGCTGGGGTCTCAACAATACACAACAAGCCGCTCTCACGACGCTTGGCGTTGGCGCAAATGGCACACGTTTGTTCCTCAGTGAGCGTGCGACATTGGTTACAATGCCCCACTTTCTCCACGGCTTCCGTTAATGCTTGTGCTAACCGCAAAGCACCCTCACGCTGCCGCTCTAACAATTGAAACGTCATGCGCTGCGCACTTTTGGGGCCAACGCCAGGTAATAACCGTAACGCTTGCACAAGCTCTTGTATTGCCGGACTAAGACGCATGCTTCACCCGCATTTAGAAAGGCATTTTAAAGCCTGGTGGTAAATTCATACCGCCAGTGACTTCGGCCATTTTATCTTTGCTAGTTTGCTCAACGCGACGCACAGCATCATTAATTGCTGCTGCAACGAGATCTTCAATCATTTCGCTATCGTCGTCTTCAAACAAGCTTGGATCAATGCTCACGCGACGAACATTATGGTTACCTAACATGGTTACTTTAACCATACCAGCACCGGCTTCGCCCGTTACTTCAAGGTTTGCGATTTCAGCCTGCGCTTTTTGCATACGCTCCTGCATTTGCTGCGCCTGCTTCATCATGTTGCCTAAACCACCACCTTTAAACATAACTACCTCTGTTTTCTATTATTAATCTGGTTTGACGGAGTCAGCTTTTAGCTGCGCGCCAAATTCACGTTCGAGTTGCTGCGCAATTGGGTCTTTTGCCAACGTTTGCTGCGCGACGTTCAATCGATGAGTATTAATGCGTTGCTGAATTTCAACCGGCGTTGCGGCCTCGGCATCTCCCACCAAAATATCACGCAACGTCATGTCAAATTGCGAAGCCATTGCTTCTTTAATGGTGACGACGGCGCCATCATTCAACAGGTAGGCCCAGTTTTTTCTCACCATTAACACATACTGGTCGTGTTCTTTTTGCAACACACTATTACGCGCTAACTGACGCGTTAAGCCATGCAAATCAAGCGCGTCGATCATCGCTGACCAACGATCAATTTCTGCTGCTCGTTGTGTGCTGTCAGTGATTTGTGCATCAATTTCTGGCATCTCAACCGGCGTATTTTCGACTGATTGAGACGCTGGCTGAGCCGCTTCTTGAGACTGTTCTTGAGGCAGTTCTTGCTCAGCCTGCTCGTTCGACGCAACGTCTACGTGCTCAAAATTTGGTTGATTTTGTGCAGGCTCTTCGCGCGTTTCACTCGGTGGTGTTACTTCACGATTTTTTTTTTGCGCCAATGCATTACGTGTTGCTAACAACGCCTGCAAATCACTTTGCGGGGTTGGCTCTTGCGTCCCTTCTGACTCAGGTCGATCTTCGGATTCATGAGAATCGGCAGCTTGTTCTGCATTCGCTTCTGGATTAACTTCGGCATGAACTTCTGCATGAGGCTCAGGTTCATCATCAACCGCATCATAATTTGCCGTATCGTGATGATTCGAATCATCAACCTGATTCACCGGCTCTGCTGGCGTATGCTCAGTCAACGCCGATGGTGGCGGTGTTGTTGCCGTGACTGGCTTTACCTTGGTAACCATCTCCGCCGGTGTTTCTACCACCTCGAGGTATTCTGGCCGAAATGCCATTAAACGCAGCAGCGTCATCTCTACACCGCTACGAACATCACTCGCGTAATTTAAATCACGACGACCTTGCACCAAAATATCGTAGAACACCTGCAACAACTCAGCTGGCAACTGTTGTGCTAAATGCTGCCCAGCTGGCTCTAAACCAGTGGCATGAGCGGTTTCTGGTACCGCTTTGTATAACGCCATTTGGTGAATCAGGTTTTGTAACTCTGGCAATAACCCACTGAGATCAGGTACTTGTCCCGCAACTTGCTCTAGTGTGCTAAGCATCGCTTCCGCATCACCGCTCAACACACGTTGCATCAGGGTGATTAATTGGAAACTCGGAACACTGCCAAGCATTTGCTGCACGCCATGCATGCTCACCGCATGGTCGCCTTGGGCAATAGCTTGGTCCGTTAAGCTTAGCGCATCACGCATACTGCCTTGCGCGGCACGCGCTAACGCCTGAATGGCTGGCTCTTCAAACGCGATATCTTCGGATTTGAGCACCTGCATTAAATGGTTGGCAATTTCATCGCGCGACAACGCTTTCAAATTGAACTGCAAACAGCGTGATAGCACGGTGATTGGCAGTTTTTGCGGGTCAGTGGTCGCAAGTAAAAACTTAACGTGCTCAGGTGGCTCTTCCAGCGTTTTTAGCAACGCATTAAAGCTGTGGCGCGATAACATGTGTACTTCGTCTATCAGATAGACCTTGAAGCGACCTTGTGTTGGCGCGTACTGCACGTTATCGAGTAATTCTCGCGTATCTTCAACTTTGGTTCGTGAGGCGGCATCAATTTCGAGAAGATCAACAAAGCGCCCCTGATCAATAGCCGTACATGCACTACATTGACCGCAAGGTTCCGCGGTAATGCCTTTCTCACAATTGAGGCTTTTAGCAAGGATTCGAGCAATGGTTGTTTTACCCACACCGCGAGTACCGGTGAGTAACCAGGCGTGATGCAATCGACCTGTTTGTAAGGCATTAAATAGCGGCTTCAACACATGTTGTTGCCCAACTACTTCGCCAAAATTACGGGGTCGCCACTTACGTGCGAGAACTTGATAGCTCATGGCCAATATCTTCTCAATCTGTCGCTTCAGATAAGTAGCTAACTTACCTTAAAATGAGCACAGGGTATAGTATGGAATCTTGGCTTGTTGTAACCGCTGAGCACCTGGTAAATCTGCAAGCGTGATAATAAACGCGCATTCGATAATGGTCGCTTGCTGGTTCTTGAGCATTTCTACGGCAGCCAAAATGGTGCCACCCGTCGCTAGCAAATCGTCAACGACTACCACCTTATCAGCGGCAGTAATATCGTCAGCGTGAAGTTCCAATTTATCTTCACCATACTCAAGCGCATACGTTTGTGACACGGTTTTGCGTGGCAGCTTGCCCGGCTTGCGTAACGGTACGAAACCAATTCCCATGGCGTAGGCTAATGCGGTAGCAAAGATGAAACCACGGGCTTCAATGCCAACAATTTTCGTCACACCTTGGTCACGGTAACGCTCAGCCAGAACATTAATGGTGTGTCGAAATGCTTCCCCATCGGCAAGAAGCGGCGTGATATCACGAAATAATATGCCCGGTTTTGGATAGTCCGGAATGGCTCGGATAAAGCTTTCTATCTGCATTGATTATCTCAGGCAGTTGTTTGTTGCGGATTACCTGTTGTTGCAGCGAGATCATTGAGTAACCCCAATAATCGTTGTGCTTCTACAGGTTTAGGCAAGCACAGATTCGCACCAGCTTTATCTGCCAGTGGTTGAACTTGCGCAGCATCTTGTGTGGTCATCAAAATAATTGGCGTTTGTTGGTAGTGCTCCGACTGACGCAAATTCTTGATCAGCGCCAAGCCATCCATTAATGGCATCTTGTGATCCACCAACACCACATCGAAATGCTGACTTTTAGAACGATTTAAGCCGTCGAGGCCATCATTGGCACAGCTAACCGTAAACGGGCTTTGCTCAATAATTTGCAGCAATTGCTCCCGCGTCGCTGGTTTATCCTCAACCAGCAATAATTGAAGTGACATAGTATGCCTATTTAAGTTAACAGCTTATGCTGAAAAGAACTTATACCAACCTAAAACTGCTGGTAATACTGGTACTGCAACAAATACGATTACTGCAAGCCAGCCCATTTTTACGCCCGATTCATCACGGAAGTTTTCATCATGTGCCATAAAATACAACCTCACTGACTAAAATTTGCGGTGCGGATCATACTTTAATTGCGGCTCGGGAACAACATAGCTCTTTGGTATAGTTCTGGTACCGTAGCGAGCAAACCTTGATGCAGTTGTTCTGGCGAAAATTGTGGTAACTGACCAGCTAAATGTTCAGCAATTGCCAGCAGAGTTAAATGAGGACGCTGAACCAAATAATCGACCAGTAACATGGTAACAGCATTAAGTTGCAGAAATTTGACCGCAGACGTGAAATTGTCATTGGCGATATCATCAACGCGATATACCGCCAAATAACATGGCTGCTCAAGCGGTTCACTCGGAATGAAGTCAGGCTGAATGGTGTGCACGGGATAATCAAATGCATGCCACTGCAGTGATGGGTTTACCTGCCAAACAACCTGCTCTAGTTCGGTATCAAGCGGCGGTAGAATGCAAGGCGAGTCAAAATGATAGACATCAACTTCCATGCGTTCGTACACTGCAAGTTGATAACTCCATTCAGGTAACCATGGCGCTTCAAACGTCGCTAAAAATTCGACAAATTCGGCACCAATCGCCGAAAATAACGGGGACTTCGATTCATGCGTTGCCACGAATGCTTGTAGCAATTCACGCTCTTGTTCCGTTGTCAGGGTACTAAACAAAACCGGAAAGCCTCGTGTGATAAAGCTTTCTATGTTGTTGCGAACCAACCGCTGATACACATTTAAGCGTCGAGCCTCGACATTTGGCTGTTCGGCACTATCAGGTTGACGCAACCACTGCGACCATTGCTGTTGAATATGCTGAAAATTACTCATGCAACCTCAGACTGTCGCGTCACATCTTTCACTGCCTGCATTTCTTGAAGTAGCTCGGCTAACGGCGGAATATTGAAATCACGCTCTAACAACACTGGAAATGAGCCATGATGTTGGTAGCTGAATGCCAATAGCTCGAATACTTCTGGTCGCACCGGCGCACCATGCGTGTCAATCAGTAAATCCGGTTCTTCTTCAAAGTGACCGGCAATATGCCCATAACTGATGCGCTTTGTTGGCAATCCTTTGATAAATTCAATTGGATCGTAATGATGATTGACGCTATTCACAAACACATTGTTTACATCAAGCAACAGCTCACAATCCGCTTGTTCTAACACGCGATTAATGAAGGCTAGCTCATTGAGTTCGGTTGCCGCCGGGGCATAATAGGAAACATTTTCTAAGATCAGAGGACGCTCTAACAGCTCTTGAACACGCTTGACGCGTTGTGCCACATAATCGGCTGCTTCTTCACTGAAAGGAATAGGTAGTAAATCATACAAATGACCGCCTGCCGAACAATAGCTTAAATGCTCGCTATAACGGTCAATATTAAAGCGTTCGAGAAACGCTTTAACCTTTAATATAAAGGGTTCGTCTAACGGGTCGGGGCTACCAATAGACAGCGACAGACCGTGGCTATATAGCGGATAGCGCTCGCGCAGGCGATCGAGCTGATACGTTGCTTCGTAGCCACGCTCGAGCCAGTTTTCTGGCGCGATTTCCCAAAAATCGACGACGGGGTTCTGTTGCAAAACCTCAGCTAAGAACTCCCGTCGTAATCCTAACCCAACTATGCGCCGCACTTCCCTTCGCCACATTTGCCTTCGCCACACTTCCCTTCTTTGGCTTTCTCGCTCATGGCTTCTTTAGCTTTATCGTCCATTTTTTCCATGGCTTTATCACCACCGCATTTGCCTTCGCCGCACTTCCCTTCACCACATTTGCCTTCTTTGTGCTTCTCGGCGTGCTCTTTGGCTTTGTCGCCACCACATTTGCCTTCACCGCACTTGCCTTCGCCGCATTTACCTTCTTTGGCTTTCTTAGCGTCTTTGTTAGCGCCACAACGCATTTCTTGCTGTTGTTGCTGCTGTTGCTGCTCTTGCTGATAGCCACCAGGTAATTCAGTGAAACCAAATGGATTAGCTGATGCTGTTGCACCCGCCGCACTTACTAATAATGCACCAACTGCTACTGAAACTGATTTTTTCATCGCTTTCATGGAGAATTCCTCTTGTGTTGTTCTGGATCAATAGACTAGCACTTTTTAATTTGACATGTCTTGTATAACAATAGTTCAAGAGAAACAAAAAACCCCGCTAAAAAGCGGGGTTTTACTTTATATTTAACAGTGCTGCGTTATCGACTTACAGTGATACGCCACGGTTAGAAGCTTTCTGACGAATATATTGCTCCCAACTTGCCGCATTGCGACGTTGTTCGCGATGTTTCTTCGCTTCTTGTACATATTTCAATGCTTCACGGAAATTGTTCTCATAGAAATAAGCTTCCGTTAAAGACATATATACACGACCAGGCTCTTCAATACCTTGGTCTAAAGCTTTCATATAAGCGTCAGCTGCTTTCATGTACTGTTCAGCACGAAGGTATGCATTACCTTGGCGACGGAAAAATTCCGCTTTTTCAGCTTGAGTCTCTTGGAGATTCGCTGACAAACCGTACATTTCTGCTGCTTTTTCGTATTCACGAGCTTGTTCGAAGCTGCTTGCCGCACTTTGGTAGTTACGCGCAGTTTTCTCAATATCGCCAGCATTTAAATGCTTAACCATCAGAGTTGCTGCTTTGTATGGAATTTGCGAGTTAGCAAACAGTTGGATCATCGCCTTAATCTGGCTTTCTTTATCCAAATAACCTGCAAGATACGCAATTTCTAACGTTTGTAACGCTTTGTCGATATTTTCAGTCAGCATATAAAGCATGCCTAACTGACTCCACCATACTTTTTCAGTAGGTAGTTTGTTCAAACCGACTTCAAGTACTTTAATTGCTTCTTTGTACTGCTCAGTCTCGTAGTAAGCTGCAACTTTCAATACATATGGGTTTTTGTTGACTTCACCTTCAGCTTCATAAGCTTGAATTGCTAAATCTGCTGGGCGAACAATCTTGTCAAATTGCTTGAGCTCATAAAAAGCATTGGCAATTCGCAAAAACACATCTGGATCAGCTTCACCAGTAAACTGTAACCACTTACCGTAATAAGTGAGTGCAGTACGGTATTCTTCAAGCTGCAATGCTAGGTCTGC
>NCJS01000196.1 GCA_002279005.1 Idiomarina sp. 34-48-12 | reverse complement strand
CCATAAGTCAGGCCCATAAAAATAATGAAAACTGCAGCAACGAGCCATTTAATCACGTGCTTAGCCTTCCTTGTTGTTATTATTATTTAAATAAATTCGCTCGATAATATTTCAATTCTTCAATCGATTCACGAATATCTGCTAAAGCGGTGTGCGCGCCTTGCTTGGTCAAGCCATTTGCGACTTCAGGCGCCCAATATTTGGCAAGTTGTTTCAACGTACTCACATCAAGGTTACGGTAATGGAAGTAGGCTTCCAGCTCCGGCATATGCTTGGCTAAGAACCGGCGATCTTGGCAGATACTATTCCCGCACATCGGTGAACTGCCGGCCGTCACCCACTTTTGCAAAAACTCGATGGTTGCATCACTCGCTTGCTGTTCGTTAAATCCACTTTCTTTAACGCGCTCAACTAATCCTGATTGCGTGTGCGTTCGCACATTCCAATCATCCATTTTATCTAAATTAGCCTGCGATTGGTGTACTGCAATAACAGGCCCCTCTGCTAATACGTTTAATTCATAATCGGTCACTATAGTCGCAATCTCAATGATGTGATCGTAATCTGGTGTTAAACCGGTCATTTCTAAGTCGATCCAAATGAGACGTTCCGCGCTCGCTGTCATGCAATTTACCTTATTTGATTACAATTAAGTTCAGGCACTCTTGTGCTGAATAATGTATGATTGCCTCTAGTATGTACTGGAATTAATTTGATGGCAAAACAACGACGTCTGAATAAAGGGCAACTGCGCCGAATCAAGTCGAATCAAGAAAAGCGAATTCAACGAGCTGAGTTAGAAATCGAAGTTGAAGACGCAGCTTTAGATGCGTCTGAATCAGGTATTGTTGTGAGCCGTTTCGGCCAACAAGCGATTATCTGTACCGACACCGAAGCTGCGTTGCGCTGTCATATTCGGCGTGCTGTTGATTCTTTGGTGTGTGGCGATGAAGTGATCTGGCGCCGTTTCAAACAACGCTCTGAGGACGTTGCCGGTGTAATCGAAGCGGTGCAGCCACGACGCTCGCTACTCAGCCGTCCAGATTATTACGACGGCGTGAAGCCAGTAGCTGCTAACGTAGATCAAATTCTCATTGTTTCTAGTGTGTTACCGGCGTTCTCTAGTCAAATTATTGACCGATATTTGGTGGCATGTGAAGACATTGGCGTGACGCCTGTCATTGTACTCAATAAAGCCGACCTTCTTACTGAGCTGAATTCTGAACAGCGCCAAGAAATAACCAATGCACTCGCGATGTATCGTGATATCGGCTATCAGGTACTTGAAGTGAGTGCCAAACAGCCAGAGTCATTAGACGCCTTGCAACAATTATTGGATGAGCATGTCTCTATTGTGGTGGGGCAATCCGGCGTTGGAAAATCATCGTTAGTGAATGCCCTCCTGCCGGATATTGATGCCGATGTCGGCGCCATTTCGGATAGCTCAGGGCTTGGTCAGCACACAACAACCGTGGCAACGCGATATGTCGTGCCAACCGGTGGCGTGTTAATCGATTCACCTGGTATTCGGGAGTTTGCTCTTTGGCACTTAGAACCTGAGCGTGTTGCTTGGTGCTATATCGATTTAAGACCATACTTGGGGCGGTGCAAATTTCGTGACTGCAAGCATCAGGATGATCCTGGCTGTGCACTTCAAGAAGCGTTAGAAGCAGGTGACCTGCACCCCTTACGCCTGTACAATTTCCATAGAATCATAGAATCGATGGCGATTAAAAAGCCATCAAGAGCAACTACTCGAGGTAAAAAAACGTGAATTGGGATCGCGTAAAAATTCAAATGCAGCACTGGCTACCTAAGCATGCCGTATCGCGCCTAGTCGGTAAATTTGCAGCCGCACGAGCCGGCTGGTTTACCCAGCTCTTTATTCGGTGGTTTATCCGCCAATATAAAATCGACATGAGTGAAGCGATTCATGAAAACCCAAAGGCCTATAAAACCTTCAATGAGTTTTTTACGCGCTATTTAAAGCCGGAGTTACGTCCATTAAAAGCTGTCGAAAACCACCAGTTTGCGCACCCAGTTGATGGCGCGATAAGCCAACTGGGTGATATTGAGGAAGGTCGCATATTTCAAGCCAAAGGCCACGATTATAGTTTGACCGAATTGCTTGGCGGCGATCCCCGTGATGCACA
>NCJS01000065.1:1314-10395 GCA_002279005.1 Idiomarina sp. 34-48-12 | reverse complement strand
ATATGACGAAGTTGGTATTTGAGGTAACGGAAAGCGAGCAAATTATCGACAAAGTTCATTTGCAGCGCATATTTAGTAGTTATTCAAAACGTGGGTTCAAAACAGCCATTGATGATTACGGCTCAGGCTTTTCGCGAATGGATTGGCTCACTGATTTGCGACCGGATATTTTGAAGCTTGATATGGGCCTGATACGTGATATTCATGAATTTGAAGAAAAGCAAAAAATAGTCCGAGACGTCGCGAATGTGTGCAGACTGCAAGGTACGCAAGTTCTCGCTGAAGGAATCGAAAGTAAAAGAGAGTTAGATTGTTTGTTAGATCTTGGTATTCATTTGTTCCAAGGGTATTATTTAGCAAAGCCAGCATTAGAAGAACTGGTGACTGTCCCGTTTGGTGAAATTTAAATGAGTAACTTATAACGGACGCAAATAATCATTAACAGGGAGTGTGGGCAATGCACTTATGGCGTTTCGGTTTACTAAGCGTAATCGCCTTATTAAGTGTCATTTCGCCTGCACTCGCTGAGTCACTTCCGCTTAGTAAATCGTTAGAAAATAAATCCACACCATTAAATCAATATGCGTTGCGCAGTTGGAATACGCGAGATGGATTGCCGCATAATTCGATAAATCGCATCGCCCAGTCAAACCAAGGTTACCTCTGGCTCGCCACATGGGAAGGTCCTGTCCGGTATAACGGACGCACGTTCAAGATATTTGACGATACCAACGTGACTAAAATGCGAGAATCTGGTGCCTTGAGCGTTGCTTATAACCCAAGTGACGATGAACTGGTATTTAGTGGTCCGCGCGGTAGCATTGTTAGTCACGCCAATGAACAGTGGAATCCGACTATCGTAGGCGATAACTTTGTTTTCGATACAGTGCGCGATGCAAACGGTAACACTTGGGCGGCGACGGCGAATGGTGTCTATCGAATTTCGGAGCAACAGCAGCCAATTCATTACACGACCGACCACGGATTACCGACAAATTTTTCGTTTCGACTATTCATAACAGCTGAATCGCAACAGCCAGCGCGCCTATACGTTGGAACACGTCGAGGTTTAGCGTATTACGATGATCAAACCGATTCGTTTATCTCTGTCGAAACAGTCTCGCATGCGCAAGTGCGCGCTATGACTTTACTTGATAACGGCACATTTATTGTCGCAAACGACGATGGCTTGTTTTATCAGTTGCCTAATTCAGAAGAATTTATACCCTGGCCGGTAGCGATGAAAGATCGAGTGACAGCGCTGACTGAGGCACCGGATGGTTGTTTAATTATTGGTACATTTACCCGAGGTTTAGGGCGTTTGTGTCATGACTCGGAAGACTGGCTCAGTATCGAGAATGGCCTACCCAACTCACACGTGCTCGATATTTTTCGCGACCAAGACGATACCCTATGGGTCGGCACCCACGGTGGTTTGGTGCAATTGCGTGAAGCGCTATTCCGTAGCTACACTCCACACCATGGATTAAAAGGTGCCTACGTACGTTCGGTTAATACTGACACAGAAGGGCGTATTTGGGTGGGCACCAATGATGGTATTAGTCGTCAGGCTAGTAAAAACGACCTCGGTGTTGTCTTTCAACCAGTGAATGGTGATCCGCAACTTGAAGCGCTATCGGTGTTAAGTATTGCCCATGGCGAGAGCGATGTGGTTTATGTCGGGACCTATACCGAAGGCTTATTAAAATTAGTCAATGGCAAAGTTACGGCGCAACTGAGTCGAAAAACTGGTTTCGCCAGCAACGAAATTCGTGTCGTTCTGCCTATCGAATCGACGAATTTATTACTCGTGGGAACAGCACGCGGATTGTATTTACTCCGATCACTCAGTGATTCCTTCGAGATTGTGCGTCACTACAGTACTGTTGATGGGATGGCAGCAGATTTTGTATCGTCAATCACCATGGATAGTTTTGGAGCTTTATGGGTGAGCTCGACACTCTCGCTGACTTATCTCAGCCCCGTCGGTAATTTTGAATGGCAGCCAGAACCGGTTGATTTAGCTTCATTTACTGGGGCAAGTAATATTTTTGCCGGAACCTTCCACAATAACCGCATTTGGTTTGCAACCGATCATGGTTTGTTGACTCGGTCTCTAGAAGCTGACGATTGGCATTGGCTATCACGAAGAAATGGTCTGCCGTTTGATAAAACTTTCACCATCAATTTCGATAAAGACGACAATGTGTGGCTGGGTGGTGCTCGAGGCATTGTTCGAATTACCCAAGACGAATTAAAAACGTGGATGCTAGATAATCGTAGAACCATTAACTATCAACTATTTACCGAAGTTGATGGCATGGTGAGTCGTCAGTTAACTACTGGAGGACCAGCCTCGGTGGTTGATCACAACGGTTCGCTGTGGTTTGCGTCAGCACTTGGTGTCGTGACGATTAATCCACAACTGGTTGATGCTTATCATCGAGTATCCCCGTCTCCAATTATAGAGTCGGTCACAATTGATAATGTTGAAATTCACGCGACTAAGCTGATTCCAGCGGATAATACAAGAACCGAGTTTCGTTACGTGACATTGGGTTATCACATGCCTGAATCGTTACAATATCAAGTTCGACTTGAAGGGTATGACACGCACTGGATTGACCGCAGTAACCAATTAGAAACTGCTTATACGGCGCTATCACCTGGGCAGTATACCTTTATGGTGCGCAGTCGCTATCCCGGCGGTGAATGGTCGCCAGTGACGTCAATTGTACTTGAGAAGCGAGCGTTCTTTTATCAGCGCCCTTGGTTTTGGTTTGTTTTCTCAATTACGCTGATTTTATTGTTAAGTTTGAGCATTCATATTCGTATTCGTTCGCTGCAAGGAACAAAGCGCCGATTACAACGCTTGGTTCAGAAAAAGACGCAAGAACTTGAAGCGATGGCGATGCAAGATACCTTAACTGGTTTGGCAAATCGCCGCGCCTTTGATCAGCAACTTGATGACGAATTACGTAATAGCCGTCGCTACGAAACACCGCTAACGGTTGCGTTAATCGACATCGATTACTTCAAGCAAATTAATGACATCTATCTGCATACGGGCGGTGATGTCGTGCTTCAACATGTTTCGCGTCTACTTGAGCAACAAATTCGAGAAGTGGATAGTGTGGCGCGTTGGGGTGGAGAGGAGTTCGCGATAATCTTCCCACAAACGCCTTTGGCGGATGCTTTGATTGTACTTGAGCGAATTCGTCGCGCAACCGAGAATATGCACATAGAAAACTTTGAACAAGCGAAGATTACGGTCAGTATTGGTGCCACTGAATTAAGTGACGAAGAGAGCTCTGCACAGCTATTAAAGAATGCTGACAGAGCTCTGTATACAGCGAAAGAGCAGGGGCGTAACCGTATTGTTACCGGTTAGCAATCATTCGTCGAACTAAGCCAGGGAAAAAACGTTGTAGAAACGGTGCGAGTTTGGAAAGCCCTGAACCAACCACCACTTCTGCTTTTTGCTTGGCGATTGCTTCAAGCGATTTACGCGCACAGGCTTCGGCTGAAATACCACCTGCATTATCTGGGTCTTCATGGCCGAGCGCTGAACCATCGCCGGTTAATGAATTGTGAGCAACCTGCGTATTGATAAAACCAGGTAAGATTGAGGTGACCGTTAAGCCATACTGCGCCATTTCTGCCCGCAATGAATCCATGAAACCAATCACGCCAAACTTCGCTCCGTTATAGCCGCTGCGAAGCTTTGTTCCTACTTTGCCGGCCACACTTGAAACCGTCACAATTTGACCGGTACGGCGTTCAACCATACGCGGTAACACCAGTTTGGTCAGGGCAATGACGCCGAAATAGTCAATTTCCATCAATTGTCGATACACCGACATATCGGTCTCTAGTATTAACGAGCGTTGCGACACGCCTGCGTTGTTGATGAGTATGTCGATCACCTGATCGCCTAGAGCATCTTTTGCCATAACTGCAGCTTGTTCAGGCTCACTCAAATCAAGCGCAAGAACTTGATGGCGTTCAGGGTGAGCGAGTGATTGTCGAACCTGTTCAAGCGCATCATGACGACGCGAGGTAAGAATTAAATGCGCACCAGCTTCAGCGAGCTGCTGCGCCATGGCTAAACCGATACCCGAAGAGGCACCGGTTAGCCAAACAGTTTTACCTTGGAAGTAGTTCATTGGTTAGCCTGCTGGGTACACGTAATTCGCTTGGAAACCGAGCGGAATACCAATCATCCAGTAGATGATTAAGAACGCAGACCAAACTACGAGTAACGTCGCGGTAAATGGCAACATCATGGCAACCAATGAGCCGATACCTGTGCCTTTAACGTAACGCTGGCAATACAACACTACTAATGGGAAGTATGGTAACAATGGCGTGATGATATTACTGATTGAGTCACCGACGCGGTACGCAGCCTGCGTCAAATCAGGTGAGTAACCTAACTGCATCAGCATTGGTACGAAAATTGGTGAAATCAACGCCCATTTAGCAGACGCGGAACCAATAAACAGGTTGATGAATGCGACTAAGATAATCATACCTACCATGGTTACGCCGCCGCTCAATTGCAGCGAGCTTAAGAACTGCGCGCCTTTAATGGACAACAGGGTACCGAGGTTTGAATCACCAAAGGCTTTAATGAACAGGGCACAGAAGAACGCCATAACCATGTAGTAGGCCATGTCTTCCATTGATTTAGACATTGCCTTAATGACATCTTGTGAGCTTTTGAAGCTGCCAGAAATGAAACCATGCACGATGCCTGGAATGATAAACAGCAAGAAGATGAGTGGCACAATCATTTGCATGAGTGGCGCAGTAAATGATGCAAGCTCGCCGGTAGCGTCAGCAAGTGGCGTGTTTTCGGCCGAAGCGGCGTAATACAAACCAACAAGTCCCGCCACCATAGTTAAAACACCAGCGTAGAACGCTTTACGATCACGAGGCGTCACATCATCAAGCGCTGGCATATCTTCTTGGTCGCCATCGATAGTTGCTGTGCGCTGTAAGCGTGGTTCAATAACACGGTCGGTGAGGTACCAACCGACAATCACGACAACAATTGCTGAAGCAGCAGTAAAGAAGTAGTTATTCAATGGATTGAGTTGAATTGCGGGGTCAAGAATTTGCGCCGCACTTTGTGTAAAGCCTTGCAGTAACGGATCAATAGCCGAAGGTACGAAGTTGGCACTAAACCCACCAGAAACACCGGCAAATGCGGCCGCAATACCCGCTAACGGATGACGACCTGCAGCATAGAAAATCACACCGCCCAATGGAATCACCAGAACATAACCAGCGTCAACCGCGGTATGACTCACAATGGCTACAAGAATCAGTACTGGGGTTAATAACATTTTCGGTGTGACATTGAGCATCAGTTTAATGGCAACGTTAATGAAGCCACTTCGTTCAGCAACACCGACACCGAGCATGGCAACAAGCACAACACCTAATGGTGCGAATCCCATAAAAGTGCCAACCATATTGGCTAAGAAATTTGCCATTTGGTCGCCAGCGAGTAAGTTGGTAACAGCTACATTTTCACCGGTGAGCGGATGTACAGCATCGAATTCAATGCCAGAGAGTAGATAGCTAAAAATCCAAACGATGATTAACAGACCAAAAAACATCACCGCTGGATCAGGAAGTTTGTTACCGACTTTTTCAACCTTATCCAGCAAACGATTGAGAAAAGTCGATGATTCGTAAGAATCACTCATGAGGAAACCCCTTGTTGTATTGTTATTATGTATGAGACGAAAGTATCATACCGCATCAACCGGCAACAACAAGACGAAAAGCATGATTTGTGGAACAGACGAAGCAGGCCGTGGGCCTATCGCTGGGCCCGTGGTGGCAGCGGCGGTTATTCTAGACCCGAATAACCCAATTGAAGGCATTAACGACTCGAAGAAGTTGTCTGAGAAAAAACGTGAAGCCTTAAGTGCGGAAATAAAAGAAAAAGCGTTGTATTGGGCGATTGCACAGTGCGATTCCGATGAAATTGATGCGATTAATATTTTACAGGCGTCATTATTGGCGATGAAGCGTGCTGTCGAGGCATTGCCAGTACAACCGGAAAAGGTATTGGTTGATGGGAACAAGCTGCCTCAGTTGAATGTACCGGCTGAGGCCATTGTTGGTGGCGATGCGCTAGAGGCATGCATTGGTGCAGCATCTATTTTGGCGAAAGTCGAGCGAGACCGGCAAATGCTGGCGTGGCATGAGCTCTATCCACACTATGATTTCGCCAAACACAAAGCGTATCCAACAAAAGCTCATTTAGAGGCTTTAGCGGAGCACGGACCATGCCCGGTGCATCGGAAAAGCTTCGGCCCCGTGGCTCGAATGATCGCGGCTACATGCACACCTGACGAATAAGTGCCCGTAGCTGATTTTGTGCGGGCGCAATTTCATCTATTTGAATAAATTCATCCGGTTGATGGGCCTGGGCAATACTTCCCGGGCCCATGACAATGGTTTGGCAGCCGAGCGCTTGCACAAACGGAGCCTCGGTGCAGTAGTTCGCCGGTTGTGCGGCATTACCCGTTAACTCACTTGCCAACCGAACAATTTCAGCATCTTTGTCGCAGCGATAGCCGGGTACCGGCTCATGCATATGCTCAAGACACACAGCACCCGGATAGCGAGCTTTCACCTCAGCTAAACGATGATCAATCAAACCATAAAGCTCACTTATATTCATACCGGGTAGTGGGCGCATATCGATATGTAGTTCGCAGCACGCACAAATACGATTCGCGGCGTCACCGCCATGAATGGCACCGAAGTTTAGTGTCGGGTAGGGCACTTCGAATGCATCGTCGTGATAGCGCTGTTGAAATTCTGTTTGAATGCCACGTAGCTCAGTGATGACATCATGCATGATTTCAATGGCGTTGATACCAGCCGCAGGATTTGAGCTGTGCCCCGACTTACCGGTGATACGCACGGCTTCCGTCATGTGGCCTTTATGGGTAATCACTGGCGTCATTGAGGTTGGTTCGCCAATTACCGCGAAATCTGGTTTCAAATGGCCAAAAGCGTCAAGTTCGCGAGCGCCTGCCATGGTGGTTTCTTCATCAGCGGTGGCGAGAATATACAATGGCTTTTTCAACTGGCGAAGATCCGTACGGCGTAATGCCTCAATCACGAATGCAAAGAAGCCTTTCATATCAGCCGTGCCGAGTCCATATAAACGGCCGTTATCTTCTCTTAGCTTAAACGGGTCTTGGGTCCAGCGACCTTCATCCCATGGCACGGTATCGGTGTGTCCGGCCAACATGAGGCCGCCCGATTCCGCGCCTTCGGGAATGTAATGAGCAAGTAGATTAAATTTACCAGCTTGGTGGTCTAGTTCATGAATATCGATTTGAAAGCCGAGACATTCGAGCCATATTGCCAGTTTGTCGATAACTGGCTTGTTACTAGTATCCCAACTTGGATCGAGGCAAGAAACTGAGGGAATCGCGACAAGCTCGCGATACATCTGAATAAAGCTAGGAAGCTGCGGCATAACGAATCTCCAAAACGACCATCAATGTGCCACAGCATAGCGCATTTAATTAAAAGTGATAACTACCACGGAAACGCACACCATCACCATATTCACTATCTTGATAACCTACGCCAACCGAGATGTTTGAATCGATGTAGTAATTCACACCAAATTGATACTGGTTATCACTGCCAGCGTCGGTATAGTCAATCCAGCCAATACCCCCGTAAAACTCGAATTGTTCAATACGCTGACGTAAGTTACCTTCAACTCCCCAGAAGTTACTGTCCACTGGACCAAAGTCAACATTACCGGCACGCACACCCACATCTGCCGTCAAGCCGCTGCTCAACCAAAAATAACGACTCAACTTAATACTTAATGCGTCACTGCTACTGCCCGCATCATTGTCGAAGTTGCGATAATAGCCGCTCACCACATACGGTGATTTGAACTCATATGAGCCTTCAACGACAATGCTGTCGCCGCCATCGTGATCAGCAACGCCAACACCAACGTAGTTGTACGCAGCATAGCCGCGGTTCTGCGTTTGATTTTGTTGCGTTTGTGCATTGGCGGTACCTGCCAGAGCAAGACCAGCGGTCAATAATGCGACAGAAAGAACACTGTGTTGCAATTTCATCGTGATTTACCTCACTTTTTGCTAGAATCTGCAGATTACGGTAGCAACTTAAGATTGTAAGCAAAAGGCGGTTTACGCAAGATTTACCCTTGTCTAGACAGGCTAAAATACTTAGCATATACGCCTATTTTGATATCTTCATTCCCTAGGAAAAACGTTTCATGAAATCCATTCCGCATATTGATATGAGCCTGTATGGCCAAGACTTTGATGCTTTTGCACAACACGTTGGTGAAGGCTATGAAACCAATGGTTTTGTTGCATTGACCAAGCATGGTATCGACCAGCAGCTGATTGATAATGCGTTGGATATTTGCCGCGAGTTATTTGCGCTGCCTGAAGACGTAAAAAAGCAGTATCACATTCCAGGTGGTGGCGGTGCGCGTGGCTATACGCCATTTGGTACCGAAATTGCTAAAGATGCCAAGCACGTTGATTTAAAAGAGTTTTGGCATGTTGGTCGTGAAATTGATGGTGAACCACCGTTCCCGCAACTCACACCAAATGTATGGCCACACGAATTGCCAGAGTTCAAAGCCAAAATTTTGAAGCTTTATGACGCGTTAGATGCTTTGGGCCTTCGGGTTTTGGAAGCTTTAGCTGTTTACTTAAAACAGCCGCGTGATTTCTTTAACGATAAAGTGAACTTAGGCAACTCAATTTTACGCCCACTTCACTACCCACCAATTATCGACGAAGGAACACCGTCGGTGCGCGCTGGCGCTCACGAAGATATTAACGTATTGACGTTACTCGTAGGCTCGCGTGAACCAGGTTTAGAAGTTCTCGCCAAAGATGGCTCATGGATTCCGGTAACCATCATTGAAGGCGCAATTATTTGTAACGTTGGCGATATGTTGCAACGTTTGACTAACGGCGTGTTGCCATCAACGACCCATCGTGTAGTCAACCCGCCGGCGCCATATAGTCATAAATCGCGTTA
>NCJS01000065.1:0-1203 GCA_002279005.1 Idiomarina sp. 34-48-12 | reverse complement strand
GTTCTTCTTGCACTTCAACCCAGACGTGATGATCACGCCGTTGGAGAGCTGTATTTCGGAAGAGAATCCGAATCGTTTTGAGCCGATCAGTTCGCACGATTATCTGATGGAGCGTCTCCGCGAAATCGGCTTAGTGAAGTAAAAAGCAAAGACGATATTAGATAGTGGATATTGGATATTAGAAAAAGCTAAAAACGCGGTTGCTAATATCTAATATCAAATAGCTAATAGCTGTTTTGTTCTTGAAGGGGTGATGATGAGAGCTTTGGTGTTTGTTTTAGTAAGCAGCTTCGTGCTGGCGGGCTGTGCTCAATTATCTAAGCCGCAACCGTTTGAACTGACCGTTGCTCATGTGAACGATCATCACTCGCATTTATTACCGATGGAGCGCACTGCGCTGACGGTAGATGGCGAAACCTATCGTGTTGAAACTGGCGGCTTTGCCCGTGTAGCAACGAAAATTGCTGACATCCGCTCAAGCCAAGAAAACGTGTTAGCGTTGCATGCTGGCGACGCGATCACTGGCACGCTGTTTTATACACTATTTGATGGCGCTGCAGACGCCGCCTTAATGAATCTGATCTGCTTTGATGCGTTCGCATTGGGGAATCATGAGTTTGATAATGGTGATGCTGGGCTGAAGCGATTTTTAGACTTTCTAGGTATGAGTAGCTGCGGTACGGTTGTGCTTGGTGCCAACGTGCAACCTGAAGTTGGCGTGTCTCCACTAACCGAAAAAACGCGCTGGGATAGCTTTAAACCGTATGCAGTTTATAACATTGGTGGCGAGCGCGTTGGCCTGATAGGTCTCGATATTGCCATCAAAACGAAAAACTCGTCGCAACCCGATAAAACCACGGTATTTGCAGACGAGTATGAAACCGCAAAATACTACATTGAAGAACTTCGTGGTTTGGGTATCGAGAAGATTGGATTGCTGACACATATTCAATATCGCAACGACCTTGAATTGGCTGAGAGTCTGCCAGCGGTTGATTTTATTATTGGCGGTGATTCACATACGTTACTTGGCGACTTTGGTCGCTATGGCTTGCCGAGTGTTGGACCGTATCCAATGCAGGTATCGAATGCCGATGGTAAAGCAGTATGTATTGCTCATGCGTGGCAGTACAGTCAGGTAGTTGGTGAACTCGATATTACTTTCGCAGGTGACCACGTCGCTGATTGTGGCGGACAAGCTCA
>NCJS01000064.1 GCA_002279005.1 Idiomarina sp. 34-48-12 | reverse complement strand
GCTAGAAGAAACGTAATTACATAGGAACTACGTTAGAGGCCTGTGGGCCTTTAGGACCTTGCTCAATAGTGAACTGAACAGTTTGGCCTTCAGCTAAGGTTTTGAAACCGTCTGATTGGATAGCAGAGAAATGTACGAATACGTCTGCGCCTTGCTCTTGCTCGATGAAACCGAAACCTTTAGCTTCGTTAAAGAATTTTACTTTACCAGTTACTGTAGACATGCTGTGATTCCTCGTATTGCATGTGAAAATCTAGGGTATTGCTAATAAAAATTACGTGTATTACTTGGGGACTTACAAAACGAGGTACAGCAATTGACTTCGTAACAGGCCACAATTAGACAGCCGAATTTTTCTAGCGACGGTCAGTATACGCCGATCCTACCCCCTGTCAATTAAAGATTTATTAACGCTTATAAGGGGTTTAGCCGCGAATCCAGTTTTTAGTGATATGTCGAAACTGGTCAGTTCCTGACCGGTGAAGCCATTCATACGCTGCCATTTCCGATGAAATAATCACCACTCCCTCTTGGCGCATACGTTTCAGTGCGGTTTGTTTATCGCTATCACGACGGGAACCTACGGCATCTTCAACCACAAATACTTGATAATCATCGGCTATTAAATCAAGCGCAGTTTGCAAAATACAGACATGAGTTTCCATGCCCATCAAAACCACTTGCTGACGATTAATGTCGCTTAGTGCATTCACAAAATTCGGCTCTTGCAGCGCGCTAAAATGCATTTTTTCGATGACCTGAGCGTTTTCGATGACACCCGAAAGATCATCGACGCTTATCCCCAGGCCTTTAGGGTATTGTTCGGTGACCAAAACTGGAACGTCTAATTCGTTGGCGATTTCACCAAGCCAACGCATGCGAGCAATGAGCTGGTCGCGCTGATGAATGACCGGGGCGAGTTTTTCTTGCGCATCGACAATAATTAGTACGCTTTGATCTGCTTTCATTAGCATGGTGACAACTCCGTTGAATCGAATTAAATTAATTATGCCGCAAAGTTATTGCTATTCCTAATACTTGGCGATACTTTGACCACAGTCAGGAAATTCGAAACGGTAAGTCACAAGGACGCTGGCCATGCCCAATCAATCAGCAGACACGCTGCTGCAAAGTTTTCGCAATAAAGTCACGCGCAACATTGTGTGGGCGGGAGCTTTTACTCAGTTCTTGTTAGCTGGCGCCCAACTCTTGCTGGCGCATTATTTGCAAGCAGCAATCATGCTTGCGGCCGCTTTGGTTCTTGGTTCTATTGCTTTCTCATACCGTAAAAAACGTATTCCCAATTTTTGGCGCGTTATTTTCATGACGTTGCTTACGGTCATTTGTGTTGTTTCAATTCGTAACAATGGCACGTTAGGTGTCTATTGGGCTTACCCGTTATTAGTTGCCAGCTTTTTTATGTTTCGTGATGGCTACGCGATTGTCCTTGCCGCCGTTGTAACACTTATGATGAGTGTCGCCGGGCTGCTTTACATGCCTGTTAGTGATGGTTGGCGTATAACGGCGTCGTTACTTGTTATACTCCTGCTTGGTAGCGTATTTATAGTCATGCTTGGGCGCATGCAAAAGCTACTGCATCAGCTCGTTATCACCGATACCTTAACGGGTCTCCAAAATCGCCATCGACTAAATAACGTACTTAGCCAATTAATCCACAACTTTCGCCGTTATCATCGCGCAGCAAGCTTAATTATGCTGGATCTTGATCATTTTAAGCTCCTCAACGACAAACACGGCCACTTGTTTGGTGATCAGATGTTGAAACAACTCGCCGCTCGCCTAAAAGCGAATTTGCGAATTAATGATCAGCTATTTCGAGTTGGTGGTGAAGAATTTCTGGCGGTTATGCCTGAAACCGACCTCGAAGAAGCTGTAAAAGTTGCGGAAAAATTGCGACTTGCGGTTGAGAACACGCCGTTTGATGGTAAAGATGCACAGGCACACTTAACCGTTAGCCTGGGTGTTGCGCAATTGCGAGCAGAGCAAACGTGGGCAGAATGGATAAATACTGCAGATACTGCTTTACTTGAAGCAAAGCGCAAAGGTCGCAATCAAGTTTGCAAAGCAGAGAGTTATACTCCAACAGTTTAATTGAGAACGGAAATTCATGAATTCTACGGCAGCTTCTCCCACAATATCACTGAACTTATGGCAACAATTTCGCTTGGTTGCCATGAGAACCATTTACTTTGGTGTTGGCTTGGTGATTCTCGTGCTGGCCGGTGCGCTGGCGACGGAAGCTCGCTGGCTAGAGTCGGGCGCTCTGATAAGTGTGGCTTTGGCTTTTATTCTTACTGGCGTCATTTACCGCAATGAGCTGGCGCCACAGTGGATTAACTTCTTATTTATCTGTGCTCTGGGTATTTTAGTCAGTGTTTCGATGAAATCTTCCGGCATGATGGGCGTGTATTGGATGTATCCGGTACTCGCGATGGTGTTCTTCATGTTCGACCGCACCATTTTTGTGCTAGTGATCATGCTGATTTATGCGCTATTTGCGGCAGTGATGTATCAATTTTTGCCGTTTGACTATGCGTGGCGAATTGCGCTTTCTATGCTGGTACTCATTGGCGTCGGCGCGGTGTTCCTCGTGATGATGAGTTATATGCAGCGTAACTTATCAAGACTCTATGCAAGTGACCCATTAACCGGTTTTTATCGCCGCGACTATGTATCAGACATGATGCAAACCGAACTGGAACGAGCGAAACGCCATCAACAGCCCGTCAGTGCAATGTTGCTCGATCTCGATTCGTTTAAGAACGTGAATGATAAGTTTGGGTATATGTTTGGTGATGAGGTACTGAAGGAAACCGCCGCGCGATTGGCTCGCATTTGCCGTAAAAGCGATGTTATGGTGCGCTACGGTGGCACTGAGTTTTTAGTCATTTTCCCGGATACATCGTTGAAGCAAGCCGCTGAATTAACCGGTGCAATGCTTGATAGCCTCCGCCACGAGCCGTTTGCGGTGAAAAGTATGATGACCACCGTTACAGCCAGCGCTGGCGTTGCTGAATGGCGCAAAGGGCAGGACTGGGGGAAATGGCTGGAGTGTGCAGATGCAGCCAAAGATAAAGCCAAGAGTCAGGGGCGTAATCGCTTGAGAATTGCGCAATAAATTTGCACCTATGGCTTGTCCTAGCTACAATTCGCTCCTTTGAAAAACGGAGCACCACATGGCACCTGTCTTGATCTTAATGGGCTCACAGTCTGACTGGCCCGTCATGCAACATGCAGCACAAATGCTGAAAGACCTCGGCGTTGAATGGCGCGCTGAAGTTGTGTCTGCGCACCGCACCCCAGATTTATTGAAAACCACCATGGAACAAGCCGAGCAAGATGGTGTTCCTGTGGTTATTGCCGGCGCCGGCGGCGCGGCACACTTGCCAGGTATGCTCGCAGCATTTACCGCAATTCCAGTACTAGGCGTACCGGTACCAAGCAAACAGCTGAAAGGTTTAGATAGTTTGCTGTCAATTGTGCAAATGCCAAAAGGCGTTGCTGTAGGTACGTTAGCCGTCGGTCCAGCTGGCGCTGCAAATGCTGGCTTATTAGCGGCACAAATTATTGGCTCATTTGATGCTGACGTTCGTCAACGTGTACATGCGTTTCGCGAGCAACAGCGTGAGAAAGTGATGAGCGGTCCGAAGTTGGAGTTGCCGGAATCATGAAAATTCTGTTTATCGGTGATGGCCAATTAGGGCAAATGTTAGGTGCAAGCGCTATCAGTCATGGTCATGAGTGCTTACTGTTTAGCACCCGCAGCAACACCGTTAAACCGCTCTCAGCGCAAATTGATTTGCACCTATCGCTGGCTGAGGCCATTGATTGGGCTGATGTTGTCAGTTGGGAACACGAAGATATTCCAGCGGATATTTTAGCGGCCGCTCATGATAAGTTTCTGATGGACCCAGCGCGAATCAAAAGTCTTACCGACCGCCGCGCCGAGAAGAAACTGTTCGATGACTGCCGTGTGCCTACGTCGCCGTGGCAAACCTATAACAATGCTGATGAACTTGAGAAAATTCTCAATCATGCGGAACAGCCGTTGGTGTTAAAGGCAGCGCGCGGTGGCTACGATGGCAAAGGGCAGTGGCGTTTTCGAATGGCCGACAGCCCGAGTGATCTCGCTCAACAAGCGGGCCAGGCACCAGGTATTGCCGAGCATATGATTCCGTTTCAACGTGAAGTGTCGTTGGTTGGTGCGCGTAGCAAAGACGGTAGTATCTGCTGCTATCCGCTGATTACCAACGTACATGACCGTGGTATTTTGAGTTATAGCCTAGGTGCTATTGATGTGGTTGACGAGCGCTTACAAAACCTTGCAGAGGAGTGCTTCCGTAAGCTCACCGATGCGCTTCATTATGTAGGCGTATTAGCCATAGAGTTCTTTGTGGTGGGCGAAGGCGATGACGCAGAGTTGCTCGTGAACGAAATTGCACCACGAGTACATAACTCAGGTCATTGGACAAAGACCGGTGCCAATAGCAGTCAGTTCGATTTGCACATACGTGCACTAACGGGTATGCCGTTGCCTTTGCTGCGATTAGAACCAACGCTTATGATCAACGTGATTGGCGCTGACCAAATTCCTGCGGGCTTATGGCATCATGCGGATACCGATTGTCATTGGTACAACAAAGATCCGCGTCCAGGCCGTAAAGTTGGTCATGTGAATATTCTTACCGCAAATCGTGATACCGCTTTGACTTGGGTCGCGCAATGGGCCGAAAAACTACAGGTTCTCGCTGACTAAGCGAGAACCTTTTGTAACCACGCATTAATGGCTTGCACCTGCTCACCACATACCTGATGCTGCATGGTGAACGTTTGATACTCTGCGTTGTAGCCATGCTGCTTTAACCACTGATAAGCATGTTGCCCTAGCGCTTCTGGTACCACCGGATCTTGCGAACCATGTTGCACCAAAATCGGAATATCATTGTTCACGGCATGCGGTGTGATGCTTTGATGCGTTGCTAGATAGGTTGAGAGCGCTAATAAGCCACGTAAGCGCTTCGGATAGGTTAATGCTGCTTCATAGGCAACAGCGCCGCCCTGCGAGAATCCCGCCAACAAAATATTCTCAGCAGGAATACCACGTTCAATCTCACGTTCAATCAGTTGATGTACAGCTGCTGCCGAATTGCGAAGCTGCTGCTCATCAACCTCGCGCCCCAGCGACATGCTCAGAATGTCATACCAAGCCGGCATACGCATACCGCCATTAATAGTTACTGGTATTTGAGGTGCATGTGGGAATACAAATCGAACCGCTACTGGCGGGGTTAAATGCGGCACCAACGGCGCAAAATCATTGCCATCAGCACCGAGGCCATGTAACCAGATAATCGTGTGTGTGGCTGGCTGTTGAGGTTCAATTTCTACACATGGAAGGTAAGACATGGATACTCCGTTAGTCGTTGTCTTCTGAAACTTGTCGATTTTTTCCGAGCCCACCACTAATGGTGAGCTGCATGGCGTCGGCTGGCGACATATCAAGTGCTTCGACGCTTTCGCGTGGCACAATAAGCATATAACCGCCGACGTTATAGCTCATCGGCAAGAATACGGCGATATGGTCATCGTCGAGCATAGCCGACAGGCGGTCATCTTTTTGGCCAGGCTTTTTCGTTACGATGCCAATTAATTTCACGTCGGCACCGGGCAGGGTGACGAGTACCACCGACTCATCTGAAAAGCTTTTGCCTGACATCAAATCAAACACATCGGTAATGGTGCCATATAAACTGCGTAACACCGGCATGCGGTGCATAATATTACCGGGTATTTCCCATAGTTTGTTTATGAAGCTCCAGCGTGCGCTAAAACCGATAATTATGGCTAGTACCACAAAGCTTAAAAACGCTAAACCAGGGAAATAATATTTGTTGCCTAGAATCGCTTCCCAAATTGGGCGCAGCCATGATTCGATAGTCACTAAGAACCAATGAACTAGTGCTATTGTCACCACCAATGGGAGTAGAATGGTGAGGCCTTTGAGTAAATACTGTATTCCACGTTTCATTTTGGTAATCTCAAGCAGAATGAAGGCATAGCTTAACGTTTTTTAGGGGGCATTATGAAGTTATTTGGCAGTTATACCTCACCATATGTGCGTCACTGCCGTATTGTGTTGACCCAAAACAATGACACGTTTGACTTTATCCCAACCGATTATTCGCAAAGCGCACAGCAATCACCGACACAGCGTGTGCCGTTTTTACACGATGGTGATGTTCAGTTGACTGACTCAGCCGCCATTTTGCGTTATCTGCGCGAGCGTCATCAACAGCCATTTTGTGACAATGTTGCCGATTTTGATTTATTTTGTCTCGCAAATACGGCGCTTGATGCCACGGTGAATTTCTTTTTATTAGAGCGTGATAACATAACCACCGAGAACAGCCCTTATCTGCAGCGACAATACGATCGAATTCATACCATTTTGAAAGAGCTCGATCAGCGTGACTGGCCACAACAAGAAACTTACAGCGATGGCCAATTACGGCTCGCATGCTTTCTAAGTTGGGCACAATTTCGTGAGCGTATTAACGTTGCCGATTACCCGAAACTACAGCAATTTTTATTAGGCATGAATCATCAGCCTTGGTTTGCAAATACGCATCCAGCGCTGAGTTAAAAATAATAACGAGGGGAGTTAAACCACACATGAAATACTTAGCAGCTGTGGCTGGCGTTGCATTATTAAGCGCCTGTTCGCCACAACAAGAATCACATACGGAGACGGCAGTGGATGCAAAAATTAGCTATCCAATGACAGTACGCGGTAACGTCACCGATGAATACTTTGGCACTGTAGTCGCAGACCCATATCGCTGGTTAGAGGACGACCGTTCGGCTGAAACCGAAGCGTGGGTGAAGGCGCAAAACGAAGTAACCTTTGAGTACCTCGAGCAGATTCCTTATCGCGACCAAATCAAAGACCGTTTAGCTGAGCTGTGGAACTACGAGAAAGTTGGCGCACCGTTTAAAGAAGGTAAATACACCTATTTCTATAAAAATGATGGTTTACAGAACCAGTATGTGGTGTATCGCACTGACGCAGAAGGTAATACCGAAGTATTCTTAGATCCGAATACCTTTAGTGACGACGGCACCACGTCATTGGCAACTTTGAGTTTTTCAAAAGATGGTTCATTGGCTGCATACGCTATTTCAGAAGGCGGTAGCGACTGGCGTAAAATCATCGTTATTGACGTTGAAACCAAAGAACAACTTGAACCTACCCTGGTTGATGTGAAGTTCAGCGGCATTTCTTGGTACGGTAACGAAGGGTTCTATTACTCAAGCTATGACAAGCCTGAGGGCAGTGAGTTGTCTGCGAAAACCGATCAACACAAGCTTTATTATCATCAGTTAGGCACTGCTCAAGCCGATGACAAGGTTGTGTTTGGCGGTACTGAAGCGGAGAAACATCGTTATGTTGGTGGCCAAGTTACCGACGATGACCGTTTCTTAATTATCACGGCATCAGTATCGACTTCTGGTAACAAGTTATTTATCAAAGATTTAACGAATCCAGAAAGTGAATTGGTCACGGTTCTTGATCACACTGATTCTGATACTTACGTGCTGGATAACGTGGGTACCAAACTCTATTTGGTAACTGATCTGAATGCGCCGAATAAGCGTGTTGTCACTGTTGATGCAACGAATCCTCAGCCAGAAAACTGGGAAGACTTCATTGCTGAAACCGAGCACGTGTTAAGCCCTTCTACTGGTGCTGGTTACATTTTTGCCGAGTATATGGTTGATGCGATTGCGAAAGTTGAGCAGTACAACTACGACGGCGAACGTATTCGTGAAATTGAATTGCCAGGCGTTGGTAGTGTTGGCGGCTTCAGCGCTAAGCGTGAAGCCGATGTGGTGTACTACACATTCACTAACTACAACACGCCAGGCACCATTTATGCGTATGAGCCAGACGCTGGTGAATCTGAAGTATATGCTGAATCAAAAGCACAATTTGACAGCAACGCTTATGAATCGAAGCAGGTGTTCTACACCTCAAAAGACGGCACCAAGGTACCAATGATCATTACCTACAAAAAAGGTATGGAACTGGACGGTACAAACCCAACCATCTTATATGGTTACGGCGGCTTTAACGTCAGCCTGACGCCAAGCTTTAGCATGACCAATGCGATGTGGCTTGAGTTAGGTGGTGTGTATGCAGTTGCTAACCTTCGTGGTGGCGGTGAGTACGGCAAAGATTGGCACAATGCTGGTACGCAATTGCAAAAGCAGAACGTGTTCGATGACTTTATTGCTGCTGCTGAATACCTGATTGATGAAGGTTACACGTCAAATGGCAAGCTAGCCGTGCGTGGTGGCTCAAATGGTGGCTTGCTGGTTGGTGCGGTGATGACTCAACGTCCTGACTTGATGCAAGTTGCACTGCCAGCTGTCGGCGTGCTCGACATGTTGCGTTATCACACCTTCACAGCTGGCGCAGGTTGGGCATACGATTACGGCACAGCTGAAGACAGCAAAGAAATGTTCGAGTACTTATACGGTTATTCGCCGGTACACAATGTTGAATCGGGCGTTCATTACCCAGCCACGTTAATTACTACGGGTGATCACGATGACCGTGTGGTTCCAGCGCATTCATTTAAGTTTGCTGCTGAGCTTCAAGCGAAAGATGCTGGTGCGAATCCGCAGCTCATTCGTATAGAGACCAATGCGGGGCATGGTGCAGGCACGCCGGTATCAAAAACGATTGAACAGTATGCTGATATCTATGGCTTCACTTTGTGGAACATGGGTATTAAAGAACTGAATTAATTGAGAGCTTACATGAAAGCCCCGAATGCCTTTTGGTATTCGGGGTTTTTTTATGAGGTTGAAGCCTGCTCAGGGCCATGAAGAATTTCGACACTAATGGCATCTTGTTCTATAGCACCTGGTAAGTCAGTTTCAAGCAGGCTTTGTACCTCAGAGAAAGGCTTGTTAAGTGCCATCACACCCCAAGCTTGATTACGACCATGAACCTTACCTGCATAAAGAACCATGTCGGCAAGTTGCAACGTTTCTTCCCAGTCCATTTGATTCTCATGCAAATCAGCAAATGGGTAGCTGAT
>NCJS01000012.1:3634-30057 GCA_002279005.1 Idiomarina sp. 34-48-12 | reverse complement strand
GTTTCTCGGCGAGCAACTAAGCGCACGACAGCGTCGTCGCTATCAACCATTGCTCACGTCATTGAGCGAAGCAAGTTACCAGCCATATGTGGCACAACAGCAATGGATTGAGCCTTATCGAAAATTCGCCGTCGTTTGGTTAAAGCAAGCACTACCCCTCGCCAACAAGCAACGGAAGGAGCAGCGCGATGATTGATTTCGCTTGGCTCTGGGCAGCGCTTGTTTGGCCGGTTCCGTTTCTCTATCGATGGTTACGCCGCCCACACACTCAGCAATCTCAGCCGCTGACTGTGACCCATCTTCCTGCGGTTGCGTCAGCCGCCCTTAAACCGAGCCAGAGTCGATTAGCAAATGCTGTTGCTGTCATAGTATGGACGCTACTTGTCGTTGCGTTCATGCGCCCACAATGGCTTGGTGAACCTATCCCTGCACAAAATGATGCGCGCGAAATGATGATTGCCGTTGATCTATCCGGCAGCATGGAAATTGCAGATATGGCGATTAACGGACAGCAAGTTGACCGCTTAACCATGCTCAAACATGTGATGCGCGATTTTATTGAGCGTCGCGTTGGCGATCGACTTGGGCTCATTCTGTTCGCGGATACTGCTTACGTGCAGGCTCCGATGACATTTGACCGTACCACGGTGCAAAAGATGCTTGATGAAACGGTTCTACGCTTAATTGGCGAGCGCACAGCAATTGGCGATGCCATCGCACTAACGGCCAAGCGTTTTGCTGATCGTCCGCAAACCAATAAAATACTGATTCTAGTCACCGATGGCCAAAATACAGCGGGTAATGTCTCGCCTGCGCAAGCATTAGAACTTGCGAAATACTATGGCGTGAAAATTTACACCATTGGTGTTGGTGCCGAAGAAATTGTCGTTGATGGCTTTTTCGGTCAACGCCGCGTCAATCCAAGCCGCGATTTAGATGAAGGCATGCTGCGCCAGTTAGCCGAAGAAACGGGTGGTGAATATTTTCGAGCCCGCAGTACGGAAGAACTTGAGCGCATTTACACCGAGCTTGATGCGTATGAGCCGGTACAAGGTGAAAACCAACTGCGTCGACCACAAACCGCGCTATATCATTGGCCCCTAGGCTTCGCTTGGATTATCCTTGCGCTAGCACTGATAAACACGACGCGACGCAATTGGAGGCAGCATGGCTGATTTCCATTTCTTGCGACCATTATGGTTACTCACGTTAATTCCACTTGTCCTGATGACTTGGTGGGCATGGCGAAATGCGCACCAAAAGCAGGGGTGGGCAAAAATTATTCCAACCCACTTACAAGCTTGGCTGCTCCCCCCGCAAGGCGAGCGTGGCGGCCGTTTTCAGTTGTTGCTTGTGGCTCTGGCTCTTGGTTGTGGCGCTATTGCTTTAGCTGGCCCTGCTTGGCAAAAGTTACCGCAACCGGTTTACCAATTGAAAGCTGGCTCCGTGGTGGTGATGGATATGTCGCTGTCGGTTTACAGCACCGACCTCCCGCCAAATCGATTGAGTCAAATGCGCTTCAAAGCAACGGATTTAGTGACTGAGCACATTGACGGCGACATCGGCCTTATTGCCTATGCCGGTGATGCTTTTACCATTAGCCCACTAACCGCCGATGGCAGTAATCTAACCAATCTCATTCGCGCTTTGAGCCCAGATATTATGCCAACGCCAGGAAGTTATCCTGTTCGCGCACTGGAGCTAGCCGATCAATTGCTCACGGAAGCCGGTTACCCGGAAGGGGATATCTATTGGCTGACTGATGGCATCGATAGTCGCGATCAAATTGATATTGGCGACTTTATCAACCGCACGTCACATCGACTGAATGTTTTGGCTGTAGGAACTGAGGCCGGTGCCCCCATTCAATTACCGGATGGTCGACTGCTGCGCGATAGTAGTGACAATGTTGTCATTCCCAAATTAAGTGTCAATGGGTTAGCGGCTCTTGCTGAGCGCAGTGGTGGGCGCTTTATTCAAATACGAGCCGATCAACAGGATATTGTGTACCTCACGTCACAAGCACCGACAACACGAGACGGCGACGAAAGCACCATGCAAGCAGGCGATCAATGGGCCGATCAGGGTCCTTGGCTAATTCCACTTATTTTGTTACTACTGCTTCCTCTGGCTCGCCGAGGAAGATTACTCAGTTTAGCGCCGATTATGTTCTTGTTTGTTTTGAGTCACCCCGTGCAAGCGGCACAACAAGAACCTTTAGCATGGCATGAAAAATTATGGCAAACACCTTATCAGCAAGCTGATCAAGCTTTGAAAAACGGCAACTATGAACGCGCGGCTACCATTACGGATGATGCTTGGCAACGCGGTACTGCTAACTATCGCGCCGGTAACTTTGACCAAGCGTTGGTTGATTTCTCCCAACTAGATAGTGCTGAAGGTTTTTACAATCAGGGGAATAGCTTGATGCAGTTACAGCGCTACGATGAAGCTAAAAATGCCTACGCTGCGGCTCTCAAACGTCGTCCTGATTGGTCCGAAGCACAGCAAAATTTAGAGTTGGCCGAAGACCTTGCTGAGCAACAACAGGAACAAAACCAATCCAACCAACAGAGTCAGTCACAGCAACAGCAGAATTCCGGCCAGAACTCGAATCAAAACTCTGACCAAAGTTCGGAACAAAATGCCGAACAAGACGCTGAGCAACAAACCGAGAAGAATCAATCTCAAACCGAACAGTCGCAACAAGATCAGCAGCAAGCAGAACAAACCAAAGAGTCTGAGTCACAAGAACAGTCAGAGGCTGAGCAACAGGGGCGCGAAGGCGAAGAGAAACCGCTACAAAGTCAGCTAGGCGATCCCTCGGAAGAAGAATTACAACAACAGATGCAGCAGTGGCTAAATCGTATTGACGATGATCCTGCTGTATTATTACGCAACAAAATGCAGTATGAGGCGCAGCAACGGCGTCGCCAAGGTCCGCCTCCAGGAGTTGAGAAATCGTGGTAAACAACGTGTTCAAAGCAGTGCTGATATCGCTTCTATTTTGGTTTAGCGCCGCAGGTTATGCGCAAGAAGCCGAGGTTATCGCAAGCGTTGATAAAAACCCCATCATTCAAAGTGAGCCGTTCACACTCACGGTAACTATCAATGACGATATCAATGAGTCGGCTTGGAATGCAGAGCAACAGTTACGCGACTTTCGTATTCTGAACGTTCGATCTTCACGGCGAACCAGTGTCATTAATGGTGTAACCACTCGTACAACATCGTTTATTGTGAACCTTCAAGCACCATCAACACCGGGTATTGTTAGAATTCCACCGATTCAAATTGGCTCAGCACGTAGCAATGCTATTGAGTTAACGATTCTTGATGCTGCAGCATCGGTTGATGAATTAGAACAACGACCTGCGTTTATTCGTACCTCATTAGAATCGAAACGCGTTTATGTTCAACAGCAATTCAAACTTGTCTCGCGTCTCTATTTAAGTGCGAATCTTCATAGCGGAAATTTAATTGCGCCAAACTTACCTGATGCTGAAGTCGTCCAATTTGGCAAAGACGAAGAGTCTTACGAAATCATTAACGGTAAACGCTACCAAGTTTTTCAACGAACCTATTTAATCACGCCACAACGCTCTGGTGATTTAAAACTAGAGGGGCCGGTTTTTGAAGGACAAATTACACGCGACAGCAGTCGTTCAGTATTTTCAGCTATTGCCACCACACAACCAGTCAGTGCAGTCGCTGTACCGACATCGATTACCGTGTTACCTCGCCCTGCTGATTGGAATGGCCATTGGTTGCCATCAGAACTTGTGAGTGTCAGTGTTGAGCGTGCAAATCCTGAGCAACCGATAGAAGTGGGGCAACCCATCACACTCACCTATCGTATTACCGCCATTGGGGTGAGTACCGAACAACTTCCCACATTATCGTTTGATGATTTTGATGGCGCCTCGGTCTATCCGGAGTCACCGGAATTTGGGAGTACAACTCGTAACGGTCGCGTCATTGCGCAACGCAGCCAAACGATCGCGGTTATTCCGCGTCAACCGGGCGAATTCACCGTACCAGAAGTCAAAGTAGAGTGGTTTAATACCCGTTTAGGTCAAGCTCAACTATCGTCTTCAGAGCCAATCACGCTAGACGTGAGCCCGAGTTCTCAACCCGTTACCCCTGCACCAATTGTCGAAAAACCAGCTAGCGAACAAAGTGGTGTTGCGGATGAGCCGGCATCACAACCAGAGACACTGCATCAATCAGACAAAACGCTTTATTTCTATTTGGCAGCGGTATTCGCAGCACTTTGGCTGATTACCCTCAGCCTATGGGCGTGGTGGTGGTTACGTCGCTCAACTGCACCAGTAACAGGTGTCGATAATAAAAAGCATGACACAACCGCTGCTTCTTGGGGCCATCTACAGAAAGTTGCGCTTGAAAATGACGCGAATGCAACCGATTTAGCGCTCCGAAAATGGGCGCAAGAGAAGTTTCAGTTGCCAATGTTTGACCTCTTTGAACTGGCGCAACACCTCAATCACCAGCCGCTATCTAGCCAGATTGACCACCTGCAGCGCTGTCGCTTTTCTGGTGCTGGTGCAACGTGGCTTGAAGGGAAAGCATTAATACGCGCTCTAAAAGCCGCACAGAAGCAACGTCAGTCATCAAAGAGTAACAAGGGTGGCCTATCCCCGCTTTATCCAAACTAGTGTCGCTGCGTAACGCTGAGCCGCGCTAGTCGTATGTCTAACATATAAAAAAACCCGGGACATGCCCGGGTTTTTCAATGTCATCGTCAATCACGATTTATTCTGTCGCGTTACCTGCATCAAGACGAATCTCGATTTCTGCTTCTTCACGCAGTGCTTGAATAAACGCACCATAGCTTTGCTGTGTGAAGCTATTCGTCAATTGCTCAGCCATTTGCGCTTGCATTGTCTCATCAACTTCACCGGCCATTACGTCAGTCAGCTGAACCACAGCCAAAGCACCACTGCTTAACTCAGTTACCGCAACTTGAACCGAGTCAGCTGCTGGCACCGCTTGTTCAAACAAGCTCTGAATAACCGCGCGCGGCACGTCTGTATTGCGACGATCAACCGCTTCTAAAGCGGTTAACTCAACGGTCGCTGATTCGCCATTGCGTAGCTGTGCTGCCAAAGCTTCAGCGTCTTCACGAGCCGCTGCTTGAGCTTTTTCAGTACGTACGTTATCCAACACCTGCGCACGAACTTCATCGAGTAATTTAATTGATGCTGGTTTGAAGTCAACCACACGCACCACCACAGCTTGTTTATCGTTAACTTCAATAAGGTCACTGTTTAGGCCTTCATCAATAAATTCACGATTAAACAGCTGCTCAATCACCGCAGGATGATTCAACGCCGTTGGCGCTGAGTTGCGGTTAAACCAATCGCTTTGGCGAACCGTCACTGCTGTTTCTTCTGCCACTGGCTGCAGCGTATCTGGAATATCAAACGCTAACGCTGAAACTTTTTGTTGAAGCTCGTAGTAGGCTTGTTTCACACGGTCTTGGCGCATCTCAGCGACAATCTCATCACGCACTTCTTCAAACGAGGTTGAAGTACCTTCTTCCACGTCAGTAAGTTTGATGATGTGATAACCAAATGACGTGCTAACAACCCCGCTAATATCGCCAACTTCTGTTAACGCAAACGCGGCTTCGTCAAACGCCGGATCCATCGTGCCTTTTTCAATAAAGTCGAGGTCACCACCGGTTTCTGCAGTAAAGATGTCATCTGAATATTCCGCGGCAAGCTCAGCAAAATCAGCACCTTCAGTAAGCTTCGTTAGCACTTCTTGCGCTTCTTTTTCTGCCGCTTCGCCTTCACCTTCAATAAGAATATGTGCGAAACGATAACGATCGTCTGTTTGATAACGTGACTGATTGTTGTCGTACCATTCACGAACAACGCTTTCGTCAATTTCAACGTTTTCCGCAACAACATCCGCATCTAATTGAACAAACTCAACCTTCACTTGCTCGGCAACATTAAAACGCTGTTGATTGTCTTGGTACCATTGCTCAAGTTCAGCTTCGGTAACTTCAACCGAGTCAATGTACTGCTCAAGTTCGAGCGTCGTATAAGCGCCGCTACGTTTCTGATTGACTAAACGTTGCACCGCTGCAGCTTCACTCGGAAGCGTAAACTCTGACTCAACCATGGCTTGCAGCAGTTGCGTACGCGCTAAATCGCGACGCATCAATTCAGCAAAACCATCTGGCGTGTAGCCTAAGCCACTTAATGTCATTTGATAGGTTGTATTATCAAACTGACCAGCAACTTGGAATGCGCTGATTTCACGAATTGCTGCTTTTACTTGCTCGTCAGATACCCGTAAACCCGCATCACGCGAGTATATTTCCACCAGCTTCTGGTTAATCAAATCATCCAACACTTGTTGGCGTAACTGCTGATTGAAACCTGGGTCAGCGGCAAGCGTGGCATAAAAGTCGCCAAACTGTTCCTGTTGACGTGCGCGCTCGTTTTCAACCGCACGGTCAAACTCAACCCGAGTAATTTCCTCGCCGTTAACTACGGCTACCGATGGCTCCGGCTGGTTAGTGATATAACCACCAATTCCAGCTAAGGCAAAAGTAAGGGCAATCAATACTAGAATCGCTTTCACTATAAAGCTTTGCGACCCTTCACGAATCCTGTCCAACATATCTCACTCAACCTCAATTATTCCCGTTGTTGGGCGGGTATTATATCTGCTATTGCAGAAAAAAAATAACCCGAAGACAAGCTTCGGGTTATTTTCAGCATATGCTGGCGGAGCGGACGGGACTCGAACCCGCGACCCCCGGCGTGACAGGCCGGTATTCTAACCAGCTGAACTACCGCTCCGCTTTTATTAGTTTACTGAATCTTTCAGTGCTTTACCGGCTTTGAAAGAAGGTACTTTAGCAGCTGCGATTTGGATAGTTTGGCCAGTTTGTGGGTTACGACCAGTACGAGCTGAACGCTCGCGAACACTGAAAGTACCAAAACCAACTAATGCTACTTGATCACCTTTCTTCAAAGCGTCTGTTACTGCTTCGATGAAAGAATCTAGAGCACGTCCAGCCGCAGCTTTAGAAATTTCTGCTCCGTCTGCAATTTTATCAACTAACTGAGACTTATTCACAGTATCATCCCCTTAGATTGTTATTATCAGATTTGCATGGTTCCATTGCGTTCTGTTATTCAATGGGCCAGCGAAGGTTATAACAAGCTTAAACTAACTGTTCAAGCGATAGTGACAGATTAGCAGACATCTTCCTTATTAATCTATCACTCAAGTGGCATGCCAGAGTCATTTTATGTTTGAGTCCGACCAATCACTTTGACTCTAGGCTACCACAAGATTTCGGATTGAGAACCCTTTTTAGCAATTTTTTTAACGAAAGAATGCGGGCTACAGGCACATTTTACGCTTGTAGACCGCATTTTTACGTTGTTAGGCTGATTTTTCGCCTGTTTTCGGCGCAGATTCGAGCGCAACAGCCAACACTTCATCTATCCATTGCACCGGCTGAATCTTCAAATCGCCCTTCACAGCATCGCTAATTTCTTTCAAATCACGTTCATTATCTTTCGGAATCAGAACATGTTTAATGCCGCCGCGATGCGCTGCTAACAATTTCTCTTTCAATCCACCAATGGCAAGCACTTCACCTCGTAAGGTAATTTCGCCGGTCATTGCCACTTCTGCACGTACCGGAATTTCGGTTAACGAACTGACGAGCGCAGTCACCATCGCAATACCAGCGCTTGGGCCATCTTTTGGTGTTGCCCCTTCTGGCACGTGCACGTGAATATCACGTTTCTCGTGGAAGTCTTCTGGAATACCTAGCTTGTTCGCGCGGCTACGCACCACGGTGAGAGCCGTTTGAATCGACTCTTGCATCACATCGCCCAGTGAACCGGTGGAGGTGATTTTGCCTTTACCCGCAACGTTCGTGGCTTCAATCGTTAATAAATCGCCGCCAACTTCGGTCCATGCCAAGCCAGTCACCTGTCCCACTTGGTTGTTTTCTTCGGCTTTACCGAAGTCAAAGCGCTGAACACCAAGGAAATCCGATAAGTTCTTACCGGTAATTTCAACGTGCTTAATACGCTTGTCTAGAACAATCTTCTTCACCGCTTTACGGCATAGGCGTGAAATTTCACGCTCAAGGTTACGCACACCAGCTTCGCGCGTGTAGTAACGAATAATGCCGTTAATGGCATCATCAGTGACATTAATTTCTTTATTCTTCAAACCGTTGCGCTCAATTTGCTTTGGCAACAAGTGACGTTTAGCAATGTTTAGCTTCTCGTCTTCGGTATAGCCCGACAGACGAATCACTTCCATACGGTCCAATAATGGCCCCGGGATGTTCATGCTGTTTGAGGTTGCTACGAACATGACGTCTGACAAGTCATAATCCACTTCAAGATAATGGTCGTTGAAGTTGATGTTTTGTTCAGGGTCCAGTACCTCTAACAACGCTGACGCTGGGTCACCGCGCATGTCAGATGCCATCTTATCGATTTCATCAAGCAAAAATAGCGGGTTGCGAACACCAACTTTTGCCATTTTCTGAATCAGCTTACCTGGCATTGAACCGATATAGGTACGACGGTGACCACGGATCTCCGCTTCATCGCGCACACCACCTAAAGCCATGCGAATATATTTACGCCCAGTCGCTTTCGCAATCGATTGACCCAATGAGGTTTTACCCACACCAGGTGGTCCGACTAAGCACAAGATAGCGCCGCGAACCTTACTGGTGCGCTGTTGTACCGCCAAATACTCAAGAATACGCTCTTTAACTTTCTCTAAACCGTAATGGTCAGCATCGAGGATCTTCTCAGCATTCGCCAAATCTTTCTTAATACGTGAACGCTTTTTCCACGGCACCGATACCATCCAGTCGATATAGCCGCGCACGACCGTCGCTTCAGCCGACATCGGTGACATCATTTTTAATTTCTGCAGCTCAGCGCGGGTTTTCTTCTCTGCCTCTTCAGGCATATTCGCGTCTTCAATTTTTTTCTGTAGCGCTTCAAACTCGTCTGGGCCATCTTCCATTTCGCCCAGTTCTTTTTGAATGGCTTTCATTTGCTCGTTCAAATAGTACTCACGCTGACTCTTTTCCATCTGCTTTTTCACGCGTGAACGAATTCGCTTTTCTACTTGCAGCAGATCAATTTCACCTTCCATCAACGCCATCAAGAATTCGAGACGCTCACGCACGTCAGTAATTTCGAGAACTTTTTGCTTGTCATTAAGCTTCAACGGCATATGCGCCGCCATGGTATCCGCCAAGCGATCCGCTTCTTCGATACCCGACAAGCTGGTTAATACTTCAGGTGGGATTTTCTTATTTAATTTCACATAGCCTTCGAACTGATTGATCGCTGAGCGAATCATCACTTCTTCTTCTTTGTCGTCCATCACCTCAGAATCAAGGTAATGCACTTGGGCACGGAAGAAATCAGACTCCGATTCAAACTGCTCAATTTCAGCACGCTGACTACCTTCAACCAACACTTTTACCGTGCCGTCTGGCAACTTCAATAACTGCAAAATCGTCGCAACGGTACCAATGGTGTGGATGTCAGCTTGCTCAGGTTCGTCCACCGATGCATCTTTTTGTGCCGACAAAAATATTTGTTTGTTCTGCTCCATCGCTGCTTCTAAACAACGAATAGACTTTTCACGCCCGACAAATAAAGGGATAACCATGTGCGGGTACACGACCACGTCGCGCAACGGCAGCACAGGTATGCTTAAGCGCTCAATCCGTTCTTCACTCATAAACTTCTCCAAGTAACCGGTTCGTGACAGTTGTCACTCTATCTTACCTCTTAATATGCGGCGCTCCAGCGAAAGTTCAATGTTTTGCACAAAAAAAGGGCCTAATTGGCCCTTTTTGCACAAAATTCATGCTAAACAAGCAAGTTATTCACCCGATGCGTGCTTCTCTTCCTGCTGATTCGCATAAATTAAAATCGGTGATGACTCACCTTTAATGACAGATTCATCAATAACGACCTTACTCACATTTTCCAATGTTGGTAAATCGTACATGGTATCCAGCAATACAGCCTCAACGATTGAGCGTAATCCACGAGCACCAGTTTTACGTGCCATTGCTTTACGAGAAATCGCTCGCAATGCATCGTCGCGGAACTCCAACTCAACATCTTCCATCTTGAACAACGCGCCATATTGCTTGGTAAGCGCATTCTTCGGTTGCCGTAAGATTTGCACCAGCGCGTCTTCATCTAACTCGGTCAACGTTGCAAGCACTGGCAAACGGCCAATGAACTCTGGAATCAAACCGTATTTCACCAAATCTTCTGGCTCAACTTGCGTTAACGTCACGCCTTCAGCTTTTGGTTGTTTGCTCTTCACTTCAGCACCAAAGCCAATACCGCTGCCAACGCTAACCCGTTGCTCAATAACCTTGTCGAGACCAGCGAACGCACCACCGGCAATAAATAGAATTTTTGAGGTGTCTACCTGCAAAAACTCTTGCTGTGGATGCTTACGCCCACCTTGCGGCGGCACTGCAGCAACCGTTCCTTCAATGAGTTTCAGTAATGCTTGCTGAACACCCTCACCCGACACGTCGCGCGTGATTGATGGGTTATCAGACTTACGCGAAATTTTGTCAATTTCATCAATGTAAACAATACCACGTTGCGCTTTCTCAACGTCGTAGTCACACTTCTGCAACAGCTTCTGGATGATGTTCTCAACGTCTTCACCCACATAACCTGCTTCGGTTAACGTGGTGGCATCTGCCATGGTGAACGGCACATCCAAGAACCGTGCCAGTGTTTCTGCTAAGTAAGTCTTACCACTACCGGTTGGACCAATGAGCAAAATATTACTTTTACCTAGCTCAACCAGCTCTTCGTCTTTACTCTTGCTTTCGTTATTCGCCAAGCGCTTGTAGTGGTTATAAACAGCCACCGCCAACACTTTTTTCGCCATTTCTTGACCAATAACATATTCATCAAGGTGCGCACGAATTTCGTGGGGTGTTGGTAGTTTCTTTTGCTCTTCTTGCGGCGCAATATTTTGAATTTCTTCTTCCAAAATATCGTTACACAAATCGACACATTCATCACAAATAAATACCGAAGGCCCTGCAATTAGCTTGCGAACCTCGTGCTGACTTTTTCCGCAGAAGGTACAAAACAACGGCTTTTCGCCATTACCTTCAGTTTTATCGGTCATTCTATTCTCCGCCTCGTTGCGTCAATACTTTATCTACCAAACCATAGTTCACTGCTTCTTCAGCAGACATAAAGTAATCACGATCAGTGTCTTTTGCGACTTGCTCTAAATCTTTGCCAGTATTCTCTGCCAACATGCGATTCAGTTTTTCTTTAATATCTAAAATCTGACGCGCGTGAATTTCGAAATCAGATGCTTGACCTTGGAAACCACCTAACGGCTGGTGAATCATCACGCGTGAATTTGGCAAACAGAAACGCTTACCTTTAGCGCCACCTGCAAGCAAAAATGCACCCATGCTCGCCGCCTGTCCCATACAAACAGTACTGACATCAGGCTTAATAAAGCGCATGGTATCGTAAATGGCCATACCTGCGGTGACAGCACCACCTGGTGAGTTGATGTACAAGTAGATATCTTTATCTGGGTTATCTGATTCTAAGAATAGCAGCTGCGCCACAATTAAGTTGGCCATGTGATCTTCAACCTGACCACAACAGAAAATTACGCGCTCTTTCAACAAGCGCGAGTAGATATCGTACGAGCGCTCTCCTTTTGCTGTCTGTTCCACTACCATCGGCACCAATTGTGCCATTGGGTCTAGCGCCATATCCGACATAATTTACGACTCCTGAAATAAAAATGGCTCGTATAAGTTTATACGAGCCATTAAACCAAGTTGTAGTCGATGCCGTCAACGTTGTTGTGACGGTATTCGCAACTCTTTTATTTTTTCGGGTTCATCAACTCGTCAAAGCTGGTTTTCTTTGCTTTAACTTTTGCTTGAGAAAGGATGAACTCAATTGCTTGTTCTTCTAATGCAACATTGCGAATTTGCTGCATCATTTCTTCGTTACCTTTGTAGTAAGCGATAACTTCAGTTGGGTCTTCGTACGCAGAAGCGTTGTTCTCGATGATCTCGTCAACTTTCTTGTCGTCAACTTTCAACTCGTTACCACGAATCACTTCGCCCAGTAACAAACCAACTTTCACGCGCTCTTTCGCTTGTTCTTCGAACAAATCAGCCGGAAGTTGTGGCAATTGTGCTTGGTTACCACCGAAGCGTTGCATTGCTTGACGACGCAATACATCAATTTCTTGGTCAACCATCGCTTTTGGTAAGTCAACGTCGTTGTGCTCAACCAAGCCTTTTAAGACTTGTTCTTTCACTTTGCTTTGCACTGCGTTTTTCAGCTCACGTTCCATATTTTTACGAACTTCAGCTTTCAACGCGTCAACGCCGCCGTCTTTAATACCGAACAAAGAAACGAACTCGTCAGTTAACTCTGGTAACTCACGTTCTTCAACTTTCTTCGCCACAATCACGAACTGCGCTTCTTTGCCTTTCAGATTTTCAGCGTGATAATCTTCTGGGAAAGTCACAGTAATTGTTTTTTCTTCGCCAGTTTTCATACCAATAATTTGGTCTTCGAAACCTGGAATCATGCGGCCTTCGCCAAGCTCAAGTGCGAAGTCAGTCGCTTTACCACCTTCGAATTCTTCACCGTCAACAGAGCCAGTGAAATCGATAGTGATACGCTCACCTTTCTTCGACTTACGCTTAATTTCTTTCCAGCTAGCGTGTTGCTTACGCAATGTATCAAGCATGGTGTCGACGTCTTTTTCAGTCACTTCAACATCAGGCTTTTCAACAGTTAACTTATCTAAAGTCGCAACTTTAACTTCTGGATAAACTTCGAAAGTAGCGACGAATTGAAGATCTTGACCTTCTTCGTTTACTTTTGGCTCAATGGCAGGCATACCCACTGGGTTAATTTTTTCCTGCATCATTGCTTCGAAGTATTTGCTTTGCATAAGGTTTGAAGCAGCACGCGCACGCGCTTCTTTACCAAACAACTTCTGCAAAACATTTGGTGGAACTTTGCCTTTACGGAAACCGTTGATACGACGGTTACGGTACTCGTCTTTTAACAGACGCTTGACTTCGTTTTCGATAACGTCAGCTGGCACGGTGATCGTGGCGCGACGCTCTAATCCTTGGGTTGTCTCTACAGAAACCTGCATTGCTTTGTTACCTCGGCTTCACTATTGGCCTGAGCCCACTACCAGCGGGGCCCTTCAAAATGACGCCGCATTATAGCGAAGCCATGGCCCTACGTCGAGTAGGAACGGACATTTTTGCGGCGATTGCGCTGTGATTGTACGCTTAGCGCGGTGATGGCGCAGTATTAGCTTGTTGCTAACTTACTCTGTGCCTTTGGATTTACTTCAATACGATTACGGCCACATTGCTTCGCAAAATATACCGCAACATCAACCTCTCGCATTAAATGGTCGGTGGTTGTCGTGGCCGATGGGATATCAGAATGAACCCCGATACTTACGGTGACAGGACTCCCTAACCGCTTTTCTAATAAACGAACACGCGCAAGAACTTTTTTCGCTTGTGCCGTTAACTCTTCAACTTCTGACTGCGGGCAAACCACCATAAATTCATCGCCACCAAACCGTGCGACATATTCACCGGTGCGTTTGAAATGACTTTGTAAGATATCTGCCACGGCCTTTAATACTTCATCGCCATGCAAGTGGCCGTGCTCATCGTTAAGACGCTTAAAGAAATCGACATCAACCATGAGCAACGTTAACGAGTGCTGCGCTCGAATAGCGCGGCGTAATTCATGTTCAAGGCACTCATCTAAACCGCGACGATTCACCAAGCCGGTCAAGCTATCTTGGCGCGCCAATTGCGCAAGCTTTGCGTTGGCTTCTAACAATTGCGCTTCGGTCGCGCGAAGCTGCTCTTCAGTTTTGTGACGCGCAATCGTATTGGCAATCATATCGGCGACTAAACGCATATGACGAATATCACGCTCAACCCATTTCGTTTGACGATTCACCAAATCACAACCGACAAAACCAACCAGCTTGCCTTCCATGTACATGCCAACGGCCATCATTGAGCGAATATTTTCGCGCAGTAACTCATCACGAAAACCGCCTGCACTCTCTGGTAACATTTTTGCATCATCAACCAAAATCTGTCCGTCTTCGAGCATACGCTCAAAGAAGTACGGCATCATTTCAGCGGGGATATCTTGCAAATCAGGTTTATGCGCTTGAATACCGTCGTTGGTCCACTCGTAGGTGTTCGACATTTTTGAGTGGTCTTTTGAAAATTCAAACACATAGCAGCGATCTTTACTGCCACCACGACCCAATAACGCGAGAGCATGCTCAATGTGGGTTTGGCTTTGATCAGGGGTAGAATTGATGAGTTGCATGCTGATGACCGAAATCATCAAGCCAAACCCTTCTTCTGTTGAAGATGCATGGTTAGCATGCTGTTTTGGCATGTTCTCTAGCATGAAATAAGCTCTTATAGTTGTTATAGCTTGTAGCAAATTTTAAACAGATGCCCAAATTATACGCAACTTTCGAGAAAAATCTATGCTAAGAGGGAATCAATGTTGGAATGAATCAGGAGAATGGTCGGCGAGACTGGATTCGAACCAGCGACCCCTTGTACCCAAAACAAGTGCGCTACCAAGCTGCGCTACTCGCCGACTTCAAAATTTTGAGATGTTGCTGAAAAGCAGAGAAATGGGGTGGCTGATGGGACTTGAACCCACGACAACCGGAATCACAATCCGGGGCTCTACCAACTGAGCTACAGCCACCACTTCACAAATTGTGCCAGGGCTTTAATGGCGCACCCGGCAGGATTCGAACCTGCGACCGACGGCTTAGAAGGCCGTTGCTCTATCCAGCTGAGCTACGGGCGCAATTCGTACTTCAAGAAATGGTCGGCGAGACTGGATTCGAACCAGCGACCCCTTGTACCCAAAACAAGTGCGCTACCAAGCTGCGCTACTCGCCGACATACTTCTTATAAGTCTTTAAAATCCCGTGCAGGACGCGGCCTGACAACGGGGGCGAATATTACCTGTTGGGCCGTAACGCGTCAAACATTTTTTTGCCCAAAATGTCTGACTGCTGAAAATACCAACAGGCTGACTGAAATTTATTCATTTCGTATTTCAGTACCCGTTTAATCGACGCTACAACCTTAGCAAAAAACATGCGAAAATAGCAGCCCATGAACTCGACATATCAGCATTCAACCGAATAAGGTGCTCACAGCAATGACTGCGCAACGTATTGATGGTAAACAAGTAGCTCAACAAGTTCGTGATGAAGTCAAACAAGGGGTTGCCAAACGCCTTGCTGCCGGTGCTCGCGCCCCCGGCCTTGCCGTCGTCATGGTGGGTGAAGACCCAGCTTCTGCTGTTTATGTTGGCAGTAAGCGCAACGCCTGCAAAGAAGTTGGCATTGCCTCAAAAGCATTCGACTTACCAGCCACGACCACACAAGCCGAACTCGAAGCCTTAATCGACCAACTCAATAACGATGCTGAAATTGATGGTATTTTGGTGCAATTGCCACTGCCGCAAGGCTTAGATGCACAAGCCATTCTCGAGCGCATTCATCCATTTAAAGACGTTGATGGCTTTCACCCGTTCAACATGGGTCGTTTAGCCCAACGTAATCCGGCACTACGCCCATGCACTCCGCGCGGCGTCATCACCCTACTCGATTCCATTGGCTTAGACTTGCATGGCAAAAACGCCGTGGTGGTTGGCGCTTCCAACATTGTTGGCCGCCCAATGAGCCTAGAGTTGTTGCTAGCTGGTGCCACCACAACCGTTTGTCACCGCTTCACCAGTGACTTAAAAGAGCACGTGCAACGTGCAGATGTTCTCGTGGTAGCCGTTGGTAAGCCAAACTTCATTCCTGGCGAATGGGTAAAACCGGGCGCTGTGGTGATTGATGTGGGTATTAACCGTTTGCCTTCTGGAAAACTCGTTGGCGATATTGAGTTTGATACGGCTGAGCAGCGTGCCTCTTACATTACCCCAGTACCAGGCGGTGTTGGCCCGATGACCGTGGCAACGCTGATGCAGAACACCTTGCAAGCGTGTGATACTTGGCATGCGCCACTTAAGTAAAATCATTCAACTCTAAAGCCAGACATCATAGGCCCTTTGCGCCGCGCGACGAGCGGCCAAAGTGGTTTACCTAATAGTCCCTCACGCAATCGACAAAAACGTTGTGGTTCACTGTCAATAACTTGTCGCCAACTTTGTAGAGCTCCAGCCACAAACGGAATTTCCAGCGGCAAACACCACCAAATTTCAATATCCAACTGACGAGCAGTTAACCAAGCCTGCGCGTCCTGACTTTGAGAAGCTCTCTCTTTAGCATGATCAATCGCAATTTCCTGTACCCATTTTTGAGCTTTTAAATCATACCGTTGCTCTGAAAAGTTCTGAATTGCATCTGCGGTCGGACTGTGAATAGAAATTTTCGACGCGAGTCTTGCATGTACTAATGACTTCAGTGTTGAAGCCCAGGTGTTTTCACGCAGCATTTCATCAGTAGGAAGGGTTTCTGATTCATGCCATTGCAGTTGCGTGCTGGCCATGCCAGATGCCAACACATTCGTCATCTTGGTTACATTGCCGTGCTGCAACTGCCCCGCTCTGAGTACATAGTGACTTGTGTTATAAAGCGTATGTTGCGCCCAAAACAGCCATAGTAATTGAATGCTTGCGATGATTAGCCACATGACTAATGGCATAATGAAGAGCGCTTCGACCAATACCGCCCCGCGCGCGCTGCGCTCTGACTTTTGTAACATCAACCACATTTCCCTTGTCGCTCGCATTGTTTCCATAGCTGAACGTATTCGGCAAGTCGATCAGAAACCTCCTGCAAGCTAGTCGTCGGTGTAATCACATCTTGCGCGTACAGTGTTGTGACGACTAACTCGGTGGTCTTCAACGAAGTTGCCTCAAAATCATCAGTTCGAACTGTTTCAGCAGTTAAGCGCTGTGTTTCAAGGTTACTGACATTCGTAATGTCGAAAAAACCCATATCTAAAGAGGTTTCCATCGCATTTAAGTGAGGTTTATCAATTTGTTCAACGCGGTGCAGATAGATTTCGTTCGTTGCGCTGGTTTGCCGAGGTTGCCACACTGGCATCACCAATTCGTTATCTCGAGAAAAGGCACCGGCAATTTGTTTCGACAGCCATTGAGCTTGAGTTGCTGAAGGTGCAGTCACACTTAGTTCTAGCCAATTATCGCCGTTAACAAACAGCCATTCCTGTTGCCACGGTAATCGCAACACGCCAATCTCTTGCGCTGTTAATAACTCGCCAATCGATGTCGGTGGAACAGCGTGACTTGCCCAAAATTCATTAGCAGCTAGGCGCACCAGTTCTGCATCAACTATCCAATCGTGACGCTTTTGTTGCGACGACTTGAACAGCAATGCTTGATTAATTATTAGGAGTAATGAGCTGACAATGACCACCGCAGTGATCACTTCGAGCATGACAAACCCGCGTAGTTTCATAGTTCCTCCATGAACACGTCACATCGTATCTGCAAATTTTTGGTAGGCTTGAAGTTGAGTCTCTAACCGTTGTTTGACCAACTGTTGAGTTAAGTTGTCGTCCGTGGCTACTGCTTCGATAGCAGCACTTATCCGAGGCAAAGCGAGTGCGACACTCGCTAAAATTATGCCCAAGATAGCGATACCAACTAACGACTCCAGAAGGATAAAGCCTCTAGAAGAGGTTTTGTTCATCTCATACTACCCTTGAAAGCGAAGGGTTAAGGTGTCACCGGAGAAAGTGCTGGAGATCGCATAATCAGTAAAATCATAAGCTAAACGGGCGCCTTCAGCCGCTTGCGCAATGCCCGTCACAGTAACCACATAAACAGAAGTATCGGTTCCATCTACCGCAATTGCGATATCGCCACCCCAAGGATTAATACTTGCGCCGGAACCCCATATTTCAGGAACCGCGGCGATACTCGACATTGCGGTCATACTAATTCCAGTTAGGTTGCCCGAGCGAGGTCGCCACAACTGTGCACCAGACTGAATGGTGACAATTTGACTTTTCGCTTCACTAACCCGCGAATTTCCTACTGCCCAATCACGAAGTGCCAATGACCCAATGGTCGCCAACGCGATAATAGAAAGAACCGTCAATACTTCGATGAATGTAAATCCCTTTTGAGATTGCATGTTTAACACTCCGTTGTTATAGAAAACCAAATAATTTAAACCACATTTTGCTGCGTTATGGTCATCAACATACTTCCCATGCCGCCGAGTACAATGACCAATAATACGAAAATAAGACCATAGCAAAATGCCTGTAGGGCCGTACGCAGGCGCGCTAATGCTTGCAAAGCATCTCGTGAAGCATAACCAGCAACGCGCAACAATGTGCCATGCTCAGAAGCATTACGACTTCCATTTCCCAGTCGAAACAACATCCGTGCCGATAGCAATCCACTGGCAAATATTCGCTCCAATCGGCGCTCACCTTCTGCCAACTGTTTTCTCATGAAACTAAAGTGACTCCGAAGCTCGCCACCGCCATACCGTTGCATTGCTGCTAATGACCTATCGAGGTTACTTCCAGACTGAAGAAGGACCGTGATTGTTTGCAGTAGCAAGACAGCATGAAAATATCGCTGAATCATGAAAGCACCGTACCCAGACAACCACCGATTCCATCGCCAATTAAAGTTGATAATTCCGGGAGGTCCCCAAACCAATAAAAACACGATAATGACCAAAAGAATGATGAGTGGCAGCCAAAGGCTATGTGTTAACACGAGTAGCCAATGACTTAGGCTTGGCCATTCGGATTCAGGGATAGATTTAGCTAGCTTTGGCATCACGCCTCGTCCGATAAATAGGCTGGCAGCAAAAGCCAATGCCATCATCGCTATCGGATACAGCAAAGGCTTCCAAAATTCACGCCATGCGACTTGTCGCTCTACCTCAAATACTCGATGCTGCTGTAACAGTTGCTCCAAAATGCCACTATTCTCTCCAACTGCTACAAGCATCACGAGATCTGGTGAAAACCATTGCTGAAGCGAGTGACCAAGCGCCCTTCCATGACTGAGCTGGCGAATCAAATGTGCAGCAATTTGCTCTTCTTGACGCAAATGCAGCCGTCGAGCATTCATTTGCAAATCATAACAACATTGCAATGGGCTTAACCCATCACCCAATGCGAGCGCAAAATCCTCGAGAAAGGCGAGTTGTCGCTGTCGACTTAAACGCACGATTCAGGACTCGATAGTTGGTCATCAAGAGCCAACCACCCTTGCTGCAGCAACTCACTTCGACAACCTTCAAATTGCTTCGATAACAACGCTTGCCGAACTTTTTCATCAAATAACAAAAACTCACAAACCAACTGCCGCCCTGTAACCCCAGAGCCATGGCATCGAGGGCAGCCACGATCGGTTCCCTCACAATCTAAGCAAATACTAGAAACTAACCGTTGAGCCAGAATGCCTCGAACAACGCCAAATTGAGCCAACGACTCAGGAGACAAGCCTAAATCGAGTAATCGACTTAACACACCGAACGTATCATGAGCATGCACCGTCGCTGTGACCAAGTGCCCAGTAAGTGAGGCTGTAAATGCAGCTTTGGCCGTCGCTTCGTCGCGAATTTCGCTAATTGAGATGACATCAGGATCCTCGCGAAGCGCAACTTTCACCATGTTCGCGAAATTTAATTCTTGGTGGTCAGCTATCACTGGTTTTTGTTCGATATTGGGTTGAATGATCTCAATCGGGTCTTCCAGTGAAATAACCTTTGCTGTTGCAGGAATCTCTGCATTCAAAGCGGCCAAGGTCGTGGTTTTACCTTGCCCAGTAGGGCCTGCGACTATCAGCAATCCAGACGGTTCTCGAAGAATGTTTTGAAGGGCCCGGACAACTTCAGTGCGCAGACCAAGTTCATTCAGTTTCAGAATTTTACTTTGCTCGCGCTGCAATCGCATCGTCACAGCGAAGCCATTTCGAGTTGGTGATTTTTGTACCCGCAAGCGAATGCGCTGAATCGATTCACCGTCTAAAACGGACATTGAAATACTCGCGCTCGATAAACGCTGCTCATCAAATAGTTCGTGGAAATCTTCAGAACGCGTGTTTAGAGCGGCAGCAATAGCGCCAGCCAAAGACTCTCGGTTGCGATCCACTTTACCAACTAAGCGCCCATGAACTCGAAATGAGAGTGCTGCATGTGACGGAGAAAAGAGAAGATGAATATCCGATGCTTGCAGCACAAGCGCCTGCTGAACAAGATCTTCAAGTGCTTGCTGAGCTCGTGTGTGATCGAGTTTTATTGAATCTGAGTTCGACGATTGATGCTCCTGTGCAGCTGAGTCATGCAACAGATTGCGGATTGTTCGCGCATTAGCCAGACACCACTGAGTAACTACAATACCGTCCAAATTTGATTGAGAAACAATATTTAGTAGTGTTAAAAAATGATGTTGCCATGCCGGTAGGCTTGCAATAAGCATCCCCTCAGCACTTACCAACACAGCGACATCATCTTGCATATAACGATCACTGAATGCGACACATAAACCCAAGCAAGCCTGATTCGGGAGGATTTGTGTTAGCGCTTCGTCATGCATTATCTTCATGACTACCACCTTTCCGTGAGTGGCAAGTCTCGAAAATATCCAAAGCGAGAAATTCTTACCTTTCCAGGTTGCACTTCAGCGCTCAGGTTCATTGCTCCTCGCTCACCATTTATGAGGCGAATTAACTCTTCACCTTTGCGCAACACAATATGCGTTTTATCAGCGATCGAAACGACGCCGACAAGCTGATAGGTTGCCAATTCATGATCAACGTCAGACACATTATCCGTAGATGGCTTCAAATCTTCGATTGCGTGTTTGGCTTTGGCTATTTGCAACTCGAGTTGCAATCGCTTCGCTTCTGTTTGCGCCAAGCGCTCTTCCAACTCACTTGTTCTAAGTTTGTGAATCGTACGATTGGAGTCAATGACATCAGCCATCCCAAGCACCATAGAAAAGGTCCAAATCATCGTTGCGTTCCTTGCGTTGTAGTTTCAAGCTCTATTGAAATAGACCAGAAAAAGCCATTGGCCTCAGCACCTGCTGAGCGGATTTGCGTCGTCGCCGATTGGTCTATTAGCCAATGACTTAATGCTTGCCACATTTTTCCATCGGAGGTGTCTAAAGCCGTGTGTTTTATGATGATACGTGAGCTTGTGCGGGTGAGAGAAAACCCCAGATGCTCTAGACTTAATTCATTTGAATTGTAAGAAGGTGAATCGGTTAGAGGAGCTGGTAACTCTCGTTCGATATAAATAGAACTTCCACGTTGCAGCCAGCGCCACTCGGATGGATTTGGAATCTGAGCGAGAAGATCAGGCTTGGTACCGTAGGTTGGTTGCAACCAAAGCTGCTCTCCTTGTTCGGACAGTTGCCAACGTTGAACTTGCCAACCAGCTAAATAATTAACTTTGTTGAGCAATGCGTTAACATGCCCCAACTGAGTTACTAGCCATAGCGGCTTCGTGCTTTTAATTAACTCAGGTGAAGGCAGCGATTTAACTACTGGTGAGTTCATACTCTGGGGCAAATACGACCAACTAAACGCCGCTGTCATACTAAGTAATAATCCACCCACAGCCATGAATATTTGCCGCTTTAACCAAAATGGCGACCGACGAATCGAACGTAATTTTGAGCCCGTTGAATGGTCGCTAAAGTTAATCTCATCAACTTCAATAATCGTGATGTCATTTGTTAATTGCGCTTCTAAAATCTCTCGTAAACCTCGACCCGCAATCACTAATGAACAACGCATGCCATCGGCAGCAAGCCAATGCTGCGTAATACAAAATAAACTCTTAATGCCAACCGTATCCGTTGCAAATTGGCTTGCGCCAAGCAGCGTGTCGCCGTTCCATGCAACACAAATGAGTCGACTCTGCTCTTGTTGCACAAATACTGCGGCATTCACATTAACCTGTTCTCGTACGTAAATTGCGAGGTCGTAATCAGCGTCGTTACAACAACACAGCCAATAATGATGACCTTGCTTTATCAAACCATAGCGTTCAAACCCCAGTCTCCTTGCATCGGCAAGCCACTCTAGAATTTGCGTCTTTTTTGAGGATTGCTGTCGCCAGCCAGTTATGCACCAATCTATCATCAGTTCACCTCTCGACTGATAATGTGTGGCGTAAGCAAAACCAACGTCTCGCTATGACGATGTTGTTGTTCGTCGCGCCCTCCCAGTAGCGTACTCCACCAACTTTGCTGCTGGAGTGATTGCTGACGCTCATTTTTAAGACCACTCATTAACAACGTCTGATCATGAGCGACCAACGCTTTCATGAAAAATTTCTTCCGATTGGTGTGCGGTGTTTGGATCATTTGCGTCCCTGAACGAACTTCATCAATTCGCTCGAGATCAGAGAGCTCTGTTGATAATTGAAGTATCACTTCATTGGCTCGAATACTCGGCAGCAAGTAAAGTTCGAAGCCGGTTGTCACCACACCAGGTTGCAGCACATCGGCTCGACCGACGTTTGCTGTTGCAGCTGAGCCTGCGGCGGCTAAATACGTGGCGTTATCCTCCAACACAATTCGAGCTATCTGATTGTTTAAGCTCACGATTCGTGGATGGTTACTTATTTGTACAAGCCCCTGTTGCTGCAGTGCATCAATCAGTAACTGTGATCCCGCTAAGTCTCCTTGTTGTTGCTGCCAAAATACTTGACCACCACTCAATGCACTTAATTGCGCTGATGCAAATCCGAGTACACCCTCGCCTCCTGCTGTTTTCACTATGGCGTCCCAATCAATGGCAAACTGCTGGGTATCATTAAATGTAACTTCTAAAATCTGCACATCAATCGCAACCTGACGAGTTAGTCGCTCGTTCTGTTGCTGCAAGTATTTTTTAACTTGGGCAACATGGTGTGAATAATCCCGCACCAGAATTGATGTGGAGCTCTGATTGACAGTTAGCCGCCCTTGTTTAGACAACAAGAGGCTTATGGCTTGTTCTAGATCATTCCACACCGATAATTTTTCATTACTAAAGTTTAGAAATTGTTCACTCTGACGTGAAGCAACATTGGCTTGAGTAAACTCAGATGAAGTCGTTTGTCCTTGTTGCTGTTGATCTCGACTGCCGAGAAAATAACTTGTATCGCCAGCTATAAATGCGACATCAAACTCGGCAACTTCAAACTCATGAATGAGTAACACGTCATTTCGCCACTCAAGATGCCAGCGATATCTGCTTGCTAATCGCTGCAATAGTTCTGCTAACGATCCTGAAAAATGTAAATGTACTAATTGTTGCGATAGCGCTTCGTTGTCGAAAAACGGAACAACACCTTGCGGCTCCAACGCCTTTGATAACAATGTTCCAGCTGCAAGACCTTGTGCAGATATTGTGATTGGTTGCGCACTCCAAGCAGGCAGTTTCGCAGTTTCTCGTTGCAGCGGAGGAACATAAAGTTGCTGTTTAAAATGAACACGTTGCGGCTCTTTATCTAAAGTTTGCATCAGAGCTAAGCGGTTACTGGCTTCTTCGTGCTGTTGCCGAATGTTCGGTTCTGGGGAACTCGAACAGCTGCTTAACGTGATGCAAACCAGAAGAGTAAAGTGACGTATTGTCATAGCGCCTCCGCAGCGTCATAACGATAACTTATAATTGCTGCGTGATTTGAGAACATGGTCACCACAAAGGTATATGGCACCAGCAACTGCTCTAGGAGTGCTTCAGCACTGACTGCTTTTAAGGTAAAGTTGGCTGGCCATTTATAATGCGGAGAAACACGCCAATCGATAGTTTTGATAGCAAATTGATCGCGCAAAAACTTTTCAAGCTGCGGCTGAAGAAGGCCTTGCTTTAGCGTGAGTTGAGTCTGGCGATTGCTGGATTTGGCTGCATTGATTCGATTATCAAAGGGGGCTTCAGATGATACTGAAGAAAACTGATAAACCGGACAAGACGTTGCGAGCGCTGACGCCGACCACAAGCAGCTCAGCGCTAAGCTGCTTGCGATGACGCACTGATGGACTGACGTCCGACATGGTTTATGAACCATAAAACCTCCTTGTTAGCCACACACTGCGTTCCTTCGCAGTCGTGTTTTAATCTAGCCCAGCAGAGGGGCGCTAACAAGGCGGAAAAGGCGCATTGCTGCGCCGATTATCACTTACGTTTCTTCCCTTCCTGAATTTCCCAATCACCATCGCGGTAGTACGCTTGCCAGCCGGTGGCTTTACCGTTGACTTCGGTAATCACGTACTGTTCTTTGTTCTTACGGCTGTAACGCACAATGGCTTCGTTGCCGTCGTCGTCTTTTTCAGGCGCTGCCGCTAAGTAATGGAACTTGCTTGGAATGCGATCTTTAAAGCGTTTCAGCTCGCTCACTTTCACCGCACGGGTTTCACGTGAACGCGGGAAGGTATTCGCTGACAAGAACACGCCCGAAGCACCGTCACGCAACACGAAGTACGCATTCGAGTCCTCACACGGCAGTTCAGGAAACGGCACGGGGTCTTCTTTTGGTGGCGCTGGTTGGCCATTTTTCAGTAACTTACGGGTGTTCTTACATTCGCTGTTCGAACAATCAAAATACTTACCGAAACGGCCAGTTTTCAATTGCATGTCACTGCCACAACGGTCACATTCAAGCACTGGGCCATCGTAACCTTTAATGCGGAATTCGCCCTGTTCAACCACATAGCCATCACACGCTGGGTTATTACCACACACGTGCAGTTTGCGTTCTTGGTCAATCAAGTAGCTGTCCATGGCGGTACCACATTTCGTGCAACGTTTTTTCGCCCGTAGCGCCATGGTTTCCGCTTCGTCGTCATCGTCTTTGACGCTTACGGCTTCTTCACCTGGCAACAGGTTCATGGTTTGGGTGCAACGCTCTTTTGGCGGTAGTTCATAACCAGAACAACCCAAGAACACGCCTGTTGACGCGGTGCGAATACCCATCGGACGACCGCACTTCGGACATTTAATGTCGGTTAGCACCATTTGATTCGGGCGCATACCGCCCTCTTCTGGTGTCATTTCGGCTTGCTGTAATTTCGCACTAAAATCGTCGTAGAACTGATCTAATGTCGATTTCCAATTGCGGTTCCCTTCGGCAATCTCATCTAGCGCTTGTTCCATTTCAGCGGTGAAGCTGTAGTTCAATAAACGCGGGAAGTTATCAACCAAACGGTCGTTCACTATCTCACCCATTTTCTCCGCGTAGAAACGGCGGCTTTCTACCCGCACATAACCACGATCTTGAATGGTTGAAATAATCGATGCATAGGTTGATGGGCGGCCGATACCGCGCTTTTCCAACTCTTTAACCAAAGAGGCTTCGCTAAAGCGCGCCGGCGGTTTGGTAAAATGTTGCTGCGGATCAAGCTGCTGCAGAGCCAGCACTTCACCTTGTTTCACATCAGGTAACGTTGCATCTTCATTATTTTTCGAGCCCGCTGGCGGCTGCACTTTGGTCCAGCCTGGGAAGCGCAGCACACGTCCACGTGCACGCAGTTCATAATCCGCAGCTTGCACTGAAATGGTTGTTGCATTGTATTGGGCTGGCGTCATTTGACACGCAACAAATTGGCGCCAAATCAGCTCATACAAACGCTGAGCATCGCGCTCCATATCACGCAAACTTTCTGACTTCACGCCAACGCTAGAAGGACGAATGGCTTCGTGCGCTTCTTGTGCGTTTTGTTTGGAGCCGTAAACGTTCGGTTTCGCTGGCAAATAATCGCTACCGAAGTTCTTGCCAATGTAGTCACGACAGTTCGCCACAGCCTCTTGGCTCAAGTTGGTTGAGTCGGTACGCATGTAGGTGATATGACCCGCTTCGTACAAACGCTGCGCCAACATCATGGTCTTTTTCACCCCGAAACCTAACCGCGTACTTGCGGCCTGTTGCAGGGTTGATGTAATGAACGGCGCCGAGGGACGGCTGCTAGTGGGTTTATCTTCGCGGTCTATGACTTTGTATTGGGCACCCTTCAATGCAGCCACAGCGGCGTCAGCAGCGGCCTTATCGTTCGCTTTAAAGGTCTTGCCGAGGTGCTTTTGCACCTGCATGCGCAATTCATCCCTATTTTGCGTCGATAAATCGGCGTAAATATCCCAATATTCTTCTGGCACAAATGCTTTGATTTCGCGCTCACGCTCAACCACGAGACGCACAGCTACGGATTGCACGCGTCCGGCTGACAGCCCACGCGCAATTTTCTTCCACAATAACGGCGACACCATGAAGCCAACAACACGGTCGAGGAATCGACGCGTTTGCTGTGCATTCACACGGTCAATATTCAA
>NCJS01000012.1:0-3563 GCA_002279005.1 Idiomarina sp. 34-48-12 | reverse complement strand
TTCAGTTCAGCCACAACCTTTTCTTTGCCGGGCAACACTTCGTAGTGTGCTTCCCAGCCATGTTGCGGATCAATACCCATGCGGGCCACTAATTTTTGGAACTCACGCTCTTGCCGATAAGCTTCTTTTTGCTCCGGCGTCATCTTTCTTACTTCAGCCGGCGGCTTGGTTTTGACGGTCGCGGTTGATTTTGTCGGTAGGTCACGAACGTGACCCACGCTCGATTTCACCACAAAATCATTCCCTAAATATTTATTAATTGTCTTCGCTTTTGCTGGCGACTCGACAATAACTAACGCTTTTGCCATGCGACTCTCTTTTATCCGTAAGCTTGTGGGATTCTTTTTTTAGATATATCTGTTCTGCGGCTTATGCACAACCACCCTGAACAAAAATCATAAAAATACGTTTTTGCTTTATATCTATGCACCAATTCACTGACACGCGCATCAGACCAATAAAATCAAGGCGTTCAGCCCTTACACCCAGACCAACTTGCGGGTATAATAGCCAACAATTCAACGCTTGCAACTGCAATGGAGGTTTGTTTGAGCATGCAACACTATGAAGTTAATTTCGATGGCCTCGTTGGCCCAACCCACAATTATGCCGGGCTGTCGTTCGGAAACGTTGCTTCATTAAGCAATGCTAAATCTACCTCTAGTCCAAAATCTGCGGCTAAGCAAGGTCTTGCGAAAATGAAGGCGCTGCATGATATGGGCATGGTTCAAGGTGTACTCGCACCACAAGAACGTCCTGATGTTGCTGCTTTACGCCGTTTAGGCTTCAGTGGATCAGACAGCGAAGTGCTTAGTAAAGCAGCACAACAAGCGCCAGAAATATTCCAAGCAGTGTGTTCAGCATCAAGCATGTGGACAGCCAATGCAGCGACGGTATCGCCAGGTGCGGATACAGCCGATGGCAAAGTACATTTTACGCCTGCCAACTTAACCAATAAGTTTCATCGCTCGCTTGAGCCGACCACCAGTGGTCGTATTTTACAGGCGATGTTTAATAACAACCGTTACTTTGCACACCATACTCACTTGCCGGATAACGAACACTTTGGTGATGAAGGCGCAGCGAATCATACCCGCTTGTGCAGCAACTACGGTCATGCCGGTGTTGAGATTTTCACGTTTGGTCGCTATGCATTCGACGGCAGCAAACCTGCCCCAAGTAAGTTCCCTGCGCGCCAAACTTATGAGGCGTCACAGGCCATTGCGCGCTTACACGGTTTGAGTGACGACAACACGGTTTATATTCAACAGAATCCTGACGTGATTGATCAAGGTGTCTTTCACAACGATGTTATTGCCGTGGGCAATCAGAACGTCATGTTCTATCACGAGCAAGCGTTTTTAGATACGGAAGCGAAATTCGCCGAAATTCAGCGCAAATTTGGCGACGAACGTGTTCACTTCGTTGAAGTTAAAACCTCAGAAGTGTCCGTTGAAGATGCGGTACAAACCTACTTATTCAACACCCAACTGCTGACCATGCAAGATGGCACGATGGCGATCATTGCGCCAACTGAATGTCAGGAAAACCCTCGTGTTGCAGCTTACTTAGCTGATTTGGTGACTCGCAATACACCAATTCGCCAAGTTCACTACTTTGATGTAAAACAAAGCATGCGCAACGGTGGCGGCCCGGCATGTTTGCGCTTACGTGTGGCACTAAACGACACGGAGTTAGCAGCAGTAAACCCTGCGGTCATCATGAACGAAGAGTTGTTCGCGCGATTGAATCAATGGGTTGATAAGCACTATCGCGACGAGTTAAGTGTGGCCGATTTACGTGACCCACAGCTATTAATGGAATCGCGCACGGCTCTGGATGAGTTAACGCAAATTCTTAAACTCGGCTCGGTTTACCCGTTCCAACTCTAATTTGAAGTTAAAAAAAAACGGACGCCAAGGCGTCCGTTTTTTTATTGCGAAATTGAATTATTCGTCTTCGTTGTGAAGCTCAAGATTCGCATCTTCGCTTTGATCGTTACCATGACGGGCAACGTCGTTACGAGCGGCATCAAGACGGTCGAGGTAGCTTTGATTGATATCGCCAGTGATGTACTCACCGTTGAACACAGATGTTTCAAAACGGGCAATATCTTTATTCTCTTGCTGCACAGCGGCAATTAAATCATCGAGCTCTTGGTAAATTAGGCCATCAGCTTTAATTAAATCATTAATTTCTGACGCCTCACGACCATGCCCAATCAATTCGTTGGCACTTGGCATATCGATACCGTAAACGTTCGGGAAACGAATTTCTGGTGCTGCTGAAGCGAAATACACTTTCTTCGCGCCCGCTTCACGCGCCATCTCAATAATCTGCTCTGACGTTGTGCCACGCACAATGGAGTCATCCACCAACAAGACATTCTTACCGCGGAATTCGGCGCTAATCGCATTCAGCTTACGTCGTACCGACTTACGGCGCTGCGTTTGCCCAGGCATGATGAACGTACGGCCAATATAGCGGTTCTTCACAAAACCTTGGCGATACGGCAAATCTAAAATGTTCGCCATTTCCAATGCGATATCACAACTGGTTTCTGGAATTGGGATGACCACATCAATATCTAAATCGGCGTAGTCGCGTTTGATCTTTTCGCCAAGCTTACGGCCCATATTGACTCGCGAAGCATACACCGACACTTTGTCGATAAATGAATCAGGACGAGCAAAGTAAACATATTCAAAAATACATGGGCAATGCTGCGGGTTGTCTGCGCACTGACGTGAGAACAATTCGCCGTCTTCAGAAATATAAATGGCTTCGCCAGGCTCAACATCTCGCACATACTTGAAGCCAGTACCATCAACGGCAACGCTTTCAGAGGCAACAATATATTCGTTACCATTTGCGGTTTCGCGCATCCCCAATACTAACGGACGAATACCCCACGGGTCGCGAAACGCAACAATACCGTGACCGATAATCATCGCGACCACGGCATAGGCACCGCGAATTTGACGATGCACTCGAGCAACTGTGGCAAACACATCTTCTGGTGTTAAGCGCAGGCTTTCTTGTTGATACAGTTCGTGAGCGAATACGTTGAGTAGAATTTCAGAATCAGAAGTGGTGTTAATGTGGCGGCGAGCTTTTTTGAACAGTTGCTCTTGCAGTTCATGAGCGTTAGTTAAGTTGCCGTTGTGCGCCATCGCAATACCAAATGGCGAGTTCACATAAAACGGTTGCGCTTCTGCGGAACTCGAACTACCCGCGGTAGGATAGCGAACGTGCCCAATACCAATGCGCCCTTGCAGACGATGCATGTGGCGCGTATGAAAAACATCGCGCACCAAACCATTGGCTTTACGTAAACGCAGTGTGCCGTTATCTACGGTCATGATACCGGCGGCATCTTGGCCACGATGCTGGAGCATCGTTAAACCGTCATACAACGCTTGATTGACTGGGTCTTTACCTACAATTCCAACAATGCCACACATGCAACAACAACCTCATTAAACATTTTTGGGTAAGAAACTTGATGTATTTTCCAAGTATTCAAAAAACCACTGAATGACCACACCGAAGTGCGGAATTAA
>NCJS01000195.1 GCA_002279005.1 Idiomarina sp. 34-48-12 | reverse complement strand
ATTAGCGAGCGGCCTTTTTATTTCCGTCGCTTTTCCTTGACAGTCCAATTATTGACCATTAAAATTCGGCCTCCCCATATTTGGGCGATTAGCTCGTGGCTTGTCGACAGCAAGCTTAAAAATAGGGGGAAACTTGGATTTTTCATTCTGTTGAGCGACATCAACATAATCAGGAGTAATGAATGGCAACAGTTAATCAGCTGGTGCGCAAAGGTCGTCAAAAGCCGGTTGTGAAAAGCAACGTTCCGGCACTTGAGGCTTGCCCACAAAAACGCGGCGTATGTACCCGTGTTTACACTACTACCCCGAAGAAGCCAAACTCTGCACTGCGTAAAGTATGCCGTGTACGTTTGACTAACGGCTACGAAGTTTCTTCGTACATCGGTGGTGAAGGTCACAACTTGCAAGAACACTCAGTCGTATTGATTCGCGGCGGTCGTGTAAAAGACTTGCCAAGTGTTCGTTATCACACAGTTCGTGGTGCTCTCGACTGTGCAGGCGTGAATGATCGTCGCCAAGCACGTTCTAAGTACGGCGCGAAACGGCCTAAGTCTTAACGGTTCTCCGTTAGTAAGGCCAAACTGTAATTTATAAGTTTTGGGGAATACCCTGAATTAATCGGAGAATATTGAGATGCCAAGAAGACGCGTCATAGGTCAACGTAAAATCCTTCCGGACCCTAAGTTCGGATCAGAGTTGTTGGCTAAATTTATCAATGTCGTCATGGTTGACGGCAAAAAATCTGTCGCTGAAAAGATCATCTACGGTGCGTTAGACATCCTGGCTGAGAAGTCAGGCAAAGACCACCTTGAAATTTTCGAATCTGCGTTGGACAACGTTCGTCCTACTGTCGAGGTTAAATCTCGTCGTGTTGGTGGTTCTACCTACCAAGTACCAGTAGAAGTACGTCCTGTTCGCCGCAATGCACTGGCTATGCGTTGGTTAGTTGATGCTGCGCGTACTCGGGGTGAAAAATCCATGGCTCAGCGTCTAGCAGGTGAAATGTTAGATGCATCAGAAAGTAAAGGCTCTGCTGTGAAGAAGCGTGAAGACGTCCACCGTATGGCCGAAGCGAACAAAGCGTTCGCACACTATCGCTGGTAAATTCACAGTTAACCCAAAGAGGAATTTATGGCTCGACAAACATCGATTGAGCGTTACCGTAACATCGGTATCTGTGCTCACGTAGACGCAGGTAAAACAACCACTACTGAACGTGTGTTGTTCTACACCGGCTTGTCTCACAAATTGGGTGAGGTGCATGACGGTGCAGCGACTACCGACTGGATGGAGCAAGAACAAGAGCGTGGTATTACTATTACCTCTGCTGCTGTAACTGCTTTCTGGAAAGGTATGGATCAGCAGTTCCCAGAACACCGTATCAACGTTATCGATACGCCAGGACACGTTGACTTCACTATCGAAGTAGAACGTTCACTGCGTGTACTTGATGGCGCGGTAGTTGTTCTGTGTGGTTCTTCTGGCGTACAGCCGCAAACTGAAACCGTATGGCGTCAAGCAGACAAGTACGAAGTTCCACGTATGGTTTTCGTCAACAAGATGGACCGTGCTGGTGCTGACTTCTTGCGCGTTGTAGGTCAAATCAAAACGCGTTTGGCTGCGACTCCAGTTCCAATTCATTTGAACATCGGTGCTGAAGATAACTTCAAAGGCGTTGTTGACTTGATCAAGATGAAAGCAATCAACTGGAATGAAGAAGACCAGGGGATGACTTTCAACTATGAAGAAATTCCAGCGGAACTGAAAGACAAAGCTGAAGAAATGCACAATGACTTGGTTGAAGCTGCTGCTGAAGCCAACGAAGAGCTGATGAACAAATACCTTGAAGAAGGTGAGTTGACTGAAGCTGAAATCAAAGCTGGTTTACGTCAGCGTACGCTGAACAACGAAATCATCCTTTGTTTGTGTGGTTCTGCGTTTAAAAACAAGGGCGTTCAAGCAATGCTTGACGCAGTTATCGAATACTTACCTTCACCAACTGAAGTTAAAGCGATTCGTGGTATTTTGGAAGACGAATCTGAAGGCGTGCGTAAGTCATCTGACGATGAGCCGTTCTCAGCATTGGCATTCAAAATCGCAACCGACCCATTTGTAGGTACGTTGACCTTCTTGCGCGTATACTCGGGCGTTCTGTCTCAGGGCGACACCGTATACAACCCAGTGAAGAGCAAGCGCGAGCGTATCGGCCGTATGGTACAG
>NCJS01000194.1 GCA_002279005.1 Idiomarina sp. 34-48-12 | reverse complement strand
ACAGCTATAACCGAACTCGTTGTCATACCATACGTACAATACCGCACGATCTTCATCAACGATGGTCGCTTGTGAATCAACCACACCGGCGTAACGCGAACCAACTAAATCGGTAGATACAATTTCAGTTGATGCCGTGTAATCGATTTGTGCCTGCAATTCTGAATGTAAGGCTTGATCGCGTAAAAACGCGTTCAGGTCATCCTTGCTCGTCGCTTTATTTAAGTTCAGGTTCATGATTGCCATAGAGACATTTGGCGTTGGCACACGAATGGCGTTACCGGTCAACTTACCTGCCAATTCTGGCAATGCTTTCGCCACTGCTTTCGCCGCACCTGTTGAAGTAAGAACCATGTTCAACGGCGCAGAACGACCACGGCGCTCAGCTTTATGATAGTTATCAATCAAGTTCTGGTCATTGGTGTAAGAATGCACGGTTTCAACGTGACCGTTACGAATGCCATAGGCGTCATGAATAACTTTTAACACTGGCGTAATGGCGTTGGTAGTACAGCTGGCTGCACTCACAATCAAATCTTCAGGCTGAATGTCGGTGTGGTTAACACCGTACACAACGTTCTTTATATCGCCTTTCGCCGGCGCAGTTAATAGAACCTTTTTCACACCTTTTGACTTCAAGTGTAAACCGAGGCCGGCTTCATCCTTCCAAATACCCGTGTTGTCGATGATGATGGCATCGTTAATACCATACTGAGTGTAATCAACTTGATCAGGGCCATCAGAGTAAATCACTTTGATGCTCGTGCCATTGGCTTTAATTGCAGAATTTTCATGGTCAACGGTGATTAAACCATTGAATGGGCCATGAATAGAGTCACGACGTAACAAACTCGCACGTTTCTCTAGATCACCATCGCGACCACCACGTACAACAATAGCGCGTAAACGCATCTTGTTGTTGCTACCATTACGTTCAATCAGTAAACGTGCTAATAAACGACCGATACGGCCAAAACCATATAAAACAACATCTTGTGCTGGAATTTCATCAGCTTTGTCAACAATGTCAACCAACTCGCGTTGCAAGTACGCTTCAATGCTGTCGCCTTTGCCGGCATCTTTATGCAGGTAATTAAATGCTAATTTACCCAGGTCGACACGCGCAGGTGCCAATTTCATTTTGCTTAACGCTTCAATAAACGGAAAGCTCTCACGCAAACGCAGCTTCACACCTTCATGGCGACGGATTAAACGATGCGCCTTGATGATATTAATAGTATCGACGTTTAGCAGCGAACGACCATATACCAAGATTTCCACACCGTAATTGCGATACAAACGACCAATGATAGGCTGCATCATTTCGGCGTATTCTTGGCGTTCCTGCCAACTTGCTAGGGTCAGATCCTGTTGCTGATCACTCATGAGGTTACCTTTCTGTTACGTAAATTTGACGGTTGCGTGAAAATTGGCGGGTATTGTACTGAAATACTCCGGCGAGCGCCAGAATCTCTGTAACTGCTGAGAAGACATGGTATAATTTTAAGCAAAACTAAAGGAGTAAAACTATGTTACGGCGCACCAAAATTGTCACCACACTCGGCCCTGCTACCGATGATCCAACAGTTCTTGAAGCTCTTATTAAAGCAGGCGCGAATGTCGTTCGACTTAACTTTTCCCATGGTGTTGCCGAAGATCATGAGCGTCGAGCAAACCAAGTGCGCGACATCGCCAACCGCCTAGGTATTCATGTTGCCATTTTAGGTGATTTACAGGGCCCTAAAATTCGAATTTCTAAATTTGAAAGTGGCGCCATTACGTTAGATGTTGGTGATGTGTTTGTTTTAGATGCGGCACTCGATAAAAATGCTGGAACCCAACAGCGTGTCGGTATCGACTATAAAGAGTTACCACAGGATGTGAGCGAAGGCGATATTCTCCTCCTCGATGACGGCCGTGTTCGACTTCAGGTTGAAGATGTGAGCGGATCACAGATCACAACCACGGTAACCGTGGGTGGCAAATTGTCAAATAATAAAGGTATCAACCGGTTAGGCGGTGGTTTATCTGCAGCTGCATTAACCGAGAAAGATCTCCAAGATATTCAAACAGCAGCAAAAATTGCTGTTGATTACCTCGCTGTTAGCTTTCCGAGAAGTAGTGCCGATATTCACGAAGCCCGCCGATTGCTGCGCGCCGCAGAAGGTCGTGGGTTAATTTGTGCCAAAATCGAACGCGCTGAAGCTGTGGCCACAGATGC
>NCJS01000193.1 GCA_002279005.1 Idiomarina sp. 34-48-12 | reverse complement strand
GCTATTTTACCGTTCAAGCCGGTGACTTTGTGCTACCAGAAGACTTCTTACCAGAGCGCATTGATGTTGAGGTGACAATCAATGGTGCCAGTCAAACGCTAACGCGAAGCTTCTATTGGAGCCAACTTCTGCAAGGCAATACTTGACCCTTTTAGTCAGGTAAGCGAAAATAGAGCCAGAATTTTCAAGAGGTACCACAAGACTATGTCAGATGTTGCACAAGCCATGCCAATTCAGTTCACTGAATCCGCAGCCAACAAAGTTAAAAAACTTATCGCTGAAGAAGAAAATCCAGCGTTGAAACTGCGTGTTTATGTGACAGGTGGCGGATGCTCGGGTTTCCAATATGGTTTTACCTTCGATGAAAAGACCAACCCTGGTGATATGGAAATCGAAAAGAATGGTGTGATGTTGGTGGTTGATCCAATGAGTTTGCAATATTTGGTTGGCGGTACGGTCAATTATGAAGAAGGCCTGCAAGGTGCGCGCTTTTTCGTAGAAAACCCGAATGCGACGACTACCTGCGGCTGCGGGTCAAGCTTCTCTATCTAAAGATGAGTTAATGCGCTGTTTCGGTTAGAATGTTGCCACACATTCTAACCGAGGTATTTATGAGCGCATACGCAGACCATATCGCCACAGTTAAAGCCAGATTTGACGCAGCCCTTGCCGCAACTGGTTTCGATTCTGTTCTTATCTATGCTGGGCAGCCACGCGTTGCCTTCTTGGATGATAATCCAGCTCCTTATAAAGTGAATCCACTGTTTAAGTACTGGGTTCCTGTCATTGAAAGCCCGAAAAGTGCCGTTTTTTACCAGCCAGGCGAAAAGCCGGTTGTGTTCTTGTTTAAACCGCGCGACTTTTGGCACGCTGAAGTAAAAATCCCTGAAGAAGAATGGCAACAACATGTTGAGCTTATTGTTATCGACAGCCAAGAGAAAATGACGGATTGGCTGGGTGACAAAATCAAATCTGCCGCTTTCATTGGCGAAGACTTTGCTGAGCCGGTGGCGAGTTGGCCAGTCAAAGCACGTAACCCAGCAAATTTAATTGATCATTTGCACTTCCATCGCGCTATCAAGACTGCATGGGAAGTGGACAACATGCGTCAGGCGAATAAATTAGCAGCCAAAGCCCATCTCGCAGCGCAAGATGCATTTATGGCAGGCGCCAGTGAGTTAGAAATTCATCACGCTTATCTTGCTGCCATTAACTTTCGTGAAAGCCAAGTGCCTTATAACAGCATAGTCGCGTTGAATGAGCATGGTGCAGTGCTGCATTATGATGTGTATGAAACCAGCGCTCCTGAGCAGTCACGCTCATTTTTGATTGATGCTGGCGCATTGTATCGCGGTTACTGTGCCGACATTACCCGTACTTACGCTCGTGAAAAAGGTTTCTTTGCGGATTTGATTGCGGCAATGGATGACGCGCAACAAAGCTTGTTAACTGAGATTAAGCCGGGCATTAACTACTACGAACTGCATGTCAGCCAGCATCTCAAAATCGCAAAAATTTTGAGCGAATTTGGCTTCGTGAAAGGTACTGCCGAAAGTATTTACGAACAAGGATACAGCAGCGCATTCTTCCCACATGGTTTGGGCCATTTCATTGGTTTGCAAGTGCATGATGTGGGTGGGTTCTTGGCGAATGACCGTGGCGACACCATTGCACGTGATCCGCGTCACCCGTTCTTGCGCTTACTCCGCGACGTTGAAGCAGGGCAGGTATTTACCATCGAACCTGGACTTTATGTAGTGGATCAATTGCTAGAAGAGCATGCAGATAACAAAGACTTCAACTGGGATAAAATCGCTGAGTTACGCCCATACGGCGGTATTCGTATTGAAGATAGTATTGTGGTCGGCAAAGACGGCAATAACGAGAATCTTACTCGTGATGCTTTTGCGGCACTGGAAAGCTAAGCAGTTATTGACGTTAGGGTAAGAATAAGCCGCCGAGAATGGTTGGGCGGCTCGCTCCTGTCACAGCGGGTAAATTGCCTGGCACACGGTGCATATAGCAGCGTGCAAGCCAGGCAAATGCCATCGCTTCAACATGCTGAGGGGCAACACCAAGCACCGACGTTGCGTGCCACCCACAATGCGGCAATTTCGCCTTCAGAGCACTCATCAAAATCGGGTTGTAAGCACCGCCACCTGCAACAAAAATAGTCTCTGGTCGTTCAGGTAGCCAATCTTTAATTGCTTGGGTAACTGTGCAAGCT
>NCJS01000192.1 GCA_002279005.1 Idiomarina sp. 34-48-12 | reverse complement strand
GCGAACTATGCCGGTACTTACATGTATCACTGCGGTACTTCAAGCGTATTGATGCACACTGCAATGGGTCAATATGGTGCTGTGGTTGTATCGCCAAAAGAAGGCTACCCAACTGATAAAGAAGTTGACCAAGAGTACGTGATTGTTCAATCAGAGATGTATCTTGAGCAAATGGGCGAAGAGTATATTTACGACCACTCTGCAGCATTAGCGCGTGACCCAAGTCATGTTGTATTCAACGGTCACGTTTCAGCATTGAGCGAGAACCCATTGAAATCAAATGCTGGTGACCGCGTGCGTATTCACTTCTTGAATGCTGGCCCTTCAGGCACTTCAAGCTTCCACGTTATCGGTGCAATTTTCGATAAAGTTTGGGCTGAAGGTGACCCGCGCAATACTTGGTACGGCATGCAAACTGTATTACTTGGCGCTAGTAGCAGCGCAACTGTCGAGTTTATTGTACCAGAAGAAGGTGTTTACAAACTCGTTGACCATGAGTTTGCAGACGCTGAGCGTGGTGCTGCTGGCGCGTTATACGCAGGCCCTCGTAAGAAATAAGTCAACAGGAGTTGATCATGTATAAGTGGCTGAGTGTTTTGAGTATGGTGGTGGCTGCGCAAGCAGCCGCCGAGCCGGTCATCATTCCCGCTGGTGAATATAAACCCGCGGTACTACTTGATGAAACCGTTGAGGTTGTGGTGATGCCTGCGTTCAAGCTAGATGCAGCACCAGTCACTTATGCGCAATATCTGGAGTTTGTATCGGAACACGAGAAATGGCAACGCGATAACATTGCCGCGATTTTCCATGATGGAAATTATTTGAAAAGTTGGCCAAGCGATGAAGAACTACCGGCGGGCTTTGAGAGTAAGGCCGTCACACAAGTATCTTGGTTTGCGGCGCGTGCATACTGTGATGCACAAGGTGGACGCTTGCCAACACTCGATGAATGGGAATACGCATCAAATTATTATTTGCAGCAACAAAACTTGAGCGACAAAGCCTACGCACAGATGTTGTTTGCACGAAACAGCAATCCAACGGCCTATAGCAAGCAAGATGTGGATGCAAACATCGAACATCTTGAATACATGCACAATCGTGTAAACGAATGGGTTGAAGATTATCAATTGTTGCTAACCAATGGCGACAATAACGATTTACTCGCCGGCTCTTGCGGCGATAGCGCAAGATTTATGGCTGATTTTGGTGATGCGAGCTACGCAACGTTCTTTCGATATCAGTCGCGTAGTAACTATCGCCCACAAAGCACAACCAGCACTTTAGGCTTCCGTTGTGCTTACGATATGGAGAAATGATCATGAAAAACGTAATGTTTGCTTTATCCGTCATGCTTTTGAGTTCTGGCGTCGCTGTGGCACAAGATCACAGTCAACATAATCATCATGATCATAAGAATCACACAACGTTTAAGGCTGAGCCGGTAAATAAAGAGCATTCTATTTATCACTTAGATGGTGAGTGGCAAGCGCATACAGGTGAGTCATTAACGTTAGCCAGTTTCCAAGGTCAACCGGTTGTCATTTCAATGATTTATGGCAGTTGCACTACCGCATGTCCGGTACTTGTAAACGATGCTCGTCGTATTTTCGAAGCTCTGCCAGAAGCTTATAAGAGTGAAGTGAAACTTGTTATGGTCAGCTTTGATGAAGACCGCGACACCCCAGCTGCGTTGGCCGAATATGCGGGGAAATACAACTTAGGTGACGATGTTTGGACATTCCTTCACGGTGATGACAACAACATTCGCGCCTTAGCAACTTTGCTAGGAGTTCGCTATCGTAAGCGTTCTGACGGTGATTTTGACCATAGCAACTTGGTTACCGTTCTTGATGTACATGGTCGTGTCGTTGAACGTGTAGAAGGTTTGAATCGACCAGTTGAAGATGCAGTGAATGCATTGGTTAAAATTATTGATGAGAATCATTTGTTGCACCGCTAAAACTGCCGACTGTCAATTTGAGTTAATCGTACAAAAGTGCCGCGAATTCGGTTAGAATTCGCGGCACTTTCGTATTTATTGTCTTTATATTGACTTATCCATTAGGAAAAAGAGTTCAGCATGTCAGATCTGGCCAAAGCTATCGCCAAAGAAGTCGCCAAGCGACGCACGTTCGCTATTATCTCGCACCCTGATGCGGGTAAAACGACCATTACTGAAAAAGTATTGTTACACGGACAAAAGCTACAAAAAGCTGGAACTGTGAAAGGCAAGAAATCG
>NCJS01000191.1 GCA_002279005.1 Idiomarina sp. 34-48-12 | reverse complement strand
CTGGTGCGTTTTTCGCTATACCAGTTGACGTCGCACTCGTATTTTTCAATCTGATCGGCCACACCTAAAGTGAGCGCAAAGAGTGCCATCCGAATGAGAACGCCATTATCTGCTTGACGGAATATGGCTAAATTCGGGTTTTGGTTCAAATCGTTATCTAATTCATTTGCTTCCGCACGTGAGTCACGCGGCAGCGGGTGCATAATGACGGTATTTGGTTTGTAGTGTTTGGTGTAGATTTCGCTATTTAAGCGGAATTTACCACGGTACATGTCGGCTTCTTGCGGCGTTGTAAAGCGCTCTTGCTGAATGCGCGTTTGATAAACAATGTCAGCATCCGAACTACCGCTAACTTGGTCAGTTACGGTGACGCGATGACCCGCTTGATCAAGAACTTCGAGAACACTATCTGGCATTGCCAGCTCTCGTGGTGAAATTAAGGTAAAGCGAATGTCTTTGTACATCGCGAGTAAGCGCGATAACGAATGCACGGTACGGCCAAACTTCAAATCACCCATCATACATATGTGCATTCCATCAACATCGTGGCCGTGATACGCCAATTCTTTTTTAATGGTATATAAATCAAGTAGCGCTTGCGTCGGGTGCTCGTTAGCACCGTCACCGCCATTTATTACCGGTACACGACTCCCTTCAGCAAATTCGGCGACCGAGCCAGACTTTGGATGGCGCATGGCTATCACGTCACTGTAGCTACTGAGTACACGTGCAGTGTCGTAGAGTGATTCACCCTTGGCTAGAGCGGAGCTTTCCATACCCGTTGTTTCACGCACTTCACCGCCAAGTAAATTAAAAGCGGTGCCAAAGCTCACGCGAGTTCGGGTAGACGGTTCAAAAAACAAATTACCTAAAATGGCACCATCGAGCACTTTGGTGCGTTTTTGCCGGCGTGCATAAGGCTGCATGCGATCGGCAATAGCAAAAATGGTCTGAATACTGTCGATATCGAACTGCTCAACAGAGAGGATATTTGAACCGGTAAAATTCATGATGAAAGGCCCTGCAGTGATTGCACACACTGGGCCAGTACTTTAACAGAAAGTGCGCTTAAAAAGAATGATCAAACCGCTAAAACGGTTTGACCACGGCTAAAATGATAATGGCAAATAAAGCCAGCACCGGAATCTCGTTAAAAACGCGGTAGAATTTATGGCTACGCGTGTTTCGGTTATGTTTAAAGTCAGCTAATAACTTAAAACAATAGCCGTGATAAACGTATAGTAAGGTGACGATAACAAGTTTGATATGCAGCCAACCACTGGCTTTTAGCCATGCTCCGCCATAAACCCACATTAAGGCCAAGCCAAATACCAGCGTCAAGATGGCAAATGGCGTGACGAAATAGAGCAAACGACGTTCCATCACTTTGAATTGCTCGTGAACATCGTTGTTTTGGTTTTGCGCGTGGTACACAAATAATCGCGGCAAATAAAAGATGCCAGCAAACCAAGCCACCATAAAAATTACGTGAAACGCTTTTAACCAAAGAATCATCTGAAGGCCTATGTGTCTATTTTTAGTTGCGTCCGAAACTGCGCCTGCGTAGCATGGCGCTAATTCATGATAAGAAGTGAGCCCATGAAAGAGAAGCAAAATATCATAACGGCAGCATTAGTTCATCGCTTTGGCGGTTGGGGCGTCATTGCCTTAGCAATCGCGATTGGTGCATCAGCTGGTTATTGGGGCGGCCATTGGCACGTTTTAACCCTAAACGACAAAGTCGCTGAACAAGAAGCAGCAATTGAGCAACTTTATGAGCGTGCAGAAACATTTGATTATCAGCAGCACATCGCCACCGTTGAGTTAGGTATCGAACGTGCAGCTAGTCAAAGTTTGCAGCAAGAACTGCTAATGGCACAAGACGAAAACTTTGCGTTACGACGCGAGTTAACGTTCTATCAAAAAATTATGGCGCCGGAAATGGAAGCCAGCGGCGTGGTTATCGACTCACTTGAGTTACAACAAAACATTGCCGCCGATCATTACCATTTTCGAATCGCTATTGTGCAGATGGAACGTTTGCGCAACCTCACAAAAGGTACGCTCACTATGCGTTTGCATGGGCGTAAGGATGATAAGTCAGCGAGCTTTGATTTGCTGGCACTGGCAAATATTGAGGCGAAAGATCGGCAATTTAGTATGCGCTATTTTACCGTTCAAGCCGGTGACTTTGTGCTACCAGAAGACTTCTTACCAGAGCGCATTGATGTTGAGGTGACAATCAATGGTGCCAGTCAAACGC
>NCJS01000190.1 GCA_002279005.1 Idiomarina sp. 34-48-12 | reverse complement strand
ATCACCCGAGTTCAACTGGCTCGATGCGCCGTTTCCTGCACTGTTTAATAAGGCTGGTAAAGCAACAGTTTGACCGTCATAGTCGCCGGCAAAGTTAACTGCCAAGCGTAAGGTTGTCAGCGAGCCGTTGACCCGGTCCTCAAGACGTTTAACCAGAGCAATATATTGTTGGTAAGTGAGTTCATCGGTGGCTGGATCAAAGTCAGTTGAAATACCTGCTTGTGCCAGCACCGTATCATTAATCAAATCAAAATCAATTTCAGCCGCCAGCGGCATGCGCATATGTAAAGCTGCTAAGCCTTGATCATTAAGAGCTACACCGTAAGTATTCTGAACTGACTCCGGCGTAACAATTGGCTGCACGGTATAATTTTGTGCAGCAGCAGCCCCGCTTAATGAGGCTGCAACGGTTGCGACTAATAGACGGGTTTTAAACTGTTTCATAGATGGCTTAACTGCTCTCTTGTTGTAAATTTTCTAATTCATCCCAGCGCTCTAGCGCTGCCATAAGCTCATTCTCTAACGCACCTAAACGCTCCAAAACAGGCGCGGTTAAGGTATGCGGCTGGTTGTAAAACTCTGGGTTGTTCGTTTGTTGTTCTAATTCTTCTTGTTCATGCTCAAGCGCTGCAATTCGTTCTGGCAGCATATCTAATTCACGTTGCAACTTGTAGGATAACTTTTTCTTTGGCTCAGCAGAACCCCGAGGCTTCGATTCTGGCTTGTCTGACCGAGCTTCGAGAACTTTAGTTCCCCGTTTTTCACCGAGATAGTGATTAATTTCAGTAAATCCACCAAATATCTCAGTAATAACCCCGTCGCCTTCGAATAAAAGCACACTGGTAGCTGTATTATCGACAAACTCTCGATCGTGGCTGACGAGAATAACGGTGCCTTGATAATCAGCTACTATCTGTTCTAGCAACTCTAACGTGTCAATATCCAAGTCATTAGTTGGTTCATCAAGAATCAGAAAGTTACTTGGTTGCAGGAATAAACGTGCCAATAGCGCACGATTTCGTTCACCGCCCGACAAGGCTTTCACTGGCGTACGTGCTTGTTTCGGCGAGAATAAAAAGTCTTGTAAGTAGCTTAGTATGTGGCGTGTTTTGCCGTTATAGGTAACATCCTGCTTACCGTCTCCAATATTTTCTGCAACGGATAATTCAGGGTTCAATTGCGCGCGATGCTGGTCAAAATAAGCTACTTCAAGGTTAGTGCCGCGTTTAACTGAGCCAGAGTCAACTTCTTGTTGACCTAACAACACGCGAATTAAGGTACTCTTCCCACAGCCATTCGGCCCCACCAACGCCAGTTTATCGCCGCGCTGCAAGGTCAAATTAAAGTCTTTGAGGATAGTCTTGTCGTCAAAACTGAGTTGCAAGTTTTCGCCTTCAAACACCAACTTACCAGAACGATTTGCTTCTTGAACGGCAAGCTTGGCCGAACCTTGTTGCTCGCGTCGTGCTTGGCGCTCTTTGCGTAAGGCTTGAAGCGCTCGAACGCGGCCTTCGTTGCGAGTACGGCGAGCTTTAATACCCTGACGTATCCACGCCTCTTCTTGGGCTAACCTCTTATCAAATTCGGCGTTTTGGTTAGCTTCAATCTCCAGAAGTTCCTGTTTTGCCGTAAGGTATTTATCGTAGTTTCCAGGGAAACTGGTCAAATTACCGCGATCGAGGTCGATAATACGCGTGGCTAGGTTGCGAATGAACGCGCGATCGTGACTTATAAATAGTACAGCCCCCCGAAATTCCTTCACCATTGACTCAAGCCAGGTCACCATTTCAACGTCTAAGTGGTTGGTTGGCTCATCAAGCAACAATAAATCGGGATTAACAACCAAAGCGCGTGCGAGTGCGACGCGTCGCAGCCAACCACCAGACAACGAATCCATAGTAGCATCTTCCGGCAGCTCAAGCTGGGTCAAAATACTTTCAATACGCGATTGTAACTGCCAGCCGTCCGCCGCTTCGATAGCTGTTTGTAGCGTCGACATGCGTTGCAAAATAGCATCGCTATCAGGCCGTTCATTTAATTCAAGTAAAGCGTGATGGTATTGTTGCAGCGTTGCGCCAATATCCGCCAAGCCCTCTGCCACATAGTCATAGACAGATTGTGAGGAATTTGCAGGCGGATCTTGTGGCAGCCGAGCAACAACCGTATCACCAACAACCTGAACCTCGCCATCATCAAGCAATACCTCGCCGGCTATTACCTTTAATAATGTTGATTTGCCCGCCCCATTCCGGCCGACAATACA
>NCJS01000189.1 GCA_002279005.1 Idiomarina sp. 34-48-12 | reverse complement strand
CGTAAAGGGTTGTGAAACAGCATTGTAAGCCTCATGTAGCTCGGATACGATAGAGCATTAAAAGCCAAAAACATACTGGGAGCGTATTCGCATGTCTAGCACTGTATCTGTCTTTGTTTCGACGCAGCAACCGAATCAATCGGCGTGGAAGCCAAGTACCGCGGTGATTCTTGGTGATCAAGGCGCAACAATTTACCTTGGTGAGAACGAAGCTGATAATTTACGGAAGATTCAAAAGGCAGGCCGTCAGCTTGATTCGATGGGTGTGAAGTCGGTTTCACTGCAAGGTGAAGGCTGGGATATTGAACGTCAGTGGGCTTTTTCAAATGGGTTTACCGACACCCTAACAAAGAACCAAATTAACTGGGCCGGTGCCGCAGAGCAACTTCAACAACTGCGTGAAACTGCTGCATGGATTCGTCAGCTCATTAATTTACCGCCCAATGAAATTTATCCTGAATCACTGGCCAATAAAGTCGCCGATAAGCTAAAGGGTATTGGTGGTGATGCGGTGACGGTACGCTCAGTTGTAGGCGATGAATTGATTGCTGACGGACGCATGGGTATCCACACCGTAGGCCGTGCGAGCAAGCGCCCACCGGTTATGTTGGTGGTGGATTATAACCCGTCGAAACAAGCTGATGCGCCAGTTGATGCTGTATTAATTGGTAAAGGCATCACGTTTGACAGTGGTGGCTACAGCATTAAAAGTAGCGAAGGCATGCTCGCCATGAAATGTGACATGGGCGGTGCAGCAACAGTCGCAGGCGCCCTTGTGCATGCAATTCAACAAGGTCTACAAAAACGTGTGCAGCTCGTGCTGTGCTGTGCCGAAAACTTAATTGACGGCAGTGCTTACAAACTTGGCGACATTATCACTTACAAAGATGGTCAAACGGTTGAGATTGTGAATACCGATGCTGAAGGTCGTTTAGTTCTGGCAGATGGATTAATTTACGCTGGTGAAGTGAATGCGCCGCTGATTATTGATGCCGCCACCTTAACTGGCGCGGCACAAGTTGCCGTAGGTACTGAGTACAATGCGTTATTCAGTGTCGATGATGCATTGGCGCAGTCAGCGCTTAAAATTGCCGATGAACAACGCGAACTCCTCTGGCGTTTACCGCTGAATCAATGGCATAAAGATAACTGTCCGTCAGCATTTGCCGACACGGCTAATAGCCGGCCACAAAAAGGTGGTGGCGCAGGTGGTGCAAGCAATGCCGCTGGTTTCTTATTGCGGTTTGCGCCAAACAATGGTGCTGGATGGCTGCACTTCGATATTGCCGGCGCCTACAATGGTAGCGCCAATGCAATGTGGCCAGCTGGGGCAACAGCGCTTGGATTCCGCACCATTGCTGCAACGTTATTGAAATAACCTTATGACCACACCACAGGTGCTGCCAGTAACAGCACTCATCGATGATGTGATTCGGTTGCTACCGAGCGCACCTGTGGTGCTAGAAGCGCCGCCAGGCGCAGGAAAATCGACCGCATTGCCACTTGCGCTCATGCAAAGCGGTCTGTTTAAACAGCAACGTATTCTCCTCCTCCAACCGCGGCGTATGGCTGCGCTGTCAATCGCACATTTTCTAGCTGAGCAACTTGGTGAAGCCGTCGGTGAGTCGGTGGGCTATCACATTCGCGGTGAAGCTAAATTTAATGCGCAGACGCAGCTATTGGTGATTACCGAAGGGATGTTCACCCAATACATTCAGCGTGATCCTGAATTGCTAGGTACCGGTTTAATTATTTTTGATGAATTTCATGAGCGTAATCTGGCTACCGACTTAGGCTTGGCGATGGCATTAGAGAGCGCCAGTTTACGCGACGATCTGCAGTTACTGATCATGTCGGCAACGCTTCCAGCACAAACAATTGCGAATTGGCTTGGCGATGCACATGTGTTGCGAAGCGAAGGTCGTCAGTATCCAATTACTATTCAGTATCATCCGGTACCAGCGAATCAGTCTTGGTTACAAGCGATGCCGACTGTTATCCGTGAAGCGATGCGGTTGGCATCCAAAGGCGTTCTGGTATTTGTACCTGGCAAGCGTGAGATTGAGCAACTGAGTGCGATGTTTGAGGGCGATTCCGAGTGGCTGGTGATGCCGTTGCACCGCCAAATTCCGTTGGCCCAACAAAAACGAGTATTAGACGAACGCGACACGCGTAGGCGCCTCGTCATTTCAACAAATATCGCTGAAACCAGTGTGACCATTCCAAACATTGATGTGGTGGTTGATAGTGGGCGAGAGCGCCAAGC
>NCJS01000063.1 GCA_002279005.1 Idiomarina sp. 34-48-12 | reverse complement strand
TCGCGGGCGTACTGGTTCACTTGTACTACTTTGGTTTCTGCAATTTCTGCAGAATAGACGCCACAAATGGCACGTCCCTTATAATGAATGGTCAACATCGTGTCGGTTGCCCGTTCTTGATCCATTCGGAAAAACTTAATCAATACTTCAACGACAAAATCCATCGGGGTGTAGTCGTCATTGTTTAATATCACCTTATACATCGGTGGCGGCTGCAGCTTTTGCTTTTCAGCAACACGCTCGCTGCCTTGTTGGTGATGATCTGCCATACCCATGGATGACCCTTTCTTTATATATAGTAGCTATTTGCGCAAATGGCTTAAAAATTTGTAAGTTCGGTGAAAAGTATTCACCTTTCAACCAAATTTGTTCACAAAACAATCAAAAAACGGCTTGACTATCACCAGAACTCACCTAGAGTAAAACATGGTGTTAACAAAGCGACATTTCAAGTGTTTCAATCACGTCGTTTCGTCAACAACCATTCTAACAATAACTAAATTTTAAATGCAGAATAAAGGAAGTAGAAGTATGGCAACCGGTAAAGTGAAATGGTTCAATAATTCCAAGGGTTTTGGCTTTATCGAGGCAGAAGATCGCGAAGGCGATATTTTTGCACATTACTCAACCATTGATATGGAAGGCTATCGCACGTTGAAAGCCGGACAAGACGTTGAGTTTCAACTCGAGGAAGGTCCAAAAGGTCTTCATGCAACCAACATTATTCCGGTGCAAGGTAGTAAGTAAAACGCCACACGCACCATTTAAAACGCCGACTATCACGTCGGCGTTTTTCGTTTATATCCAAACTCAATTCTTAAATTTAACTATCAATACCAAAATAGCGACGTAATTGATCACGTAAATTCGGTGGGGTTCCATGAATCGTTAATTTATCGGTGTGTGGGTCATAGTCAACCCGAGCACCAAGTAACTCTTGGTCAAACCCGACACTCAAGCCACCACCCTGTCCTTGAAACTTCACGAGTTTACGCAATGTACTTCTATCTGCTCGAATCTCTTCTGGTAACGGTTGTGATTGCTCAGCCGTGAAATCAGCAAAGCTTCGCTCAGTCGGCACGGCTTGTTGTAACTGTTCAGATAAATCTTTGACTCGCACCGGCTCATTACTTTTCCACGAGTTATCGCAGATATCGTACACCGATTTACGTAATGTATTTGCCTGTTCAGTTGGCATCTCAGCAGCTTTCACATAATCATGCAGGCTCTCCATTAACTGTTGTGATTGCTTTTTAGCGTTTAAACCTTCAGCACACCCCAAGAAGTCTAAGAAGAAATCAGATACTTTGCGCCCAACGCGGCCTTTTATAAATGAAATATAGGTCGCAGACTCTGGTTCTTCTTGCCATTCAGTGAGATTAATGGTGGCAGCCAACTGAACCTTATTGATATCAAGCTGTGAAGAGCGATCAACTGACAAATCTGGCGCAATGGAAACGCCATCTTTACTCGGCAAAAAGGCGACCACTAAATAATCCTGCCCCAGCTCGGTATAGCTAGCGATAACCAAAAAACCGTCTTCTAAAATACCGTAATGTTGCAGTTGTTGATGAAGAATTTTCGCTGCTTGTTGTGAAAAGCCGACAAATTCATCATCGCCGCTACGCCATGCTTTTAATTTCTCGGGGAATTCACTGATTTGATGTTCTTCCGCATCATCGTTCTCGGGGTCAATAAAGCGCGCATAGCCTTTGCTCGGTTTCGCGTTATAGACTTCAGTTAACTCGCTCAATAACAGACCAACTTCGTCATTAATGGCCAGTGTCGCGGGTGCAACTCGCAGTCCAATCTGCCCGTCATTGGTATAGAATTGATGGATAATGCTATGTTTCACATCAGCTTGCATGTTATCTCGGTGTCCTCTGTGATTCCCTGTGATACTATGTGGGCTAGTTTAACATGTTGAGATTTAAAACCATGCCGATTGTTTCGAAATACGATGTAAAAACCCAACAACAGCTGCTTGATGCGGTGATTGATGTCTTGAATCAACATAAAGCGCCAACCGATTTAGCCCTGATGACGCTTGGCAACGCCGTTTCAAATATTATTAATGCCAGTTATAAATCAGAAGATGCATACAAGGTTGCTGAACAATTTGGCAAAGTACTGCTACAATCGATGGAAAAACAAGCATAAAGGCTCAGTCACCGCATGAAACAACGTAAACAACGTCGCGATAAAATTGCTCGGTTAATCAGCTGGGGCCACTGGTTTACGTTTTTCAATATCCTACTCGTACTTGCGATAGGTACACTCTATATAGCGGCGTGCTGTATCTAATCATGAATTGGTTAGGGCATTTCGCTTTTTTGCCGTTCGTTGTTTTTATTATTCTTATTTTCCCGTTCTGCTTACTCATTCCATATACCCGAATTCTCCGTGGAATCGCTACGTTAGTTGCCTCATTTGGCCTCATTGCACTGGTCGCTGATGCCCTGTTCTATCGGCAATACGGCTATCATTTAAATACGTACTCGTTATCGCAGTTGGCAACTGATGCTGAAACAGTATTCGCAGGGGCAAGCTTTTTAATTCTATTAGGCATGCTGCTGATTTTCGTGGTGCTGCTTATTTTCGAACTTGGCCTCGCAAACATTGCATGGAAACGACTTGACCAATTACAACAAAAGCATTGGGGAAACGCATTCAGTGCGGTTTTCGTGTTATGTTTTTTAGCCAGCCACAGCATTCATATCTGGGCTGATGCGGTGTTCTACACCCCTATTACCAAACAAGACGACATGTTCCCGTTGAGCTATCCGACCACAGCTAAAACGCTTATGAGTAAGCACGGGTTGTTGGTTGAACAACGACTTGAAGCCACCGAAAACCTAATTCGCCAAGGAACAGCGATTAAGCTGGCTTATCCAAGCCGCGCACTGCAATGTGCTCGAGTGCCTGATGCACAGAATACACTTGTTATAGCGCTGAACCAACTTGATGCAGCCACCTTAAAAACGTTGCTACAAGAGTTTCCAGAGCTAAAACAATACCAAAGCCCCGTTCTTGGCCACCGTGACAGTACTAGCGGTTTATTTGAGCTAATTTATGCGTTACCTGACCTCTATCAAGCTCCTATAGAGCACGCTAACAAGCAGCCAGTTTATTTTTCAACGTTGCGCGATTACCGTGTTGAGGTAACGCTGCAAAACCAATTGCAAACATCGTCACTGCCTGCTGCTTTAAAAGAGTTTAGCGCTTTCAATTTACCTGAACCTTCGGCCTACATTGGCCTTGCCGCTGCGGATACGATGACCGCCGAAATGACGCGTGTACTGCGCCGGCAGCTTGAGCAAAATACTCAAGTTGTGGTCATAGGGCTTCAGCCGCAGCAACCGGAAGGCAAGGAATCCTTATCTGTTAAAGCCATGCAAGTGCAGTTATTGCACACTCAGGGGCTAGCGCTGCAACCTCAGCCATTAGTACTGCTTACCGACATCATGCCGACTATTCTAGCGCGCTACATTAATTGTGTTGATGAAGCTGATGCGTATTCTATTGGCATGAACTTATCCGAAGAACAACGTCGTTTACCAGTCATGACGAGTTTCGGGCATGACCTTGTTGTTTACGATGAAGAAATGACGTCAATTATTAAGGCAGATGCAAGTATTCGTACGTTTGATAATCAACAACAAAAATTATTACCAGGTGTATCACCGGCGACACCGGTATTAGTCGATGGCATTCGTAAGTTGAAGCGGTTCAGTCAAGATCAGCAACCAACTGCTATTGAGCAATAAAGCATCAGTTGATGCCTTAGGCTCTTGCCTATTTAGTGGTTATCGGTAATATAGCGGGCTCGGTCGGCGTGTAGCGCAGCTTGGTAGCGCACTGTCATGGGGTGTCAGGGGTCGCTGGTTCAAATCCAGTCACGCCGACCAATTTTAAAGGGCTGTAGCCTACCTACCTTTCTTCGAATTCTTCACTTTTAAAATCTGGGGCCAGTTTGGGGCCAGCATGACCACTTTGCCATTCAAACATGAACCAGGCTCTTGAGATACGCGTTTCTAATTTTCCTAGTTATCTGTGTTCCTGTTAACCACACAACCGACTTTTAATTCTCCCAGAAACAAAACAATCTCAACCCCACCCTAGGGGGCAAATACCCAGGGTATGCCATAATGCTGAGCCTCGGTGCGGTGTAGATACCTTGCCCAGAGATTTTTATCAAAATTCATTTTCACCTGCGACAAGCATTGTCGCTCGCTAAGTCTAGCATTCGTTGGTGATGACATTGATAATTACCGTGGCATAATGAATCCCATTAGGGAATACAAAATACTAACAGGGCACCGTAATGAATACAGAAAACTACTCGCAAACCGCCTCCTTCATTTGGTCAGTGGCGGACCTGCTACGCGGCCACTTCAAGCAATCTCAATATGGGCGGGTGATATTGCCCTTCACCCTTTTACGGCGCCTAGAGTGCGTATTGGCGCCCAACAAACACAAGGTGTTAGATGCTGCAAAACAACACCAAAACAAGCCTGACGCTACGCGTGAGTTACTACTACTGAAAGAATCCGGCCATCAGTTTTACAATGCTTCTCCGTTATCGCTGGCAACCTTGTCAGATACTCAAACAGCGGAAGATCTCATTTCGTATGTTCAGTCGTTCAGCAAATCCGCGCGTGAGATATTCGAACACTTCAATTTCGAAGAGTTTGTGCTGAAACTTGCTGAAGCGGACCTCCTTTATCAGGTCACGCAGCAGTTTGGCTCGAAGATTGATTTATCGACTGACAAAATTTCGAACTATGGCATGGGCCTTATTTTCGAAGAGCTCATTCGTAAATTCGCTGAAAGCTCTAATGAGACCGCCGGTGAGCACTTTACCCCGCGTGATTGCGTGCATGCCGCTACCTCGTTATTGATGACCGGTCAGGAAGACGTGTTATCGCCCAACAGCATCATTACCATTTACGATCCAACAGCCGGCACCGGCGGCTTCCTGTCTGAATCCGAAGAGTACATTCAGTCCATTAGTGATAAAGTCACCGTCAGGCTGTTCGGTCAGGAGCTTAATCCGGAATCCTATGCCATCTGCATGGCCGACATGATGATCAAAGGCCAGCAGGTTGAAAACATCAAACTCGGCAACACCTTATCGAACGACCAACTGGCGCATGAAAAATTCAAATACATGCTGGCAAACCCACCGTTTGGAGTCGATTGGAAAGCCTCGCAGCGCGTTGTAAACGACGAGCACAAGGTAAAAGGCTTCGATGGTCGCTTCGGACCCGGCTTACCAAGGGTATCCGACGGCTCATTGCTGTTTTTATTGCACTTAGTCAGCAAAATGCGTGATCCACGTGAAGGAGGGTCTCGCATCGGTATCGTCTTAAACGGGAGCCCACTGTTTACCGGCTCTGCGGGCAGTGGTGAGTCTGAAATCCGCCGTTACCTGTTGCAAAACGACTTGGTCGAAGCCATCGTCGCCCTACCCACCGATATGTTTTTTAACACCGGCATCAGTACCTATATCTGGATTTTATCCAACGCCAAAAAGCCAGAGCGTAAAGGCAAACTGCAACTGATTGACGGTAGTGAAGCTTTCGCGAAGATGCGTAAATCGCTCGGCAGTAAACGCAAGTACCTCACCGAAGAAAACATCAACGAACTGGTGCGTTTATACGGTGCCATGGAAGAAACTAAAAACAGCAAGGTGTTCCCTAACGAGGCATTCGGCTACCGTCGCATGACTATTGAACGCCCGCTGCGTCTTAACTTCCAGGCCAGTGAAGAGCGTGTCGCCCGGTTAGATGATGAAAAGACACTGCAAAAGCTCAAAACCGACGATTTTAACCAACTGAAACAGGCCATTCAGCGCATTGAAGCTGACACCCTTTTCACGAATCGTGATGACTTCACAAAAGCACTGAACGCCGAACTCAAAGCGAGCGACGTAAAACTAACCGCCGCACAACTAAAAGCCGTGCTCAATGCCTTGAGTGAGCGCGACAGCGACGCTGATATCTGTACCGATAAAAAAGGTAATGCAGAAGCCGATGCTGACTTACGCGACTACGAGAACGTGCCGCTGACAGAAAACATCTACGAGTACTTTGAGCGTGAAGTCAAACCACACGTGCCTGATGCCTGGATAGACGAAAGCAAACGCGACGAACAAGACGGCGAAGTCGGCATTGTTGGCTTTGAAATTCCGTTTAACCGCCACTTTTACGTATTCGAGCCCCCTCGCCCACTCGAGGAAATTGACGCAGACCTCAAACAATGCACCGATAAAATCAAGCAGATGATTGAGGAGTTATCGGCGTGAAAACATATTCGGATCTTAAATCGACAGGCTTGCAATGGGCTCCACAAATTCCATCTGGCTGGGAGGTAAAAAAGTCGGCCTACCTTATACAGGCCAATAAAGGTGAAAATGCGGCGTCGCTAACAAAAGAATACTGCGAGAGTAATAAAGGTCAATACCCGGTCTACAGCGGTCAAACCTCATACAGCGGAATCATGGGGAAAATCGATACCTATGAGTATGACTTCCCAATGGCAGGTGTGCTTTTTAGTACTACAGTCGGTGCGAAAGCAATGACCGTATCACATCTTTTTGGTAAATTTAGCTTATCCCAAAATTGCTTAATTTTTTACTCGGTCAGTAATAATCTCCAAACTAGGTTTGCGTATTACTCGTTTTCTACTGTATTCGCATTCGAAAGAGCTTTGATTCCGTCGCATATGCAAGCTTCCTTCAGAATGGAGGACTTGTATCAGTATAGAATTCCATTGCCACCAGTCGCTGAACAACAAAAAATAGCCCAGTTCCTCGACTACGAAACGGCGAAAATTGATGCGTTGATTGACGAGCAAAAACGGTTGATTGAGTTGCTTAAAGAAAAGCGTCAGGCGGTTATTAGTCATGCGGTTACCAAAGGGCTTAACCCAGACGCACCGATGAAAGACTCTGGTGTTGAATGGCTTGGGGAAGTGCCTAGGCATTGGGAAGTTTCAAAAATTAAATGGAAACTTAAAACAACCAGTGGCGGCACTCCTCCAACATCTCGTTACGACGAGTATTATGAAGGTGAAATTCCTTGGATACGAACTACAGATCTAAACAATAGCCTTTTATTTGAAACTGAAATTTACGTAACGCAAAAAGCTGTTACAGATACATCATGCCGAGTTGTTCCAAAAAACTCGGTATTAATCGCAATGTACGGTGGTGATGGCACCATAGGAAAGCATTCGTTATTAATGTTTGACTCAGCTATTAATCAGGCTGTTTGTGCGCTTCTTCCTAGTAACGAGTTGCGCCCTAAGTTTTTACATGATTATATCGAATTCTACCGTCCGTTTTGGATGATCGGAGCGGAAAGCTCTCGAAAAGATCCAAATATTGGTCAGGATCGCATCGGTGACCATTTTTGCTTGGTTCCACCAATTTCAGAGCAGGTAGAAATAGAAAATGCAATTTCAGACTTAAAGCGAAAATATGATTCACTGCAAAGCGAGTCAGTGAGGAACATAAGAATCTTAAAAGAACGCCGCTCCGCTCTAATCTCAGCGGCCGTTACCGGTAAAATTGATGTGCGTGACTGGCAACCGCCTGCAGGTTCCGATACGTTGGATCCCAACGCGTCAATGCAAACGGAGAGGCATTATGGCTGACAGCAAAGAGCGTCAGTTTCAGACGGACATATTGCATAGCCTGGAAAAAGATGGCTGGTTAATTGGCTCTGCCGCTAAATACGACAAAACAAACGCAGTATATTCCGAGGACTTAATCGGCTTTGTAAAAGACGCCTACCCTGACCGTTGGGAGCGCTTTTGCAAGTCCAACCCCGGTGACCCTGAAAAACTTTTAGTTCACGCCGCCGTTAAAGGTATGACACGTGACGGCGCACTTCACGTGTTGCGTCACGGCTTTAAAGCCATTGGCGGCACGATTAAGGTTTGCGCCTTTCGCCCCGATCATGGCATGAACCCCGATACCGAGCGCCGCTATCAGGCCAATCGCTTGCGGGTGGTTGAGGAAGTCTCCTACTCGCCCCATGCCCGCGAAGGAGACTATAACCCACGCATCGACCTGGTGTTTTTTGTCAACGGCATTCCAACGGCCACCATGGAGCTTAAAAGCGAGTTTAAACAAACCGTTGAACACGCCAAACGCCAGTATAAGTTCGACCGTCCAGTAAAGGACCCCGTAACCCGCAAACCAGAGCCATTATTAACGTTCAAGCGCGGTGCACTGGTGCATTTTGCGGTCAGTCAGGACGAAGTGGCCATGACCACCAAGTTAGCGGGTAAGGACACTTTCTTCCTGCCGTTTAATATGGGCACCCACGAAGGCGGCGCCGGTAACCCGCAAGCCGCCTCTGAGAGCAGCTACGCCACCAGCTACCTGTGGGAGCGTTTATTGAATAAAGACGCCTGGCTTAAAGTCATCGGCCGCTTTATGCACCTCGAAGTTGAAGAAAAAGAAAACTTCGACGGACGCTCACAGAAAAAAGAGACGCTGATATTTCCCCGCTACCATCAGTGGGACGTGGTGAACCAGCTTATCGATACCACACGCCGTGAAGGCCCCGGCAGTAAATACCTTATCCAACACAGTGCCGGCTCGGGTAAGTCCAATTCAATTGCCTGGACAGCGCATCAATTATCCTCACTGTACGCTGACGACGGCTCCAAGCTGTTTAATTCCATTGTGGTGGTCACCGATCGCACAGTACTCGATTCACAGTTGCAAGACACCATACGGCAGTTTGAGCACGCCGACGGTGTAGTGCGGGCCATTACCCGCGATGTCGGCAATAAAAGTAAGTCTGAGCAGCTGGCCGAAGCGTTGCAGGAGCAGGTACGAATTATCGTTGTGACCATCCAGACCTTCCCGGCGTTATACGATGCCATAGATAAGTACCCTGCTCTGCAAGCCGGTAATTACGCAATCATTGCGGACGAAGCCCATTCGTCACAAACCGGTGCATCTGCGAGTAAATTAAAAGCCTTGTTGGGTGCGGACCGCCCCGAAGGCGATGATATCAGCGTTGAAGAGCTGTTAGACGCCGCCGTGCAGGCGCGGATGCCGAACGAGCGCATCAGCTACTATGCCTTCACTGCCACCCCCAAGGGTAAGACGCTCGAGCTATTTGGTCGTCCTGATGACCCACATTCGCCGGTGAGTGATGACAACAAGCCAAAGGCGTTTCATGTGTATTCTATGCGTCAGGCCATTGAAGAAGGCTTTATCCTCGACGTACTGAAAAACTACATCACCTACGCTACGGCCTGGAAGATTGCTCATCCCGAGGGTGAGGACAAAGAAGTCGACAGTAAAAAGGCGCGCATTAAGCTGGCTAAATGGGTGCGGTTGCACCCCTACAACATCAATCAGCGTGTTGAAATCATTGTGGAGCACTTTCGTGAGAACGTTCGGCATCTGCTGAAAGGCCAGGCCAAAGCCATGGTCGTTACCGCTAGCCGCCAGGAAGCAGTGCGTTACCAATTAGCCATGACCAATTACATTGTCGAGAGAGGCTATCAGGACGTGCATGCGCTGGTGGCCTTCTCCGGTGAAGTGCCGGCAGATGACTACATTACCGAGAGTGTGACCGAGTACGATAAAAAGCTAAACCCAGGCCTGAATGGTCGCAAGCACGACAAGGCGCTCGACTCTGACGACTTTAATGTGATGATTGTTGCCAATAAGTACCAGACCGGCTTTGACCAACCTAAACTGTGCGCGATGTACGTTGATAAGAAGCTACAAGGCGTTGAATGTGTGCAAACCCTGTCGCGTTTAAACCGTACCTTCCCGGGTAAAGACCAGACCTTTATTCTGGACTTCTTTAACAGCGAAGAAGACATTCTGGAGTCGTTTAAGCCCTACTACACCACGGCAGAGCTTGAGTCGGTTACCGACCCGCACATTCTGTTCGACATTATGAGCAAGCTTGATGAAGAGCACATTTACGAATGGTCGGAAGTTGAGAAGTTTGCAGAGGCATTTTACGACCCGAAAGCGCCGGCTTCGAAATTGGGTTACTACTGCAAACCCGCCAAAGAGCGGTTTATGGCTCGGTATAACCACGCCGTTGATACGTTGAAGCAAGCGAAGGATATGCTGAACCAGGCTCGGGTGACGGGCGACAAAGTCAGCATCAACAAAGCTGAGGACTCGGTAAAGGCCGCCGGTGAGATGGTCGACCAGCTCGATTTGTTCAAGAAAAACCTGAACAGTTATGTGCGGATGTATGAGTTTTTGTCGCAGATCACGCCGTACAACGACCATGAGCTTGAGTCGTTGTGCGTTTACGCGAAGCACCTGCTGCCATTACTGCGTGTTGAGCGTCTCGACGACGAAGACGACGTTGACGTGTCAGGCTTAACTCTGACCCACTACCGCACAACTAAAAAAGCTGAAAAAGCGCTTAAGCTTGGTGAAGAAGATGGTGGCTACTTAAGTTCAGTGAAAGCTGTCGGAAGCGGCAAGCCCCGCGACCCAGAAAAGAAAAAGCTTCAGGAAATCATCGAAGCGCTGAACGACTTATTTGGCGCGGAAGTTGGCGACGAGCACAAACTTCGCTACGCCGAGGGCATCGCAGGACGCCTGCGCGAAGACAACGAAGTCATGGCCCAGGTTAACAAGCACTCAGAAAAAGAAGTGATGCATGGGCTGCTCCCACAACGCTTGCTCGACCGCGTTGTCGATTCGATGGAAGACCATGAAAAATTGTCGATGGAAGTGCTTGAGAACCCAGCGGTTCGTGAAGGTTTTGCGAGGTTGATTTTGAAGATACTAATCGAGCCTCGTTAATGCATGTGGCTATTGAAAAACACTCGTGCTCAATTTATTTATAAAGGTCGATAACTAAATGTCTGATAATCGGTCGATAGACAAGCGAGAAAAGACACTAGTATTTGCATGGTGGAACACTGGACTATCGCCGTCGGGCAAACCTAAACAGGATGTGGACTTATCAGGTTTCGTATCCACAGTCGTAAAATTGGTAACTGAGTATAAAGCAGATTTTATTGCGTTGGCCGAAATTTCTAGCCGAGAAATTGACAAACTTTGCGAGATTTTAGACGGCTCAAGCTTTCAAGTAATTGAGGGGTTTGACGCCGTCAACGGTATGAGATCAAAGTTCTCGCAGGCCTACATTGTTAACTCAAATAATGTGGCAGTTGAAAAGAAAAGCAATATTGTCAAAAATCACAATGGTCGTCATCTTAAAGTTGGGCAACGTCTCGAGCTATATTCAAAATTTTGTGCGGCCCCTATCGACATTATTGCTTCTCATTGGCCCAGCAGCATGAACGATAGTGACGATATTAGAGAGGCCTGTGGTTACGCGCTACGTGCGACCCTAGATAATGATGAATGGACCCCTAGTCGAACGCCGCTGATACTTCTAGGCGATTATAATCATGAACCTTTTCATTCATCTATTGCGGAGAAACTTCTTAGCTCTCGTGATATCGCACTAGTGAGAAAAAGAAGAAACCTGCTATATAACCCATTTTGGAAGGAGATGGGTTCTTGCCGCGACACCGAAATTGCTGGAAGCTACTATTATCGCAGCGGGAGAATAACAAGTTGGTATAGTTTCGACTGTAGTGGCATAGTTAATTTGGCCACCTGATTAGAGCTGTTATGATGACAGCATAGCAAAATTAGGTGACAAAATGACAAAGAAGAACCGTCCAAACT
>NCJS01000188.1 GCA_002279005.1 Idiomarina sp. 34-48-12 | reverse complement strand
ATTAGCCTTTGCCTTTGTGCTCGGAATGATGATGGGTTTTACGCCACTTTGGCGTATGCATAATTTAGCGATATTGCTTATCGCGTTGCTATTTCGCATTAATCTAACCGGATTCATTTTGAGTTTTGTCATTTGTTCTGGCATTGCCTATTTGCTGGATCCTTGGTTCCATCAGTTCGGTTTTTATCTGCTATCGAGCGAGAGTTGGCAACCGTTGTGGCAGTCGATGTACCAATCAGCGTTTTGGCGCGTGATGCAATTCCATCACAGCATTACTTTAGGCAGCTTCATAATCAGCCTCGCTTTTGCGCCAGTTTTGCTGGTTACAAGTTTCTTCATCATTACCCAGTATCGTTCGCGTATCCAAGCTTGGTTTAATAAATTGAGATTGGTGCAAATGCTAAAAGCGAATCGTTTTTGGGCCATTTACTCAGATTTGCGGGGGTAAGCCGGTATGTCTACAAAAACACAGAAAGCCACCGTTCGTCCAAGTGCGATACGCTGGTCTGGGTTAGGTGTCTTTATCATTATCTGTGCGCTGCTCATGGCGTTTTCTTGGTTGTTGCTCGATACCATCATCAAATGGACCTTGGAGCGTACCATCGGCACATTAAACGGTGCGGAGGTGAATATTAGCCAAGTTGAGCATAACTGGAGCCCATTGGGTCTCACCATTACCGAAATTCAAGTGACGGACCCTGCTGAACCTGAATTTAACCGGTTAGTGATTGGTGATGTGACCGGCGAAATCAATGTTGAACAGTTACTGCTTGGTCGTTTCCATTTTGAAAATGTTGTTAGCACCGGCATTCGCGTGCATCAACAGCGCTCTGCACCGGGCGAGGTGTATCAAATTCCCGATAAGCAAGACGTTAAAGATTGGACCAAAGATGGTTTAGCGAAGTTAAACCTATCCATGCCAAATGTTGATGACATTATTGCCCGTGTTAATTTGCAAACCCCTGCGGCTATTGAACAGGCTAAAGCCAGCGTGGCTGAGCAAAAAGCGGTATTGGAAGAGGCGCGAAATAGCCTGCCAAGCGCTGACGATTTGAAAGCCTATGAGGCCGAGCTCAAAAAAATCACTGAAGCGGAAATAAAAACACCGCAGCAGTTGCAAGAGAAGCGGGAAGAATTTAACGCCCTGAAAGAGAAGTTTGAAGCGGATAGAGCGCGCTTGAAAGAGGTTAAAGCACGCGCTTCAACGGCGATTGATACCCTAAAAGCTGATTTTGAGACTGTCAAAAACGCACCGCAACAGGATTTAGAGCGCGCACAGCAGCTCATGCAATTAAATAGTGAAGGCTTAAGTGAAATCACCGCGGTGTTGTTTGGTGAACAAATGCGTCAGTGGAGTCAGTATATCTTATTGGCGTACGAACAACTGGCGCCGATGTTGGCTCGCTCCGCAGATGAAACCCTAGTGAAGCCGCAGCGTGGCGAGGGTATTTGGTTTGAGTTTAGCGATGCCAATGAGCCGCCGTCGTTTTTGATTAAGAAAGCGAAAACGGAATTTGCTTGGGGTGACACTGTGTTGGATGTTGATTGGGCGAATATTACCCATCAACACGAACAGCTCGGGCAGCCAACTACCTTCATGGCGCGCGCCGATAACACGAACCTGTGGCAAGCATTGAACTTAAATGGCGAGCTGGCACTAACTGCAGCAGGTATTGACGCGAAACAGCAGTGGCAAGTGAAAGGCATCCAACTCGATAGCCTGAAATTGAGTGAGCAAGCCGAGTTTGTTGCGACCTTAGCCGCAGCCTTGCTGGACTCCGAGGGGCAGGTGTCACTGCGCGATAATATGTTTGATGGTGGCGCAACTGTTCGCTTAGCGGATATGCAAGTTGAAGCTAGCGCACAGAATCGCTGGACCGAAGTGATTGCATCCGCTCTTCGTCAATTGAACCGGTTAGACATCAACGCCGATATTTTAGGCTCGCTTAATGCTCCAGAGCTGTCATTTAGTTCCGACCTTGATCGTCAATTAGGTAGTGCCTTGAAAGCCGCGGCTGTTGATGTAGGGAAGACTGAATTAGCGGGGTTAAAATCTAAACTGCAAGAGCAATCAGGTGGCTTTCTTGGAGAGAACCAAGATGTTCTAGAGAACCTGTCTTCGTTGCTTGGTGATGCCGACCAGCGTGATGCAAAGTTACAGGAAATGCTCAAAGCGAAATTCGAAAGTAAGTTAGAAGATAAACTGAAGGACCGCTTAAAAGGCGTATTAGGTGGTTAGATTAACGCAATAAAAAACACCGGCAACCGCCGTAATGC
>NCJS01000187.1 GCA_002279005.1 Idiomarina sp. 34-48-12 | reverse complement strand
TAGCCGAATATGCTCATCAACGTTTGGCTCATCACGCTTGCGCTTATAGCGTTTGACCGTGCGCGCTGCAAAGGGCGTGTAGGGAAATATCCACCAAAACTGCCACGCACCACAAACTAGCTGAACGCTAACTAGTAGCCAGGTACTGATGTGGTTGGCGGGCAGAAAAACTGCGCTTGCCATTAATAGAAGTAATGCCACGGCGCTTTGCTGCAATCGCGGAAAGTCCCAAATGCGTACCCACCAAATTGTCTTGTTCAAACGCGGTAATAAACTGGTCAGTGCAAGTAAACCAGTCACGAGTGCGATGATCCAAAAAGCCAGCATTACGATATCCCTATGAGTTCGTCGAGTCAGCGCTGAAAACTATAACAAAAACATTTATACTGCGCCCTGACTTATTGGTAAATCATTAACCACAGCGAGAGCCTAAGTGAAATATCAAGACCTACGCGATTTCATGGCGTTGTTGGAAAAGCGCGGTGAACTAAAGCGCATACAACATGAAATTGATCCCTATCTTGAGATGACCGAGATAGCCGACCGCACGTTGAAGGCGGGAGGACCTGCGTTGTTGTTCGAAAACGTGAAAGGTCATGATATTCCGGTTCTGGCCAACTTGTTTGGTACGCCTGAACGGGTCGCTTTGGGCATGGGGCAAGAATCAGTTGAAGCCTTGCGCGATGTCGGGAAGCTGCTGGCGTTTTTGAAAGAGCCTGAGCCACCGAAAGGTTTTCGTGATGCGATTAATATGCTGCCGATGTACAAGAAAGTACTTAGCATGTCACCGAAGCAACTAAAGAAAGCACCGTGCCAATCGGTTGTGCTCTCGGGTGATGACGTGGATTTAACCAAGTTACCTATTCAGCATTGTTGGCCGGGCGATGTTGCGCCGCTGATTACGTGGGGGCTCACGGTAACCCGTGGACCGCACAAAGAACGGCAGAACTTAGGCATTTACCGGCAACAGTTACTGGGTAGAAATAAGGTGATCATGCGCTGGTTGTCGCATCGTGGTGGCGCGCTTGATTTTCAAGAGTGGAAACGTACACATCCGGGTGAAAACTTTCCTGTTGCAGTTGCGCTTGGTGCTGATCCGGCAACGATTTTGGGTGCTGTTACGCCAGTGCCTGATAGCTTGTCTGAATATGCATTTGCGGGTTTGTTACGTGATGGCAAAACCGAAGTCGCAAAATGTATTAGCAACGATTTGCAGGTGCCAGCGCACGCTGAAATTATACTCGAAGGTTATATTGCCCCCGATGAGATGGCACCGGAAGGGCCTTACGGCGATCATACCGGCTATTATAACGAAGTGGATGAGTTCCCAGTATTTACTGTGACCCATGTCACCATGCGTGAGAAACCGATTTATCACAGTACCTATACCGGTCGTCCACCGGATGAACCGGCCGTGCTTGGCGTCGCGCTAAATGAAGTGTTTGTGCCATTGCTACAAAAGCAATTCCCAGAAATAGTCGATTTTTATTTGCCACCAGAAGGCTGTTCGTATCGCGTGGCCGTAGTCACCATGAAGAAACAGTATGCTGGTCATGCCAAGCGCGTGATGATGGGTGTGTGGAGTTTCTTACGCCAGTTCATGTATACGAAATTCGTGATTGTTTGCGATGACGATGTTAACGCACGCGATTGGAAAGACGTTATTTGGGCCATGACGACCCGAATGGATCCGGCGCGCGATACGGTTTTGATTGAGAATACGCCAATTGATTATCTTGATTTTGCGTCACCAGTATCTGGTCTTGGTTCAAAAATGGGAATGGACGCAACGAATAAGTGGCCAGGTGAAACGGATCGCGAGTGGGGCGTGCCAATTGTCATGGATGCTGAAGTGAAACAACGTGTTGATGCGTTGTGGGACGAACTGGATATTCTTTAAGGAAACTAAGCTGTTATGAAACAATTCGTGTGTCGTGTTGCGACCATAGAAAATTTGACGCCAACTGTTTATCGCATTGTATTAGCGCTGCCGGAACCGATTGAGTTTCAAGCGGGGCAATATATTCAAGTGGTGATGGGGGAGCGTGACAAACGGCCTTTCTCGATTGCTTCATGTCCTTCGAAAACTTCCGAACTTGAGCTTCATGTTGGGGCCACGCCGGACAACCCGTATGCGATGGAAGTACTGCAAAAAATGCGCGATACCGGTGAGATCACAATTGAAGCACCGCTAGGCAATGCTTGGCTTCGTGGCGACAGTGAGCGCCCACTTATATTGATTGCTGGCGGTACTGGATTTTCATATACTTGGTCAATTTTAC
>NCJS01000062.1 GCA_002279005.1 Idiomarina sp. 34-48-12 | reverse complement strand
GTTGAAGAAGATAAGCTGCAGAGGCTGATCGACAAACTCCTCGAAAATGAAAGCTCGATGCTCGGTGTGACCGAGCAAGACGAACAAGAGCTGCGTGATATTGACGCCTCTGACGAATTTAAAGAAGACGCTGGCTCTGTGATAGCCGACGTCAAGAACGATGCCCCCATTGTTATCTACATCAATAAAATGCTACTCGATGCAATTAAACGCGGCGCTTCGGATTTGCACTTTGAACCCTACGAACAAGAATATCGGGTTCGTTTCCGCATTGATGGCGTGTTACACGAAATTGCGAAACCGCCAGTACAGCTTGCTGGCCGTATTGCGGCTCGTTTGAAAGTTATGTCCCAGCTCGATATTGCCGAGCGCCGGCTACCACAAGATGGTCGTATAAAACTGAAGCTATCTAAGCATAAAGCGATAGATTTTCGGGTCAGTACTTTGCCTACTTTGTATGGCGAAAAAATCGTTTTGCGGATACTCGATGCTGCCGCAGCAATGATTGGTATCGAATCATTGGGATATGAACCCGACCAGCAAAAGCTCTATGAAGAAGCCTTAGAAAAGCCGCAGGGCATGATTCTGGTGACGGGTCCGACGGGTTCCGGTAAAACGGTCTCGCTTTATACCGGCCTGAATATCTTGAACACCCCAGAACGAAACATTTCGACGGCGGAAGACCCTGTAGAGATTAACCTGATGGGGATTAACCAAGTTCAGATTAACGTGAAAGCCGGCTTAACCTTCGCCGACGCTCTACGTTCATTCTTACGTCAGGACCCGGATGTGGTAATGGTGGGTGAGATCCGTGACTTAGAAACCGCTGAAATTGCGATTAAAGCGGCACAAACAGGTCACTTAGTTCTCTCAACCCTACACACCAACTCAGCAGCTGAAACCCTGACACGTTTGATGAACATGGGCGTGCCGTCTTATAACATTGCGGGTTCAGTCACCTTAATCATTGCCCAGCGCCTTGCCCGCCGTTTATGCAATACCTGCAAAGACGAAGAAAAACTTCCGAAAGAAGAGATGTTGCGCCAAGGCTTTTCTGAAGAACAGGTAAAGACTGCGAAAATATTCAAGGCTGTTGGTTGCGATCAATGCACCGGCGGGTATAAAGGTCGTACAGGTGTATACGAAGTTATGCCCATTACAGACAGCATTGCAGACCTTATAATGCAAGGCTCATCGTCGTTAGAAATTGCGAAGCAAGCACGTCGTGACGGCATTAACTCATTGCGTCAATCGGCATTGTTGAAAGTTTTAAAAGGTACCATTAGCCTGGCAGAAGCCAACCGTGTCACCAACTTCTAATTAGAATAATCAGAATAATAAAGGTGCAGTCATGGCCCAAAAGCCGCAACCCATCAAAGAAATATCAGAGTTTGCCTGGACAGGGATTAATAAGCGTGGGCAACGCGTCAAAGGTGTGATGCGTGCTGATAACGATAAACACGTGCGCGCTAAGCTACGTGACCAAGGCGTGATGCCGAAAAGCGTCAAGAAAAAAGGCAAACCGCTATTCGGTGGTAAGAAAATAAACGGCGGCGATATTGCTCTGTTTACCCGCCAAATAGCCACCATGTTGAGTGCGGGTGTACCGTTGTTGCAATCACTAGAAATGGTTGCCAAGGGTGTTGAAAATCCAAAGATCCGTGATTTGATGCTCACCATTGCCAACGACGTTGGTGCGGGTTCACCGTTAGCCTCAGCATTACGCAAACACCCTGACATTTTTGATTCGCTATATTGTGACCTTGTTGAATCAGGCGAAGAGTCCGGTTCATTGGAAACGATTTTCGACCGCATAGCGACGTACCGAGAGAAATCAGAAGCGCTAAAAGCAAAAATCAAAAAAGCCTTAGTTTATCCAGCATCGGTTATTGTGGTTGCATTAGTTGTTACCGTTATTTTGCTTGTATTCGTGGTACCTCAATTTGAAGCGGTATTTAAAGATTTCGGTGCTGAATTACCAGCGATGACACAGTTTGTCGTGACGCTCTCCGAGATTGTCCAAGCCTATTTCCTCTATGTTGCTGCGGGGTTCGTTATTGCGGGCTGGCTATTCAAGCGTGCTTATTCAAAGAGTCAAAAGCTCCGCGATAAAGTCGATAAATACTCTCTGAAAATACCTGTCATTAAAGAAATTTTGAATAAAGCAGCGGTGGCTCGTTTTGCGCGCACGTTATCGACAACCTTTGCCGCCGGTGTACCACTGATTAAAGCACTCGATTCGGCCGCTGGCGCTTCGGGTAATGCCGTCTATCGCGATGCGATTTTCCGAATCCGCGAAGAAGTCACAACGGGTATGCAGATGAATACCGCCATGCAATCGCAAGATTTATTCCCAACGTTGGCTGAACAAATGGTGTTTATCGGTGAAGAGTCTGGTTCACTTGACGATATGTTGGCCAAAGTGGCGAGTATCTATGAACGTGAAGTCGATGACCTTGTTGATAACCTCACCGCCCTACTCGAGCCCATGATCATGGTTGTGATTGGTGTGCTTGTTGGTGGCTTGATTGTTGCCATGTACTTACCCATCTTCTCACTCGGTAAGGTGGTTAGCTAACATGGAACTCGTTTTCGATTACCCTGCGCAAACGTGGTGGGTGACGGTTTTTGGTTTGTTACTAGGCCTTGTGGTCGGTAGTTTTCTGAATGTGGTCATTGGCCGCTTTCCGGTCATGATGCAACGTCAATGGCAGAGCGAGTGTGCTGAAGTGAATGGCGTTGAACCTGAACCACATGAGCCATTTAATCTTGCCAAGCCGAATTCGCATTGCCCGAAATGCCAAGCGCCAATTAAATGGTACGACAATATACCCGTCGTTAGTTGGTTGGTATTGAAAGCGAAATGTCGCAGCTGTGGTACGAAAATTTCCGCGCGTTATCCGTCCATTGAGCTGCTCACCGGCATTATCTTCGCGCTCGTTGTCTGGAACCTTGGTTTTACCTTCACAACATTTATCTATTTATTCCTCGCTTGCTTGTTGATCAGCATGTTCTTCATTGATGCCGATCACATGCTCTTGCCTGACCAAATGACCTACCTGATGTTGTGGACAGGGCTGGGATTTGCCATGTACAGCGGCCACATTCCGCTCAGAGATGCTGTCATTGGTGCGATGGCAGGCTATTTAGCCCTTTGGAGCGTCTACTGGGGCTTTAAATTGCTTACCGGCAAGGAAGGCATGGGGTACGGCGACTTTAAGCTGCTAGCGGCGTTTGGCGCATGGCACGGCTATCAACTTTTACCGGTAACCATTATTGCTGCGGCCGCGAGCGGTGCTGTGATTGGTATTGCGTGGCAAACGATTAACCGCAACAAACAAGGGCAACCGATTCCATTTGGCCCTTTTTTGATTTGCGGTGGTGTGATAGCGATGTTGTGGGGTGAGTCTTTACTTACTGGCTACCTCAATTGGGTGGCGCAATAATGTTTGTCGTGGGTGTCACTGGTGGTATTGGTAGCGGTAAAACCACGGTCACTAACTTATTTCAGCAGCACGGTATTGTGATTGTCGATGCCGATGTGATTGCGCGTCATATAATGGATAAGGGTGGCGAAGCACTAAAGTCCGTCAAAGAACGTTACGGTCAAGAAGCATTGTTACAAGACGGCAATTTGAATCGTGCTTGGCTTCGTGACCGTATATTTAAGCATCCTGAAGACAAGCAATGGTTGAATGAGCTCACTCACCCGCTCATCCGCGAACAAATTCTCAGTCAGCTACAACAAGCGCAATCACCTTATGTGATTCTTTCAGCGCCGTTGTTAGTTGAGAACCGTCTGACCAAACTATGTGACCGTGTATTAGTAGTCGACGTTAGCGAAGCAACTCAGCTTGAGCGCACACAGCAGCGCGATGACGTGAGCGAAGACCAAGTGCAATCGATTATTAACGCGCAAGCTTCTCGCGAACAGCGCCTACAGGCTGCAGATAACATCATTCGCAACGAAGGTGACGTTTCTGAATTAGTGCCTCAAGTTGAAAGGTTGCACGAGCTTTACCTACGTTTAGCACTCACAAAACAGTCAACTCATTGAAACTTCTTAATAAGCGGCTATCATAGAGCAGATGGATAACAACAATAATCATGCAACCATAGCTTACGAGTACCCGCTGCTTGAGCGGGTGCGAACGTATTTGCGCCTGGAACATATCCTGCAAGCGTTGCAACCGGACACACCGGTAACTCTACAAAACTATACCCGCTATTTTAGTGCGCTGTTTGCGATTCTTGATCTGTGCGAGCGCAGTGACGTGCGTACCGACGTGCAAAAAGATCTTGAGCGCCGTAAGGCACAACTGAAGGTCTGGGCACAGCATCCGGATGTGAATCAAGATTCGTTAGAGCAGACGTTAGATCATGTGAATCAAGCCCTTCAGGCGATTCAACCGATCAACCGTGTGGGTAGTCACTTAAAGCAAGATCGCTTGTTAAGCGCCATTCGTCAGCGCTTCGCGATGCCCGGCGGCACCTGCAACTTCGACGTACCGCAATTACACTTTTGGTTGCATCAGCCACAGCACGTACGTGACGAAGATACCGCGCGTTGGTGGTCTGAGCTGGAGATTTTGGTGAATGGACTGCTATTGGAATTAGAACTCATGCGCGGTCAGGCACGTTATCAGCCAGTGAGCGCGCCAAATGGTCTCTTGCAAGAAAGCACCGAACCTCTTAGTTTATTACGTATTCGCGTGTCAGCTGACTTACCGGCTTACCCAGTCATTTCTGGTCATAAACAGCGCTTTAGCATTCGCTTTTTACGCTACGAGCCTATTAACGGCAAAGCCTCAGTCGACGAAGAAGTCGAATTTGAATTGGCACTCTGCCCCTAACCAGTCAATTAGCGGGCGGTTTGCGCCTGTAGCCGCTCAATAATCGGTTGGTTGGCTTCAGGAAACGGATAGGCATCAAGCTGATGCAAAGGTACCCACGCCCATTCTTGCCCTTCTTGTTGACGCACCGCCCCCTCGAATTCAGTCACCACCCACACATCTAACAAGACTTGCTTGTCGGGGTAGTCAAAGCTAATAGCGGTGAATGGCGCAGCGGCTTGCACCTTGATGTTGCATTCTTCGAGAAGTTCGCGGCACAGAGCTTGGTAAACATCCTCGTCAGTTTCTACTTTACCGCCAGGAAATTCCCATTTGTTGCCCTGATGGAGATGGGCGTGACGACGACTAATAAACACATCACCGTCGGGGTTTTGAATCACCCCAACGGCAACGTGTACGCGTTTAGATTTTGCCATGGCACTGTTTAAATTTCTTACCAGAACCACATGGGCATGGGTCGTTGCGACCAGCAGGAGGAGCTGCTGCGGCTTGCTCTCGTGATGGCTCAGTACCACTCGTGGCAACGCCTTCGTGTTGATATTCTTTTTGCTGTGCAGCTTCAGCGGCACGACGTTTCGCCTCTACGGCTTCAACATCTTCTTCGGCACGAACTCGCACTTTGCTCAGAATAGTCACGACCTCAAGCTTCAACGCTTCTAGCATTTCAGCGAACAGCTCAAAGGCTTCACGCTTGTATTCTTGTTTCGGGTTCTTCTGTGCATAACCACGTAAATGAATACCTTGACGCAAGTGATCCATGGCCGCCAAATGCTCTTTCCAGTGCATATCGAGGCTTTGTAGCATAATGGTTTTCTCGAACTGGCGAATCACCTGCTCACCGACCATCTGTTCTTTCTCTTTATACGCTTTTACTAACTCGTCAAGAATACGTTCGCGCAAGATTTCTTCGTGAAGCTTGTCGTCTTCTTCCAACCATTGCTGAATTGGCAATGGCAGTGCGAAATCAGCACGCAGGCGCTCTTCTAGACCTTCGAGGTCCCACAACTCAACGAGTGACTGCTGTGGAATGTACTCGCTAATCACACGGTCGATGACGTCAGCACGAATCGCTTCGATGGTTTCTGAGATATCGCCTTCATCAAGCAACTCGTTGCGTTGCTCATACACCACTTTACGTTGGTCGTTGGCAACATCATCATATTCAAGCAATTGCTTACGAATATCGAAGTTACGGCCTTCAACTTTGCGCTGCGCGTTTTCAATTGCGCGGCTAACCCACGGGTGTTCAATCGCTTCGCCGCGTTTCATACCGAGGCGCTTCATCATCGTCGCCATACGCTCAGATGCGAACATGCGCATTAAGCTATCTTCAAGCGAGAGATAAAAACGTGATGAACCTGGGTCACCTTGACGGCCTGAACGACCACGTAGCTGGTTATCAATACGGCGCGACTCGTGACGCTCAGTACCAATAATGTGTAAACCACCTGATTCAATAACGGCATCATGACGTTTCTGCCATTCAGCTTTCACCTGTTCAATTTTCTCAGGCGTCGGATCTTTCATTTCGGCAATTTCAGTTTGTAAATTACCGCCCAACACAATATCGGTACCACGACCAGCCATGTTGGTGGCAATTGTCACCGCGCCTGGCAGACCGGCTTGCGCGACAATTTCCGCTTCACGAGCGTGGAATTTGGCGTTCAATACGTTGTGTGGAATCTTTTTCTTCTTCAAAAGTTTTGACAGTAATTCAGAACTTTCAATTGAGATAGTACCTACCAATACCGGACGCTTAGCAACACGACATTCTTCAATGTCCGCCACAATCGCTTCGTATTTTTCTTCGGCGGTGATGAAAATCAAATCCGCACGGTCATCACGAATCATCGGACGGTTGGTTGGAATCACCACCGTTTCTAAGCCGTAAATAGACTGGAATTCGAATGCTTCAGTGTCTGCTGTACCGGTCATACCGGCCAACTTAGTATATAAGCGGAAGTAGTTCTGGAACGTAATTGACGCCAGCGTTTGGTTTTCGTTCTGAATTTTCACGCCTTCTTTGGCTTCAATGGCTTGGTGTAAGCCTTCTGACCAACGGCGGCCTTCCATTGTACGCCCCGTATGTTCGTCAACAATCACAATCTGATCATCTTTGACGATATAGTCGACGTCTTTTTGGAATAAATGGTGTGCACGTAATGCGGCATTAACGTGGTGCAGCAACGTAATGTTTGCTGCTGAGAACAAAGAATCGTCTTCAGCCAACATACCGCGCTCTTTTAAAATCTCTTCAACGTGTTCTTGACCGTGCTCGGTCATGTGCACTTGCTTCGATTTTTCGTCGACAGTGAAATCGCCTTCACCGCGCTCTTCTTCGGTATCTTCTTTCTCTTGACGCTCAAGCAACGGAACAATCTCGTTCATCTTGATGTACATGTCAGAACTGTCTTCTGCTGCACCAGAGATGATTAACGGCGTACGCGCTTCATCAATCAAAATGGAGTCAACTTCATCCACAATCGCATAGTTCAAGTCACGCTGAACACGCTCTTGCGGGCTAAACGCCATGTTGTCACGGAGGTAGTCAAAACCGAATTCGTTGTTGGTACCGTAGGTGATATCGGCCGCATAGGCAGCACGTTTATCGGTTGGGTTCATACCAGGAATGTTGAACGCTACGGTTAAACCTAAGAATTCAAACAACGGACGGTTGGTTTCGGCATCGCGACGGGCTAAGTAATCGTTTACGGTTACAATGTGTACGCCTTTGCCGCTTAATGCATTCAAGTAAGCTGATAACGTTGCCGTTAAGGTTTTACCTTCACCGGTACGCATTTCTGCAATGCGGTTGTCGTTTAAGATCATCGCACCAACTAACTGGACATCGAAATGACGCATTTTGAAGACACGCTTCGATGCTTCACGCACCGTGGCAAAGGCTTCAACTAACAAGTCGTCTAATTTTTGTCCTTGTTCGATGCGTTGCTTAAACTCGACGGTTTTTTGTTGAAGTTCTTCGTCGCTAAGCGCTTCAAATTCAGGCTCAAGTGCGTTGATTTGCTGAACTTTCTTTTGCAAACCTTTGAGGATACGATCGTTGCGGCTACCAAATACCTTGCGGAATAAACTACCTAACATGTGAATCTATGTTCCTGTTGTAACAATCGAACGGCCTTAGTCGGCCGAACGATAGACATATTTGTATGGGTCAATTTGACGATTGTTGCGTAGCACTTCGTAATGAACATGTGGCCCCGTAGAGCGACCGGTGCTACCTAACAGAGCAATTTTCTGCCCTCGTGTGACAACATCACCTTCTTTCACCAATAATTCTTTGCTGTGGCCATAGCGGGTTTTCAACCCACCACCGTGATCAATTTCAATCAACTGACCATAACCTGAACGCTCACCAGCCCATGTGACAACGCCAGCACCGGTGGCATAAACACCAGCACCTTCTTCTAAACTGGCGAAATCGAGGCCTTTGTGCATTGCGGGACGACCGTTAAATGGGTCTTTACGAATACCGTACTGTGACGACAACCAACCTGAGTCGACAGGACGACCAGCAATGTAGCTCTCTGCTGAGATATGGTGACTCATCATCACCGACTCAAGTAGCGCGAGCTGTTTTTGTTTACTGGCAAGCTCACCCATCATGCCTTCAATTTGATCGATGACATCACGGCCATCAACTTTCGGCGCATCGGTAACTGACGCCTCTGGGCCACCCATGATCTCGACCAGCGGCTGCTCAAACGCAAACTCGCCGTTATCAAGATCAGCTACTGAAGCTAACCGTTTACCAAGCGCATCGAGGCGACGCAGTTGTGACTGCATTTCACCCAAATAAATGGTCATGGCGGTGAGTTTTTTCTCGGTTTCGTCTTTTAGCTCGCGTACAGCTTGCTCTTGTGCAGCTAACGCGATTTTTTCTTCTGTAATTTTCGCCCGGGCAGCTTCTGGGTCTAAGCCCTGATACTCCCAAGGTTTCGTTACAGCAAGCACACCAAGCGCAGCAAGGCCGGCCAGCGACATCAAGCGTCGACGGCTTAGCTCAAAGCTGAATTTTACTTTGGTGCCTCGGTAGAAGACTGATAAACTCATGCAATCTCTCGCTGCTAATTATAATTAAATGGCACGCAAACATGGCTCGAAAACGACCTCGCGATATCCAACAACTGTTTGGCGGTCAGCGCTTACAGCGTTTTACTGACTTTACAGAGCAATACCAACGCTGGCAACAGCAATTGCAACAATGTTTTGTTGCACTGCAGCTGTCGCCTCTGTTGGCTCACTGTAAAGTGGTGTCGGTTCGTGCGCACACCCTCGTGCTCGAAGTTTCATCGGCCGCGCTAGCAAGCCGCATAAAACTTCAGCAAAGCCGCATTATAACGCATTTTCAAGATGAATCTACGGGGCATATCTCTCGTCTTGAAGTGCAGGTGCGTCCAAAAATCAGTACGCCTTCGCTTCAACCCACAGAAAAAGCACCGCAACCCGCTCAAAACTCGAGTAAAAATGATGATGAAACGGTCGCGAAATTGCGTCAGCAGGCGGAATTGTGTGAGGAACCACTGCGGTCGCAGTTGCTCGCCTTGGCGGAGAAATACGAGAAAACCTGAAGGCAAAAGCGATATTCGCTATTGGATATTGGATATTAGCTAAAAACAAAAAGGCCGCTGAGCAATTTGCCAGCGGC
>NCJS01000186.1 GCA_002279005.1 Idiomarina sp. 34-48-12 | reverse complement strand
TTTGTTGTTGAACCCACGGCGTAATATCAAGTTTTGAAGCAGCAACATAAACCTGCCCGCTAAGAGCTCGGGTTTCAGAGCCCTGCACATCAATAATAATATCTAGGGTGTTGTCAGAAACTTCTGAAAAGGCAAGTTTACCTACGCCTTGGTGACGTTGTTGTTGGTTCACCCAACGCAGTTCTTTGATATCAATTGCGCGAGTGACACCCACTAAATTAACCAGTTCAAGTGTGCTATCAGCCACTTGAATATAATCGAGTTGATCGAGCAACAATTCAATTAAGTTGTCGGAAAGACGGAAGGTATTCTCAGAGTTTTTACCGTAGCTATCGCGCAAATCGTAATGCAAACGCATTGCGTCTAACTGAACTCGCTCAAATTGTACAGTTAAGGTGCGCGCACTAGCCCAAAAATTTATATTAACTCGAGCTTGTTCAACTTCTAGCCGGGTAGCTTTAGTCTGATCTGGACGAACAATCAATTCATGCAAAATAAGCTCGGGACCACTCGTACCCCAATCTGCACTTATTTTCGCTAGTGATACTTCTATTGCGTAATTGTTCGCGAGAAATTGTTCGACTTGTTCAGTGACGTCAGGAAGTTGTGGTAATAAGTAACGCAGCCCACTGATAAGCAGCGCAAAAAGCACCAGAGCTGTTGCAATGGTGTAAAGTAAAGTCCGGTAGACAAACCCAAACGCCTTACCCGCCATAGTTACATCATTACCACGTCAAACTGCTCTTGATTATATAGCGGCTCAACGAGCACTTTCACTTGTTTACCAATGAATACTTCGAGCTCAGCTAACGCATGCGATTCTTCATTAAGAAGCATATCCGTCACTGCTGTTGATGCATAAACCATAAAGTGATCAGCTGCATACGCACGATTGACTCGAACGATTTCGCGCATGACTTCGTAGCACACCGTTTCAACTGTTTTCATTGACCCGCGTCCACCACATACTGGACATTCTGAGCATAGTACATGCTCCAAGCTTTCGCGGGTGCGTTTCCGTGTCATTTCAACTAAACCTAGCGAGGTAAAGCCGTTAATGGAAGTTTTCGCTCGGTCTTTTCCGAGTGCTTGCTCAAGGCTGTGTAATACACGACGACGGTGGTCAGCATTTTGCATATCAATAAAATCGATGATGATAATGCCGCCTAAGTTACGTAGTCGCAGTTGCCGCGCAATGGCTTGCGTCGCTTCAATGTTGGTATTGAAAATGGTTTCTTCGAGGTTGCGGTGACCAACAAAGCCTCCAGTATTTATATCGATGGTGGTCATCGCTTCGGTTTGATCAATAATAATTGAACCGCCAGACTTCAGCTCAACCTTACGATCTAACGCGCGCTGCACTTCATTTTCTACATCGAACATGTCGAAAATTGGGCGTTCTCCGGCGTAATATTCCAAGACATTACTCAACTCTGGTATAAATTCTTTAACGAATTCACTCAGTAAATCGAAGGTAACACGCGAATCGACGCGAATACGCTCAATCTGCTCGCCAACAAAGTCCCGCAAAATTCGGCAAGAAAGATTCAGATCTTCATAAACCAGACCAATATTTCGCATACCTTTACGACGCTTCTGGATAGTGTCCCATAGACGGCGCAAAAACTTCGCGTCACGCTGCAGTTCATCATCACTCGCGCCTTCAGCAGCGGTACGAACAATAAAACCACCCTCTTCATCACAGTAAGGCATCGCCGCTTGCTTCAGTCGATTCCGCTCTTTTTCATCTTCAATGCGTTGTGAAATGCCCACATGTGGTGATTGCGGCATCAGCACCATATAACGTGATGGAATCGTAATATCTGTCGTCAATCGAGCGCCTTTGGTTCCAAGTGGATCTTTAACCACTTGCACCAGAATTTTTTGTCCCGGGCGAACCAACTGGGCAATGTCAGCAGCCGGCACGGTACCTCGTGCAATCCCTTCAGCCTGTTCGAGTTGCGTGACAATATCGGAAGCGTGTAAAAACGCAGCCTTATCCAGACCAATATCGATAAACGCTGCTTGCATTCCTGGCAGTACACGCGACACTTTACCAACATAAATATTGCCGACTAAGCCGCGTTTGGCTTGGCGCTCAATGTGAATTTCTTGCAAGATACCATTTTCAATTAACGCAACGCGGGTTTCGGTGGGCGTAACGTTCATCAAGCTCCATAGTCTGAATAAGTTGCTCAGTTTCATACATCGGTAAACCAACAACCGCAAAGTAACTACCCTCAAGATGAGTCACAAACTTCGATGCTCGCCCTTGAATACCGTAGCCACCGGCCTTGTCTTGCGGCTCGCCCGATTGCCAGTAGTGATCAATTTCCTCTTCGCTAAGCGCTTTAAACGTTACCTTTGCGTGGCTTACTACCACATTTTCTTTTTCACCTAGTACCGCAGCGACTGCAGTGATCGCATAGTGGCTTCGTCCTGACAGGCGTTTCATCATGGCGACAAAATGGTCATAGTCACTGGGTTTTTCGAGAACGTCGTCGTCGCAAACCACGACGGTGTCGGCTCCCAACACCAGACTATGTGGCGGAGCTAAAGTAGCGCCAGCTCGTGCTTTACTCAGGGCTAGACGCTGTACATAAGCTTTGGCTGATTCGTTAGGCACACGCTCTTCTGGTACGTTTGGCACTACCACTGTAAACGGTCTGTCGAGTAACTTTAGCAACTCTTGGCGGCGTGGCGAGCCTGAAGCTAAAACTAGTTCATTAGCGAACAAGGTAATGCCTCCGGTACTTACGCAGAATCAAATACACCCAAGGCCAAGCAATAGCTGACGATAACACCGGATATAGATAGGCAAAATTAAAGACCGCATCATTCAGCACATGCTCAAGCTCATAAACAATGACACGCTTCATGAGAATTAACATGGCAACCACAAACGCTTGTTGCGTAAATGAGTAATTACGAATGCGCTGGAAATGGCGGATTGCGGGGTATGCCATAATTAATAACGCAGTTGCATAAATCCCGAATACTGACCCCATCAAAATATCTGCGATAAGACCCAGAATGAGTACCGTTCCCATACCAACACGGTATGGTAACGCCATGACCCAATAAATGATGACCAAGCTCAGCCAATCTGGGCGCCATGCTTCTAGGAAGCCAGGCATCGGCATCACCATCAACACCAATGCGACAAGGTAGCTAACAAGAAGTGGCAGTAGCCCTGATTTAATCCACATTGTCAGCGCCCTCCGTGTCTTCGTATACAGGCTGCTCGGTTGCACTAGCTGGCCATAACAACAAGACCGTACGAATTCGATCAAGTTGCGCAAACGGCTGCGCTGATACCCGTGCATACTGTAATCGCTCGTCACGATTGATCTCGGTAATTTCTGCTACCGGATAACCTTCTGGATACACTCCGCCAAGCCCAGAGGACATTAATTTGTCACCGACTTGGAGTTCGCTCGAATGTGGGATATACATCAAATCAAGACGCTGCAAATCACCTGTTCCACGCGCTAAAACTCGAATATCATTGCGTTCAGCACGCAGCGACAAAGCGTGGCTCTGATCAGAAATAAGTAAGACTCGAGCGGTACCACGCCCAACACTCATCACTTGCCCAAGAATACCGCGGTTATCAAGCACCGGTTGGCCTTCATAAACGCCGTTGGCGCTACCCTTGTTAATCACGACTTGGTGTGAGAACGGGTCAGTTGCGACTGCAACAACCTCTGCAGCCATACGTCTGCTCGCTTGGCGAATCTCAGAGCCGAGCAGTTGGCGTAACCGATCATTCTCGTTTTCAAGAAAGTTGAGACGCTGCACGGCCATTTGCAACTCTTGTAACTCTTGCTTTAACGCATTGTTTTCTTCTCGTAGCGTTGTACGAGTGGTCGATAAATAGACGAGGCGATCGAGCACTTGCTCAGGTAATACAGCTAAATATTGAACGGGCGCAACGAGGGTCGATAAAAACGAACGCACCGGCTGCATGGTGTTCAGCCGGTGGTCGAGAAACATCAGAGCACTAGCGCAAACAAGCGCCAATACGAGTCGTGTGAGGAGGGTTGGCCCCCGTTCAAAAAGCGACTTCATCGTGTCGCTTACTCATAACTGAACAGGTCACCGCCGTGCATGTCGATCATTTCGAGTGCTTTACCACCGCCACGAGCAACACAAGTCAGCGGGTCGTCAG
>NCJS01000185.1 GCA_002279005.1 Idiomarina sp. 34-48-12 | reverse complement strand
CAAGAACGTCAAAATCACCAGCAACTAATGCAAACAAATAAGCAGGTTTTGGATGCGGATCATGCCACGTAACCCAATGTGTGCCATCGTTGTTATCACCTTGTTTGATGTTATTGCCATTACTCAATAAATACGGGTAACGCTGTTTGTCAGCAATAATTGTGGTTGTGAATTCGGCGAGTACATCAGGTCGATCTAAATAATAGGTAATGCGACGAAACCCTTCGGCCTCGCATTGTGTGCAAAATGCCCCGCCCGACTTATATAAACCTTCGAGCGCGGTATTAGCTGATGGATTAATGGTGTTAATAATCACAAGTTCAAATGGCGAGGTTGGCACTTGCGTCACTTCAAGGTGCTTATCGCTCACACGATAACCTTCTGGAGAGAGCTCTTCGCCGTTAATTTTTATTTGCTGCAGCGTTAAGTATTCCCCGTTAAGACGCAATACTGCACCGTTTTGCTGTGGTTCCACCAACATCCGGTTAGTAACAATCGTGCGTTGTTCATCAAGCTGAAAGGTTAAATCGATACGCTGAATAAGAAATTCCGGAGCGCGATAATCGCTCCGGAATTTTGCTGTTGATGCTGTCATAACTACCTACAGGTCGTTTAGATTAAGCAGCGGCTTTGGCTGCTGGTAGACGTAATATACGAATACCTGTGTAAGCATAGAATAACGCTACTAACGGTGTAATCCAATTGAAGAAAGCAAACGGTGCATACACCCATGGGCTCACACCTAACGCGCCCATCATAAACGCACCACAGGTGTTCCATGGAATTAATGCCGAGGTTAATGTGGCACTATCTTCAAGCGTACGCGATAGTACACGAGGATCGAGTCCGCGGCGTTCAAACTCTTCGCGGTACATACGCCCTGGTAACACAATCGCCATATATTGGTCGGCGGTTAATACATTGGCACCAAAACATGTGAATAACGTGGCTGCAATGAGGCTGCCGAGTGATTTTACGTAGCCGAGCATGCCAGAGATAAGGCGTTGCAATAACCCAAGTTTTTCCATGATTGCGCCAAAGGTCATGGCACTTAGAATCAACCAAACGGTATTCAGCATGCTCGACATACCGCCGCCACTTAGCAAGTCGTCAAGATCAGCCGAACCGGTTTCAATGGTCACGCCATCGCTAAGCGCAGTCCAGACCACTTTAACGGTGCCGACAATTGAAGTGTCGTCGCCCGCCAATTTGCTGACCATTTCGGGTTGGAAGATTAACGCCCAAACACCGCCAAGCAAAGCACCGAAAAACACAGTTGGTAGCGCCGGCTTACGCGTAGCTGCTAAGTAGAGAAGAACTAACAATGGTACCAACATCACCCAGCCTATATTGAAGGTGTTACTCAGTTCCAATTGCATTCTTTCAAGTTCAAGCAAACTAACCGAGCTATCAGCGTTAAAGCCTAATAATACAAAGATAATTAGGGTAATGATGAATGCTGGGCCTGCGGTGTATGCCATATAACGAATATGCGCAAACAACTCTGTACCCGCTACGGCTGGTGCAAGGTTCGTGGTATCACTCAGTGGTGACATTTTATCGCCAAAATAAGCACCCGAGACCACAGCACCGGCTGTGATTGCCGGCGACAAATCCATACCCGCAGCAACGCCCATTAATGCCACACCGATGGTGGCAGCTGTTGTCCATGAACTACCGATGGCAAGTGAAATGATGGCGCAGATTAAAGCTGTTGCGGCATAGAACCAACTCGGGTTGAGCAGCTCCAAACCAAAATAGATCATGCTAGGAACGGTACCAGCTAATAACCACGTACCTATCAACGAGCCTACTGCTAGAATAATCAGTAAAGCGCCGAGTGCGACTGAAATACCCTCTTTGATGCCATCTTCGATTTGTTCCCAGCTCACTTTGTTGTAGAAGCCAACTGCAAGAGCTACACCTGCAGCTACCCAAAGCGCTATCTGATTTGGGCCGTAAGAAGAATCTTCACCATAGAAGTATACCGAGAGCGCCAACATGACGATCAAGGCTAAAAGCGGCAATGCTGCTTGTAGTATGGTTGGAGTACGCAGCCCCACCTTTGTTGTATTTTGCATAAATATTCTCTAAACCCAAAAATTAAAACTGAATGATACCGATCAGTTGCAGAAAAATCAGAATAATTGCTATCGGCGCCAAATAGCGCACGATGAAGTGCCAAACTTTAAATGCGAGTGGCTGCGTATCGAGCTCATCTTGGCTAAATGTTGTCTTCATCACCCACCCCGCAAATTGCGAGCAATAAACCACCTAAAGGAAGTAGGATATTTGAAGTGGTATAATCAATCACGTCAAACCAGCTCTTCAGCTCTTTCTCACCCACATGCCAACTCAGTTGTGTCCAGTCAGCGCCACTGAAGCTATAGATGGTAATTTGGCCAAGAAGCCATAAGGTAAAACCCGCCCCCATTGTTGCGGTCCAGCGGCCCAACTTAAAGCGTTCTTCCAGAAAGGCAACTGCTGATTCAATCATTGCAATGGCAGATGTAAATGCTGCTATAACCAACATAATGAAAAATACCGTACCTAATGCGGTACCGCCCGGCATTTGACTAAATGCGACTGGTAACGTCTGGAAAATAAGTCCAGGCCCGGCTTCTGGCGTTAATTGACTGCCAAATACGATAGGGAAAATTGCTAAGCCGGCTAACAGTGCAACAAAGGTATCTGCTAAGGCGACCCAGACCGATGTCTGAATAATTGACGTCGACTTTGATAGATAGGCGCCGTACATAATGACAACGCCTGAGGCAAGACCAAGAGAGAAGAAAGCATGCCCCAAAGCTAACATCACGCCATTAATTGTTAATTCAGAGAAATCTGGTGCAAACATGAACTCAATGGCTGCACCAAAATCACCAATATATGCCGCGTAGGCAGCTAAACCAATTAACAGAATAACCATGGCTGGCAGCATCCACGATACGGCGCGTTCAAGACCGTCCTTGATACCATTACCAACCACGAGAACAACACCGACAATAATCGCTGCATGCCATACCGTAAGCTCAGCAGAAGAACTGACTAAACCTCCAAAAATATCACCGATTTCTTGAACACTGGCACCACTAAAGACGCCACTAGCCGCCTTAAATACATAGGCAAGAGCCCAACCAGCAATAACGGCGTAAAAACTCAAAACTAAAAAGCCGGTCAGCATTCCCAGCCAACCGGTGATTTGCCATGCCTTACTTCCGCCTGATTCCAGCGCTAGTTTTCGAGCGGCATAGCCAGGGCTATGGCGTCCCCGCCGACCAATCACTATTTCGGCAATCATAATTGGCAAGCCAATACCGGCAATACAAAGCAGGTAAACCAATACAAATGCCCCGCCGCCGTTCTCGCCCGTAATATAAGGGAACTTCCAAATATTTCCGAGACCGACAGCGGCCGCTGTCGAGGCCAAAATAAAGAGTAAGCGACTCGACCAGCGATTCGCGATAGAGGGAGACTCGTGCATGACTGTTGTTGTCCGTATTTTATTATCGTTGTTATTTTTATAAAAAAGCCGCGTAAAGCGGCTTTTAATCACTAACTATGAGCAATAATTTAATTCATTGCCAATTTATGTGCATCAATTAAAGCAAAGCTTAAACTTACTGTCTCTTTGAGATATGGGTCATCAATTTCAAGATCACTAGGAATATCTTCTACTTTTTCAACTGGATCCATACCTAAGCGTTGTAGTCGCGCATTAGCCCGTTTAAGTTTCTTTGCTTCTTCTCGTGCTTGTTCCGCTTTACGCTCGTCTAACACAAGGCTAACCCAAGTTTTGTCTTTTTCAGCTTCGTACTCTTTAATATCCTGAAAAATAAATTCGAATTCAGGGTTACCTTCCACTTGAGTATTCAGCTTGCTTTGCCATTGCTCGAACTTGGTCGTTGGCAGGATATTAAGCGGCTGATACTGCGCCGCTGGGAGTTGATCCCAAGGTAACGCATTTTCTTGGCTACTCTCACCAAATTCTTCGGCGTCAATCATTGACGGCAGGGTTAAATCGGGCACAACTCCGCGCATTTGTGTGCTGCCACCATTAATGCGGTAAAACTTCGCAATGGTGAATTGGACGCTACCCAATGGCTCTTCATAATTATCAAAAGGATACATTTGTAATGCACGGTGATGCTGTACCGTGCCCTTCCCGTAAGTATTCTCACCAATAATAACCGCGCGCTGATAATCTTGCAGTGCCGCAGCAAATATTTCCGAGGCCGAAGCACTATAGCGATCAACCATAACCATCAGTGGGCCGTCATAGTATGTCTTACCATCGCGATCGCCCTTGATATCGCGGCGTTTACGACCATCAAGAATTTGCACCACTGGGCCTTTATCAATGAATAGACCTGTCAGCGTAATCGCTTCGGCTAATGAGCCACCGCCATTACCTCGCAAATCGATAACGATACCTTCGACGCCCTGCTCTTTCGCTTCGGCAATAAGCTTTTCGACGTTCTCAGTCAAACCGTTATAGAAGCCAGGAATTTCAATA
>NCJS01000184.1 GCA_002279005.1 Idiomarina sp. 34-48-12 | reverse complement strand
AATTCATGGCGGTATCTTGGCCCGTCGTGATATCGATCAGCAAGTAATGGCCGAGCAAGATATCGCGCCAATTGATTTAGTTGCAGTGAACCTCTACCCGTTTGCAGAAACGGTTGCTGATGACAACTGTTCACATGAAGATGCTGTTGAGAACATCGATATTGGTGGCCCTACCATGGTTCGTGCAGCAGCTAAAAACCATCGTGACGTGACTATTGTTGTTAATGCAGCTGATTATGATCGCGTTATTGCTGAAATGGATGCAAACGACAATAGCCTGACATTTGATACACGTTTTGATTTGGCTATCAAAGCTTTCGAACACACTGCACAATATGACGGCATGATTGCGAATTACTTTGGTGCGCGCCTACCGCAGCAAGAAAGCAAGTTCCCAAGAACTTTCAACGCACAATTCGAGAAGAAGCAAGATTTACGCTATGGCGAAAATAGCCATCAACAAGCTGCCTTCTATGTCGAATCTAAGCCGCGTGAAGCATCAGTTGCCACTGCTGTGCAGCTGCAGGGTAAAGAACTTTCGTTTAATAACATTGCTGACACTGATGCGGCGCTCGAGTGCGTTAAATCGTTTGAGCAACCAGCGTGTGTCATCGTGAAGCATGCGAATCCGTGTGGCGTCGCTATTGGTGAAACGCCATTGGCGGCATATGATCGCGCGTTCAAAACCGATCCGACGTCAGCATTTGGCGGTATCATCGCCTTTAACCGCGAGCTTGATGGCGAAACCGCTAAAGCCATTGTTGACCGTCAGTTTGTTGAAGTCATCATTGCCCCAGTCGTGAGTCAAGCCGCCCGTGATATCGTTGCAAGTAAAGCGAACGTGCGCTTGTTGGAATGCGGACAATGGCCAACTAAGCGCACACCGAGTCTTGATTACAAGCGCGTTAACGGTGGTTTGTTGGTTCAAGATAACGACCAAGGCGAAATTACATTAAGCGACTTAAAAGTAGTCACCGAGAAGCAGCCGACCGAAGCGCAATTGCAAGACTTATTGTTCTGCTGGAAAGTTGCGAAATTCGTTAAATCGAATGCTATTGTTTACGCACGCGACGGCATGACGATTGGCGTTGGTGCCGGTCAAATGAGCCGCGTCTACAGTGCCAAAATTGCTGGTATCAAAGCTGCTGATGAGAATTTGGAAGTACCTGGCTCGGTGATGGCATCCGATGCCTTCTTCCCATTCCGCGATGGCATCGATGCGGCAGCCGCTGCCGGTATTACCGCAATCATCCAGCCGGGTGGTTCAATTCGCGATGAAGAAATTATTGCCGCGGCAAATGAACATGGCATTGCCATGGTGTTTACTGGCATGCGTCACTTCCGGCACTAACGGATTGATTTGCTGAAATGGCAAGCACGGTTTAGGATGAAGCTATCTTAAAGCTTAGGAGCAAGATAATGACTGTACGTAATCGTCTGTTAAATCTGTTATTCATCCCGTTAACCGTGCTTGGTCTTAACGCCTGTTCAGAGCCATCTGGGACGACGGCAACTGCACCTAATTTATTACAGCAAGCGATTGATTCTGAAACTCGTTCGGCATCTAATCGTGCTCGCGATGAATTTCGCCATCCAGCAGAAACGCTTGAATTTTTCGGAATTCAGCCGACCTCAACCGTGGTTGAAATCTCACCCGGCGGTGGCTGGTATACAGAAATTTTAGCGCCCTATTTGAAAGACGATGGTTTGCTTTATGCTGCGCACTTCCCAGCAAATAGCAGCAGTGAGTATTATCAACGCTCGCGTCAAGCTTTCATGGAGCGGGTTACCAATGACGCAGCCTTCAGCGCTGTGGTTGTCACTGAGTTCGCGCCATTGAGCGATAGTGTCATCGCACCGCCTGAAAGCGCTGATATGGTGCTCACCTTCCGTAACTTGCATAACTGGTACATGGGTGGTGGCGAAGAAGCGGTACAAGATGCATTCATGCAATTCTATTCTGCGTTAAAACCAGGCGGCGTGCTTGGCGTGGTTGATCATCGCTTACCAGAAATGCGTCCGGATGAAGACATGGCGAGTTCTGGCTATATGAAGGAAAGTTTTGCGATTGCAATTGCAGAGTCGGTCGGCTTTGAACTGGCAGAGCGTAGCGAAGTCAACGCAAACCCAAATGACACCGCCGATCATCCGCGCGGCGTTTGGACGTTGCCGCCAACGCTGCGTTTAGGCGACGAAGACAGAGAAAAATACACAGCTATTGGTGAAAGTGATCGCTTCACCCTTAAATTTGTAAAACCTAAATCGTAACGAGAGAGTAAATGAACGTACTGGTAATTGGCGGCGGTGGTCGCGAACACGCTTTAGCATGGAAAG
>NCJS01000061.1 GCA_002279005.1 Idiomarina sp. 34-48-12 | reverse complement strand
TTTGCCATTGTCGCTGACTAACTTTGGCGGCATGGATTTCATTTTGCCACCATAAAACATGTTCAACATGAGTGTTTCGAGCATGTCATCACGATGATGGCCGAGAGCGATTTTGGTTGCTCCTAGTTCTTCAGCGACACGATACAAAATACCACGACGTAAACGCGAACAAAGAGAGCAGGTGGTTTTGCCCTCTGGAATTTTCTCTTTCACGATGCTGTAAGTGTCTTCTTCGATAATACGGAAATCAACCCCTTCAGCGGCTAAGTACTCTGGTAAGATGTGCTCAGGAAAGCCCGGTTGTTTTTGATCTAAATTGACCGCAACAATCTCGAATTTCACCGGTGCAATACGCTGTAAAAATCGCAAGATATCCAGCAACGTATAACTATCTTTTCCACCAGATAGACACACCATTATTTTGTCGCCATCTTCAATCATATTGAAGTCTTGAATGGCTTCGCCAACGGTGCGACGGATGCGTTTTTGTAACTTGTTAAAGTTGTATTGTTGCTTTTTGGCTTCTGCCGAAGTTGTTGCTGCGCTCATGAACACCTTAACTACTTTATCGTTGATTCGAGAAAAACGGGCGCGATTATAACTTAATTGGTGACACAAATCCTTCAGGTTTTACGGCCAATAAATCGCAATTAATCGATTCAATGACATGTTCGGCAGTATTGCCCAACAGCGCAGCTGAAAATCCAGTACGCCCAATTGTTCCTAGTACAACTAATTCGGCATCGAGTTCGTCAGCAAGCTCCGGAATAACTTGTTCAGGCAGCCCTTCAAGCACATGCTGTTGCGTTGGTGGAATATGATAGGGCATTGCATGTTCAGCCAAAGCAACCTTATGATTTTCTTCAATGGTTTCGCGGTAATTCGTGGTATCAAACTCAGGGATTTCGGCTGCTATTGTTATAGGAGCCCCAGGGAATGCGTTCACTAAATGCACTTCGCTTTGCAAGCAACTGGCAAAATTAATAGCCGCTTCAGTGACTTGACGATTCAGCGAACGGTGGTGGTCATGTTCACCCGTGGTATGGATTGCCGCAAGTATCTTCCCATGTTCTGGCCAATCATGCTCTTTTACCAATAAGACTTTACACGGTGCCTTACGCAGTAAATGCCAATCGGTTGGCGTAAATAGCAGGGCTGCTAAACCTTCTCGTTCATGCGTTGCTTTAACAATAATGTCGTAATCACCTTCCATGGCGGTTTCGATAATGGCTTCAAAGGGACGGTTGTGCCAAAGCACTTGCACGTCGAAATTGATATCCCGCGTATTGTAATCCTCAAGGAGATCATTGATCCATACGTTACGATCATTGATCAGGCTGTCACGCATGGTATTGCGCTCATCAGCTGCCAACATGGTTGTCATTTCATACGAAAAATCATAAATGGATATCATGAAGGTGACATGTGCACCACTAATTCTGGCAAGGTGAATTGCTCGATTTAAAGCTTTTTGTTGCTGCCGATCGGCATCTAAAACCGCTAGGATTTTTTTAACGCAAGTCATAAAGCACCTCAACTGTTATGAACGTTCATGACGTTGAGTCTAGCTAATCTTTTGATAAACAGCCAAGTGATTAAAGTAGTTGCAATTGACGTAAGGCAATAATTAACGTCCACAGACCGTAGACGATCATTAGCGCCCCCATCAGTTGACGGAAGCCTTTTGATTTAAGAAGTTGCTGCAGGCTATGACTAAGCCAGCCAAATGCAAACATAGCGGGGAGGGTGCCAAGGCCAAAAGCGGCCATATAGATGCCGCCTTGCGCGGCTGAACCGCTAATTGCAGCCCAACTTAAGGCGCTATACACCAACCCGCACGGTAGCCATCCCCATAACATACCGGCTCCAAACAGGCTGGTGTAACTCGAATGACGTTGGCGAAATCGTACTGCGAGTGGTTGTAGGCGGCGCCATAGAGGTTGCCCTAACCGCTCAAGATAGCGCAAGCCAAACCACCACTGGCCAAGATACAAGCCAAACGCAATTAATACGAAGGCGGCGATAATGCGCAGGCCAATAAGCCCTTGATCAGCTAATGTGGCAATACTTCCAACCGCCGCACCGATAGCTATACCGGCAATAGTATATGAAGTAATGCGACCGAGATTATAGATAAAAAGTTGTGATTTACTCACCTGACCCGCGAAGGCACTGGCGATACCACCACACATCATGATGCAGTGACCAGCCCCAGCTAAGCCCATTAAGAATGCGGCAAACCAATCAACGTTCATCGGCGCGCTCTTCGGTATCGTCGCCGCTTTCGTTATCTTTCTTGGATTGCGGTTTAGTTGGGGCTTGATCATCAAGCAAAATATTCATTCCTTGACGCTCAAGATCTTCAAATTGGTCACTTCTAACGGCGAAGAAAAATACCGCTACTGCAATAACTACAAAGAGAAGCGCGACTGGAATCAAAACATATAAGCTATCCATTATCGGTATAACCTCAGTGAGTTGAGTAACACGATTAGGGAACTAAGCGACATGCCAATGGCTGCAATATAAGGGGTGACGAAACCTGCCATAGCAACCGGCAGAATACCAATGTTATAGATTAATGCCCATAGGATATTTTGCCGTAGAATATTGCGTGCCTTGTAGGTGATCTCTCTAAACTGGCTAAGCGCACTAAATTGATTCCGAAGCAGTACAACGTCGGCCGCTGTTCTTGCCAAGTCGGCGGCATGTCCGAATGTAATCGAGACATCTGCTTGGGCTAATACTGGGCCATCATTTAAGCCATCACCAATCATTGCAACTGGTCCTTCGGCCTGTGCAGCCGACAGTTTATCGAGCTTATCGGCAGGTAATAAATTTGCAAAAATTTGGCTGATACCTAGCTCAGAAGCCACCGGTTGCGCAAGTCCTAGTCTGTCACCGGTGAGCATAATAAACTCAATACCCGCCGCTTGCATCGCGGCAACGGTCGCTTTGGTATCGTCGCGTAGTTTGTCGCCTACATGCAATTCAGCAAGTACAGCTTCCGGTGTGGCGAGAAAGATTTGCGCGCTAGCTAATACTGGGTCGAAAGTCGGGTGCCACTGTTGAATAAACCGTAGACTTCCAATTCGAATGTTCATATTACGACCAGCACTTAGCCAATTCCCCTCAAGCCCAAAGCCGGCTCTATTGACGACATTGGTAACGTCTGCTCTTTCGCGAGTTAACTGGCGCAATGGCGCTGCAAGTGGGTGTTCAGAATGGCTTTCTAGTGCTTGTACTACGGCTTTCACCGTGAGTTCATCAATGTGTTGTGAATAGGTGTGCAGTTGTTGAAGGGCAAACTCACCGGTTGTTAGTGTGCCGGTCTTATCGACAAACACGGTTTTAACCTCCGGAAGCACCTGTAAGACGTCCGCATTACGTAGCAGAATTCCGGATTTGTTCAGCTTATGAATTGCTCCTGTCACTGCGGTTGGGGCCGCCAAGGCAAGGGCGCATGGGCAGGTTGCAACAAGTACTGACAAGGTTACCCAGAATGCTTCAGCTGGGTCGATAACCGTCCAAATTAAGAATGTTGCGGCAGCCAACATCAGAATGCGCACAACAAATTTACTTGCCATTCGTTCGGCTACTCGCGCAAGCTTTGGTTTCCGTGATAAGGCTAAGTCTTGCAGCTCAATAATGCTTGCTAGCACGGTTTCTTGTTGGATAGCCGACACTTTGATGAGAATCGCTTGCTGTTGATTCAAGCTGCCGGCTAAAACCGTATCGTGCTGGTGTTTATTCACTAAACGGCTTTCGCCGGTGAGAATACTTTCATTCACGCTAGCGCTTTGACTTAATAGTTCACCATCGGCAGGAATGGTTGCACCGGGGAGCACTTGAATCACATCGCTAAGCTGTAAACGATTCACTGCCACTGATTCATAGTCACCGCTAGCGGTTTGTCGTTGAGCTACAGCGGGCAGTAATTTGACTAGGTTTGCTGCTGCGCTGACGGCTTTTTGGCGGGCAAGTAACTCGAAATAGCGTCCCACCAATAAAAAGAACGTGAACATGGCAACCGATTCAAAATATACCTCGCCTTCATTAATAAACGTTGCGTAGGCACTCGCACCATACGCTGATAATAAGGCAAAGGTAACAGGAACATCCATATTTGGACGTCCGGCTTGAATACTTCGAATTGCGCTAATGTAGAAGGGTTGAGCGCTATACAAGAGCACCGGGGTTGCCATAAACAGGCTAATCCACCACATAAACTGCCGTAATTCAGCATCGAGGTCGCTAACGACGCCAAAATATAGGCCGACGGCAAGCATCATGACTTGCATGGTTGCTAAACCTGCAACACCTAAACGCGTGACAAAATAGCGACGGCGCTGTTTAAATTCTTGTTCTTGATTGGCGGCCTGAAACGGGAGCGCACGATAACCAAGCTCGGCAATGGCTTGTAATATTTCACTGAGTTTTACCGAATCAGGTTGCCAACGTATCGCCACGCGCTCAGTGGTTGCGTTCACCTGAACTTGCTGCACACCTGGCAATCGACTGAGATGCTGCTCAATAAGCCAGGCGCAGGCTGAACAAGTCATGCCTTCAATAGATAGATTAATGCTGCGTAGCCCGTCCTCTGAACGTGTAAATTGCTGTTGCAGCTGTTCATCGTCATAGGCGGTTAGCTGCTGTAGCTCTTCCGGTACAAGTGGTACTTGTAGTGGATTGCTGGTATCGCGATATTGATAAAAGTGCAGTAGGTTTTGCTGCGCAATGGTTTCAGCGACAGCTTGGCAGCCGTAACAGCACACTGAGTAGTTCGTGTTATTCAGTATGACACCGTAACCACCATCGTCAGGTAGCGGCTGAAGACAATGGAAACACAAACCATCAGGTACGTTAGGTAACGTCGCGCTCGTCATTAACTTAAACGCCGTAAGTTAACGGCTTGATAGCGAGCTCTCGATAGGCAGGAAGGTGAACTTGCTGCGTTACCCGCCAGCTACCATCGAATGGCGTAATGGTGATGGTCCATTTACCCTCTTCGTTAGCAGGAAGACGACCGCGGTAGACACCTTGTGCATCTGCGGTAAGTGTTACGGTGAAATCTTTCTCTGCAAGGGTGGTGTGATAAAAGTTAACTTTCAATGCACTAAATTGTGATGGTTTGCCACTAGTGTAGGCGAGGCTAAAGGCATCATCAGTTTGCTTAAACGTAAACTCAATGTTCAGTGCTTGTGCGGCTTGAACCTTTTCGACCTGAGCGTTAATACCACGTCCTTTTTTATAATAATCATCAACCACCATCGGGTTGTCACCATAACCACTGGCTATGGTTAATGTAATGGTCATCGCGATGACAACAGAAAATGGGATGAGCATTAAGAACCACGGCCAAAACTGCTTATACCAAGGCTTTTGCATACGACACAAACCTCAACTTATTCATTAAAATAAAAAACCCCGCAGGAGCGGGGCTTTTCGATTAGTCCTGCGATAGTCCGTAAACGTACGAACTAATAACATGGATTTTATCCTCTCCGAGAATATCTTTCCATGCTGGCATGACACCGTTACGACCGTTGCGTAAAGTTTCTTCGATAGCGTCTTGCGAACCACCGTATAACCAAATGTTATCGGTTAAGTTTGGTGCGCCAAGAGCTTGATTACCTTTAGCGTCAGCGCCATGGCAAGCTGAGCAAACGGCAAAGTTTGCTTGGCCTGCTTTTGCTAACTCTGGGTCAACCTTACGACCACTTAAGCTCATCACATAAGTTGCAAGCTCTGTAATTTGTTGATCGTTAAGCTGCGTTTGCGCAGGCATAACGCCATTACGGCCAGCAATTAATGAATGCTTGATTGCTTCTGGGCTACCACCGTATAACCAATCATCATCGGTCAGGTTAGGGAAGCCTTTACCGCCCATTGCGTTTGAACCATGGCACTGCGCACAGTTTTGAATGAATAAACGTTGACCAATCTTAACAGCTTCAGGGTCTTGCGCTAATTCTTCAATTGGACGCTCTGACAAAGCCGCGAATACTGGGCCAAACTTTTCTTCCGCTTGGTCAACTTGACGATCATATTCGACAATTAAACCAGCTTCGCGAGCCGCTTCCGTTGCCTGTTTTGACTCTTCCAATGAACGAATATCTTGGTTCGAACTGCTCCAGCCGAGTAGGCCAGCAAAGTTACCTAAACCAGGATATAAAGCCAAGTAGAGGAAGCCCCACACAATCGTAATCCAAAATAAAATGGTCCACCATTTCGGCATTGGGTTGTTAATTTCCACGATACCGTCGAACTCGTGGTCCATTAATTCACCTTCTTTAATACCGGTGTAGTTACCCATATTCCAGCGTAATAGCCAGATAATACCCACCAAGAAGGCTAAAGTTAGAACAATAATCCATGCACTCCAGAAGCTACTCATTATTCTTCGACTCCTGTTTAGTACTGTCGTTGGTTACCGACGATTTTTTATCTTCGTCAAAAATGGAGTTGGCGGCTTCATCAAAGCTCTTTTTTTGCCCTTTGCTGTAGGCCCACCAAACCACACCGATAAACAGTACGAAAACTAATACGGTGTAAAAACTACGCCAAGTGATGTAATCCATCTTACTCAGCCTGCGTCAAACCAGTTCCAAGCACTTGCAGATATGCAATCAAAGCTTCCATTTCTGTTTTGCCTGCAACTGCGGCCTTAGCACCAGCAATATCTTCGTCGGTGTAAGGCACTCCAAATGAACGGAATACTTCCAATTTCTTAGCTGTTAACTCACCGTCAAGTGTATTTTCAGCAAGCCATGGAAATCCTGGCATGTTTGACTCTGGAACCACATCACGTGGATTCATCAAATGAACGTAGTGCCATTCATCGCTGTAACGACCACCAACCCGCGCCAAGTCGGGACCGGTACGTTTTGAACCCCATAAGAACGGATGTTCCCAAACGTGTTCACCGGCAAGAGAGTAGTGGCCATAACGTTCAGTTTCTGAGCGAAATGGGCGAATCATTTGGCTGTGACAATTGCTACATCCTTCGCGAATGTAGATATCACGTCCTTCCATTTGCAAAGCAGTGTATGGTTTTAAACCAATCACAGGTTCATTTGTTTGCTTTTGGAATAGTAATGGCGTGATCTCAACCAAACCACCTATGGAGATGGCGATGGTCATGAATACCGCCAACCAACCAACGCGTTTTTCAACGAATGCGTGAGTAACTTTTTTGCTCATTTCATCGTCTCCTTAAGCTGACTGAGGTGCTGCTGGAGCAGGTTTATGCTCGGATGCGGCATCAACACATTCAACGGTTGGTTTACCAGCGCGAATTGTACGATACATATTGATCGCCATTAACACCATACCTGTAACGATGAATAGACCGCCTACAAAGCGAATGAACCAGAACGGATAAGACGCGACGACGCTTTCAACAAAGCTATAAGTTAGGGTACCGTCAGTTGCGTTAACCGCACGCCACATCAAACCTTGCATCACGCCCGAAATCCACAATGCCACGATGTACAGAACAACACCTATGGTATGTAACCAGAAGTGGATATTAATCCAACGTACATTGTGCATTTGCGTCTGGTTCCACAAACGTGGAATTAAGTAATACAACGAACCGATAGTGATCATTGCAACCCAACCTAATGCACCTGAGTGCACGTGACCAATGGTCCAGTCGGTGTAGTGTGACAATGAATTTACTGACTTAATAGCCATCATTGGGCCTTCGAACGTTGACATGCCGTAGAACGACAATGACACGATCAAGAAACGCAAAATAGGGTCGGTTTTTAGCTTATGCCATGCACCAGATAAGGTCATGATGCCGTTGATCATACCGCCCCATGAAGGAACGAACAGAATCACTGACATCACCATACCTAACGACTGTGTCCAGTCTGGTAGTGCGGTGTAGTGCAAGTGGTGAGGGCCGGCCCAAATGTACAATGAGATAAGTGCCCAAAAGTGGACAACTGATAAACGATAAGAATAAACAGGGCGCTCAGCTTGTTTCGGAACGAAATAATACATCATACCTAGGAAACCAGCTGTTAGCAGGAAACCTACCGCATTGTGTCCGTACCACCACTGCACCATAGCATCTGTTGCCCCAGCATACAGGCTATAAGATTTCGTGAATGATACCGGTACAGCCATGCTATTAACGATGTGCAAAACGGCGATAGTGACAATAAAGCCACCATAGAACCAGTTTGCTACATAAATATGCGACGTTTTACGCTTCACTAACGTACCGAAGAAAACAATAATGTAGGCGACCCACACTAGTGCTATTAGAATGTCAATTGGCCACTCTAACTCAGCGTATTCTTTAGTGCTGCTTAATCCCATTGGGAGCGTAATAACAGCTGACAAAATAACCGCTTGCCAGCCCCAAAATACAAAGCTAGCTAACTTATCTGAGAATAACGCAGTTTTACATGTCTTCTGAACAATGTAGAACGACGTTCCCATCAAAGCAGACGTACCGAATGCGAAAATAACGGCATTGGTATGCAATGGACGTAACCGTGAATAGGTTAGCCATGGCGTGTCAAAGTTTAATTCTGGCCAGATCAGCTGCGCAGCAATAAATACGCCGACTGTCATGCCAATGATTCCCCAAATAACGGTCATTATGGCAAACTGCCGTACGACCTTTAGGTTATATTCAATTTGATGTGGATTCGTTTGGCTCATTTTTGTTTTCCGCGTTGATGCTCTGAAAGTTTAAGACAGAGTAACGTGACAAATAATAGATTGCCTGTCCGTTCCCTTATCGGTAGTTTGACAAACGCAGTTATTTTACGAGTTTTGAACCAAGAAAAACAGGCTGAAAACAGGAAAAATAAGCGGTTTACAGGCGATTGGCGAAATTTTATACACTTCATTCAATTCCATTTTTGAGGTAAAAAATACCCGCATGAAAGTTAAGGTCTTTATTTTCGCGCTTTTGAGCGTTTTCTTGTTAAGTAGTTGTGAACAACAACCGCTACTTGAACAGCATAGAACAAATAAAAAAATCTTCCATAAATTTGATCCGGATCAACTGCGTGTGGAAGAGCCAATTTTAATAACGTTTATCGCACCAAAAGGTATTGTTTTACAACAAGGAAAGCTTGAGGGCGTCTCAATGTATATGGGGGTTATTCCGCTAGTGGTTGAACAACACACAGACACTAGTTGGCAGGTCAAAGTGTGGTTGGGGGCGTGCAGCGACCCACAGATGCGGTGGCGGGGCGTTGTACCTTGGATTAATGCGACAACCAATAAACGTGGTTATTATCAGTTCGAGTTCACCACTGAAACCAATTGAAACAATTAAAATAAGTGGTGCTTTTCAACGCATGCTATAGTTTTTACGGAACAATTTTAACAAGGTGGCTACATGTCTATCGCTTTAATTTGGATCTTAGTTGGCGTGATTCTGATTATTTCAGAATTATTGTTGACCAGTGTTGTTGCTGTATTTTTGGGCATTGGCGCCATTGTTACAGGGCTGTTGGTGCACTGGGGGCTGATTGATGATTTGTCAATTCAGTTTGCTATTTTTGGAATTATTAGTCTGGCCACATTAATGCTTGCACGAGGCCGTATTAAACGGTGGTTCACGGGCTACACCGCTGATGAAGATGAGACTCGACCAAATTTTCAGCGCGACATTGGTGCTCGGGTCACCGTTGTCAAAGCATTTAATCATGGTGCGGGACGCGGACGCGTCGTATTGAATGGTGTTCAGTGGGATGCATTTTCTGAAGATGATCTGCAAATTGGCGATACGGCATGGGTTGTTGCTAATGAAGGCATTCAGCTGACCGTACAAAAAGAACGAATGACAAATAAAAAAACATAGCACAAGGAAATAACCAACCATGAACGGTATTACGATTGAAACGATTTTAGCCATTGGCTTTGCCATTGCTGTCGTCATTGTCATTTTAAAGTCGGCGCGAATTGTGCCGCAGCGCTCTAATTTTGTCATTGAACGGTTAGGTAAATATAGCCGCACGCTTGATTCCGGCTTCCACATTCTAATTCCGTTTATTGACAAAGTTGCCTATCAACACACTCTAAAAGAAGAAGTGATTGATGTTGAACGTCAGGCATGTGTCACGCGAGATAACATTCAAGTAGGCATCAATGGTGTGCTGTATATTCAAGTGGTTGATGCACATAAAGCGAGTTATGGCATTAATAACTATCGCTATGCAGCGTCACAGTTAGCGCAAACAACCATGCGCTCGGTGATTGGCCAAACGGATTTAGATAAGACCTTTGAAGAGCGTGCGCGCATTAACGAAATTGTTGTCCAGGCACTTGATGAGGCTGCATCGCCTTGGGGTATCAAGGTACTGCGCTATGAAATTTCAGATATTGAACTACCAATGAGCATTAAAGATGCGTTAGAGCAGCAAATGCGAGCAGAGCGCGAACGTCGAGCAGCCATTGCAAAATCGGAAGGCGAGCGACAAGCAATGATCAATGTATCTGAAGGTCATAAACAAGAAGTGATCAATCTTTCGGAAGCAGAGAAACAAAAGCAAATCAACGAAGCCGAAGGTCGCGCGCGGGAAATTGAGTTGATTGCCGAAGCAACCGCTGAGGGCCTTGGAAAAATCGCTATTGCCATTCAACAGCCAGGTGGTCAAGATGCCGTTAGCTTGCGCGTTGCAGAACAATATGTGAAAGAATTCGGTAACTTAGCTAAAGAAACCAACACCCTCATCTTACCCGCACAACTTGCTGATATTGGTAGTGCTGTTGCTGGCCTGACTGAAATCATCAAGAAGAAAAGTTAAACCGCTATACTCTTTCTAACGTAACAAGAATTCGAGCGTAAATAGAAGGTCGTTCATCGAAGATGGACGACCTTTTGTGATCAAATTTGAGAAAATTTACTTACTTACTCACATACTATAATCCGGCTAGGGAAAAATTCATGCAGTGGTTGAATCGGTTTATCATCATCGGAACACTTGTCACATGTGCGGGGACAGCTCCCGAGGCTCATGCGCAACAGTGGGGTGGCGGTGATCGTGCAGCATTAGTCGTGATGCAGCCGGTTGGGTTTGAACGCGTGCAGCATTACGTTGAGTCGGTCGGCTATGCTGAAGCGCAACGTTCCGTCGCGTTATACCCCGCAGTGAGTGATTTAGTTCTTGAAGTAAACTTCAACCCAGGTGATCAAGTGAAACGTGGTGAGGTACTTGTTCGTCTGGATGATCGGCAACAGCAGGTTGACTTGCAGCGTGCGCGTATCCAGCTTGAAGATGCAGAACGTACAGTTAAACGCCTCACCACAAGCCGTCAGCAAGGTGCAATTTCGCAAAGTGAATTGGATGTCGCGATAACAGCACGAGATTTGCTGAAGGTTGCGGTGCGCGAGGCCGAGGTTGCTTATGAAGACCGCCAAGTGCGCGCTCCATTTGATGGCGTTGTCGGTATCACCGATGTTGAAGCTGGCGATCGCATCACCACTCAAACATTGATTACCACGATTGATCAACGTGATCAGCTCTACATCGACTTCAATGCACCCGAGGCCGCCATTGAATTGCTTCAACAAGGCGCAGAATTAATTGTGAAGCCATGGACAAGTCGAAATACCGAAGTTCCAGCTGAGATTGTTGAAGTTGATTCGAGAATCGATATCACCAACCGTACTATTCGCGTGCGTGCTGCAGTTGATAATAGTGCGGATCTCTATCGCCCAGGTATGAGTTTCCGCGTGGCATTATCATTTCAAGGCGATAGTTACGCTGTTGTTCCAGAAGCGGCACTGATGTGGAGTGCCGATGGTGCCTACGTTTGGGTCGAGAAGGAAGGTAAAGCTCAGCGAGTCAACGTGAATATTCAACAGCGACTAGAAGGGCGAATCCTTGTTTCTGGCGCGCTTCAGCTAGGTGATAATTTAATTGTTGAAGGTGTTCAAACCCTACGAAATGGCCAATCGGTACTGTGAGTTCAATCGTTCAGTGCAACACATTGTTTAAATCTCTCAACTGGACACTCATAGTTTAGCGTTTTTCTCGGGCGCTCGTTTAACTGTCTTGCG
>NCJS01000060.1 GCA_002279005.1 Idiomarina sp. 34-48-12 | reverse complement strand
TCAGGCGAACCGAGCGGATCTACCCACGAGAAGTTCGCTCAAAACCTCAGAAATATGCGAGAAAAAAACTGCCAGTCAGCTCTTAACTGACTGGCATTACGCCCGAAGGCGACCTTTATTTTCTTTAGTCTTTCGCTTTCCGCTAATATCAAATATCTAATAGCGAATATCGCTTTTGCTCTTTACAGCTTGCTAGCGTTCTTAGAAAGGTAATCAGCAACACCTTTAGCGTCAGCCTTCATACCTTCATCACCTTCTTTCCAGCCAGCCGGACATACATCGCCATGCTTCTGGTGGAAGTTCAACGCGTCAACCAAACGAATCATCTCGTCGATGTTACGGCCTAATGGCAAGTCGTTCACGATTTGGTGACGAACTAAACCGTCTTCATCAATCAAGAATGATGCACGGAAAGCAACACCAGCTTCTGGATGCTCAACGTCATAAGCACGGCAGATTGAGTGCTTCACGTCAGCAACCAATGGATATTTCACTTGGCCGATACCGCCGTCTGCTTCAGCAGTGTTACGCCATGCGTTGTGCGTGAATTGTGAATCGATAGAAACACCGATAACTTCAACACCGCGCTTCTTGAACTCTTCTAAACGGTGATCAAATGCGATCAACTCAGAAGGACAAACGAACGTGAAGTCTAATGGATAGAAGAAAACAACAGCTTTCTTGCCTTTAATTTGCTCGTGCAAGTTAAAGTTTTCAACAATTTCGCCAGTACCAAGTACGGCAGCTGCAGTGAAGTTAGGAGCCTTACGACCTACTAATACACCCATGGTTAATCTCCAGTTAGTTGTTTAAGTTTATTCAGCTTCTGGCGCCGGATGACGCTCAGCAACTTCGTTAATTAATTCTTGTAATTCGCCTTTTTGGAACATTTCCAAAATGATGTCACAACCACCAACTAATTCGCCTTCAACCCACAATTGCGGGAACGTTGGCCAATCAGCAAATTTTGGCAATTCTGCACGGATATCTGGGTTTTGCAGTATATCCACATACGCAAAGGCTTGGCCACAGCTCATGAGAGCTTGTGAAGCTTGCGATGAGAAGCCACAGCTTGGCAACTTCGGTGAACCTTTCATGTACAACAGAATCGGATTTTCTGCGATCTGTTGCTTAATTTTTTCAACAGTTTCCATGACTACCTCAGGTAATGAGCGTTTCTAACGGCGCGCATTATACCATGTTCATAAAACACATTCAGTACGCGAAACCGTCATAAAGAAGTTATACTTTAGGGTAAAGTTAACCCTTGAAATAAACTTTTGTGCCACAATTTAACTATATAGTGACGGCAAGTTTTGAATTCAATGGTAAAATAGCCGGAATTCGAAACAAACAAATAAACGTACAACACATTCATTTCTCAACAACAACGGAGAGTCGACATGGCATTTGAATTACCAGCATTGCCTTACGAGAAAAATGCACTTGAGCCACATATTTCAGCAGAAACCATTGAATATCACTATGGTAAACATCACCAAACTTACGTGACTAAGCTGAACGATGCGGTAAAAGGCACCGATATGGAAGGCAAGTCACTCGAAGATATTATCAAAACTTCTAAAGGCGGCGTATTTAACAACGCAGCTCAAGTTTGGAACCACACGTTCTATTGGCATTGCTTAAGCCCAAATGGTGGCGGCGCGCCAACTGGTGCGGTTGCTGACGCAATTAACGCAGCATTCGGTTCTTTCGACAAGTTCAAAGAAGAATTCAGTGCACAAGCCGCTGGCAACTTCGGTTCTGGCTGGACTTGGTTGGTGAAAAAAGCAGACGGTTCAGTTGCAATCGTGAACACCAGCAACGCTGAAACCCCGTTAACTGATTCTTCTGTAACGCCAATCATGACCGTTGACGTTTGGGAACACGCTTACTACATCGATTACCGTAACGCGCGTCCAAACTACTTAAACGCGTTTTGGAACTTGGTAAACTGGGACTTCGTCGCGAAAAACTTCGCGTAAGTCTGAATCTTCTAAAACGGCCAAATCGCCTGCGGTTTGGCCGTTTTTTATTGCCTCCCTGCTGATCAAATCACTTGAAAATAACGTAATCACCCCCACTGAATAGATATACTTTTATAAAAGTGAGGGCTTATGTTTATTGATGTATCCAATCGTTTTACCGTCGCACCAATGACGCGTACCAGTGCTGATGAGCACGGCGTTCCAACTGAATTAATGGGCGATTACTACGAGCGTTTTGCCAAAGGTGGCTTCGGATTGATCATCACAGAAGGTGTTTACACCGATGATCGCGCCTCACAAGGCTACGTAAACCAACCTGGTATCATTAATGCCGCACAGGCTGATGCGTGGCGAAGCATTGTCGAACGTATTCATGCCGCTGGTAGCAAGGCAATCATGCAGCTCATGCATGCCGGTGCGCAAATGCAGCACAGCAATTTCGTTGAACAACCAATCGCACCAAGTGCCGTGCAGCCGAAAGGTGAGCCGTTAAGTTTATACGGCGATGTGCCAGGTTGGTTGAACCCCAAAGAAGCTTCTCTCAGCGATCTTGAGCATGCTTTAAATGGGTTTGTCGCGTCAGCGAAAAGAGCCGAAGAGATAGGCTTTGATGGCGTTGAGTTGCATGCAGCGAATGGTTACTTATTGAATGAATTTTTGAGCACGCACTTTAATCAACGTGACGATGAATTTGGTGGCTCGCTTGATAAACGTATCGCGTTTGTTGAACGCGTCGTTCGCGCTGTTCGTGGCGCCGTCAGTGACAACTTTGTGGTTGGTATTCGCATTGGTCAAATCACGGTTACTGACAATGACTATCAATGGCCTGAAGGCGAAGCTGCTGCAGTGAAATTAGTACGTGTGTTAGCTGATGCCGGCGTTGATTTTATTCATACCACCGACACGTCAGTTGACCGCAAGCCGTTTGCTGATAATAGTGAAAGAACACTTGCTGAAGTGGTAGCGGCTGAAACGAACGTTGGTTTGATTATCAATGGTGGTATTGATGAGACCAATTACGCGGACTATGCCGCGCAATTCCCAAATGCATTGCTAGCGCTAGGTAAAAAGGCGTTAGCGAATCCAGACTTCCCAGAGCGTTTTAAAGCCGGTGATACCTTGGCTGATTTGGATTTTCAAATGTTATTGCCAAAAGCCACGTTAGAAAACGAGTGGAAATGGCGCGCTCAACAAGGCGTTGAATAAATCAGAGTGAAAGCTTGTCGAGTAACACTCGTTACTCGACAACTTCTTTACTCAACTAAGTTATCTGGAATATCGCCACGCATACCGTGCCAAATACGGCCAGACTGGTAACCATACTCACGAACCAGTAATACCGCATCATCACGACGCGAATCGGCGGCCATTTCACTGAGGTCTGCGTAGTATTTACGTGCCAATTTACGAGCATCCGCGTTAGAGAAATAGAAGTTACCGATGCGCGAATATAATCCTTTGAAACCGTTCAATACCAATACGTAGATTGGATTGCCCGATGCCAGCGCTAAATCGTGATTCAAACGGTAATCGTACTGGCTAAAGGCTTCAGCTGAGTCTTCGAGTGACTCGGCTTCTTTCAATAACTCGACAACCTTCTCTGGTGCATTGCGAACCGCTTGACGAATATAGATAGCACTAATATTGGTGCGAGCAGACAATAACTGATCGACCAATTCTGGCATGCCATCTTCATCAAGACGCGCTAACGTTTCGAGGATATTCAGACCTGAGGTTTCCCAGAAATTGTTGACGCGCGTTGGCTTGCCGTGCTGAATAGTTAACCAACCATCTCGGGCAAGACGCTGCAACACTTCGCGCAAGGTCGTACGGGTAACACCAATCAGCTCGGACAACTCACGCTCTGCTGGTAAGATAGTGCCGGGTGCAAAATGCCCGTTCCAGATTGATTTTACGATATATTCTTCGGCAAAACCTGCTGGACTTTGTGCCTTAATAATCATGAAGTGGCCTGTATTTTGAATAACGTTACCTAATGTAGGGTTACTATTTGTTATAATCTGTTGCCTGATTCTACCAGTCTTTTCAATGGTCGGACAAGTTTTGTAAAGCTTCTTAACCCAATCTTATCGACAATCAATTTAGGCTCAGGTATCGTTCTTGGCAAATAATTATAAGGTGGTGTTTTTATGGTAACTTTTTTAGCCAAACTTCCAGCACAGCGCAAGGCCTGGGCAGTTCTTTCAGCGTCATGCTTTGCATTGTTAGCGGCGGCTTTGTTTTTCCAGTACCAGCTTGGCTTAGAGCCTTGTGTGAAATGTATTTATCAACGCACCGCCGTGCTCGCGATTGGCTTAGCCGCATTAATTCCGCTATTCGCACCGCAATTACTGATCACGCGAGTGTTGGGCTTTGCGGGGTGGTTGGTTGCTTCTATTTGGGGCTGGCTAATTGCGCGCGAGCACCTCGAAATTCAAAATTCAGAAAACTCATGGTTTATTGTTTGCGACACCTTCCCAAACTTTCCGAGCTGGATGCCGCTGCATGAATGGTTTCCGAATTTCTTTGCTGCTCCGGGGCAATGTGGAGAAATTGATTGGCAGTTCGCAGGCTTGAGTATGCCGGGCTGGATGCAGGTTATTTTTGCAACTTATACCGTTATCGGTATTGCTGTTCTGCTAGCGCGCTTGGTGAAATTCAAAACGGTTTAATTGGTATCGCGTAGCGGCCACGTCACAATACGAAGCTCAAGGTCTTCTTCTACTGAGTCTTCATTGTCGATTAAGCCCGCTGCGCTCATGCCCGCGGCAATCATTGGCGCCCGTGAACCGGCATGATAAAGCGGATGCCATGACGCTAACCCACGCCCTTCAGCTAAACGACGATATGCACAACTGGTCGGCATGTAATCCAAATCATAAACGTTTTCAGGGGTAATGACGACACAGTCCGGCACATGTTGCTTGCGGTTGGCGTAATCACTGCATTGCGCCGTTTTCGTGTTGAGTAATCGGCAACTGACGTCGGTGTAATGAATGACTTCTTCGTCGTCGGCTTCGTCTATGAGCTTGTGCAAGCAACACTTGCCGCAGCCATCACAAAGACTCTCCCACTCCTCGTGGGTCAATTCGTGTAATGCTTTGTCTTCCCAGAAATGACCGCTCACGGCTTACTCGGCTGCTCGCACAACACCAGCCCACTGCCACTGCTGTGTGTCATTCTTCAGGGTCAGTTCGAGTTCATCGCCCAAACTTAATGCGGCAACGCCGGCTGGTGTGCCGGTTAACACCACATCGCCTGGCACCAGCGTGAATTGCTGTGAAATATCCGCGAGCAAATCGGCAATAGCAAAAATCATCTCGCTTGATTTGCCGTGTTGGCGAAGTTCGCCATTCACTGACAGCGCAATGTCAAAATCAGCATCTGGGTTAAACTCAACACGCCCAACCATCGGGCCGAGCACACAAGAGCCATCGAATGCCTTCGCCCGCTCCCACGGTTGGCCTTGTGCTTTTAATTCGCTTTGCACCTGACGCAGCGTCAAATCGAGCGCGACACCGTAACCCGCAATGGCTTTCATGGCTTGCTCTGGCGTCGCTCTGCGCAGCGGAATGCCGATATAAACCGCCAATTCAATTTCGTGCTGACATTCGCCTTGGTCGGTTGGAATACGCACGTCTGGCAAGCGTGTAATGGACGACGGCGGCTTCATAAATAACAACGGCCGAGTCGGCACTGGGTTATTTAATTCAGCGGCATGATCCACATAGTTGCGGCCCACACAGACAATTTTGCTTGGCGGTTGTAACCCCATGTGTGCTTACCTCGGGAAACGAATACGATCAGACAAATACCCTACCGCAGCCACAAAATAATGAGAGCGGTTCCAACGCATTAAGGCGTCATAGTTGTTGTACGCTAGAAATACACGACCTTGTTTATCATCGGGTATCACAACCGATGCTTCAATGTCGTCGCGCTGTGGTAAATCACCACCATCGTAGCGGCGTACACCGAGTTCTTGCCATTCAGACAATGGCTTTTTCACATTCAGTGACGCTAATTCAGAATCAAATTCTTCAGGCAGTTGTACCTGACGGCCCCAGGTCACATCGTCACGCCAGCCAACCGATTTCAGGTAATTTGCAGCCGAGGCAAACACATCACCTTGCGACCCCCAAATATCTTTACGACCGTCGCCATCATAATCGACGGCATATGACATAAATGAACTCGGCATAAACTGTGCCTGACCCATCGCGCCAGCCCAAGAGCCTTTCATTTGCTCAATTGGAATGTGGCCTTCTTCAACAATGGTAAGCGCATGCCAGAGCTCTTTTTTGAAGAACGCTTCACGACGACCTTCATAGGCCATGGTGGTTAAAGCTGAGATAACATCCATACCACCAGTAAATGAGCCAAAGTTTGTCTCAATGCCCCACAGCGCCACAATAAAGCGTGGTTGAACGCCATACTCGGCGCCAATTTTCTCGAGAAGTTCACGATGCTGCTCGTACATTTCTACCGCTTTTTTTGCCTTCCACTCAGGCACGGCGCGCGGTAAATAGGTATCCAGTGTTAATTTGAATTCCGGTTGGTTGCGATCTGCTTTCACTGAGCGTTGGTAAAACTCAACACCCGCAAATGCCGTCTCTAACGTCTCAGCTTTGTACCCATCGGCAAGCGCTTCTTGTTTGATCTGCTCAACATAGGCGGCAAAGCCCTCTTCGCCTTTCTCGGCTTTTTCTTCTGCCACCGCCAGCCAAGGCACTGCCATAAAAACGACGGCTAAAGTTAGATTACGGACTACTTGAATCATGACGCAGACTCCTGTTGTTGTTGCTTATGCGTCGCCAATAAATTTTCTTCTTTCGGTGGCATCTGCAAATAAAATCCCGCTTCGTTGAGGTGCTTGGTTAACTCCTCAACGCTCAATCGTGCCAATTTACGCTCTGCTTTGAGCGCAATAGTCATCACGTGTATAGGTTGACCAAAGCTTTTCTGCAAAGGTTCAGGGATTTTTGTAAAGTCCGCAGGGTGCGGCATGTAAAGATAGGTATCAGCCCGACGTGGGCTGCGATAAATCGCACACAACATGATTAACGATCTCGCTGTAATATCGCTTCCAAAGATGCTTTCAGCTTAGCCCCTCGCCAGCTTCGGTACAAGTCAGGGAGTGACAGGTCTGACTTGGCAACGGCCGGTATTTGCCATTCCCAATGAATCACGTCATTGATTTGGCGACGCGATGCAATCAAGCCCGGCTCGACGCCGAGCTCTTTGGCTAAGGCCGTTACCGCTTGCTTAATGGCATTGAATACTGGCTTATAACCACGCATATCCGTCAGACGTTCAAGTGGTGCTGGCAGGCTATCTGCAGCCTGTCCTTTTCGAACGGCGGCGAGTAATGAATCACCTGCATAACGTATTGTTACTGGCGATAAATCAGCAATACCACGCAAGTGCCCAAGGTTTTCCGGCATCCGACGCGCCAGCTCAAGTAACGTGTGGTCTTTCGCCACGAAGCCGAGCGGAATATCTGATTTCTTCGCACGCTCTAAACGCCACGCCATTAACTCACGTAACACGGCCAATTGCTGTTGATTACATTGCCAGGCATTACCAAAAAACAAATACAGCCACTGCGACGGCACTTGCTGCGCCCGACGAATCACCTGCTCTGCACTTTCGGCTTCCACTAATGCAAGCTTTTCCTCACTGAGCTCAGCGCGTAAGCGCGGATAAATATCATGCAAATAGAACACATCAGCAGCGGCATAATCGAGTTGCTCGGCCGACAATGGTCGCTGTAACCAATCGGTTCGCGATTGTGATTTATCCAGTTCAACATCGTCGTAATGCTTCACCATCGCCGAATAGCCCATCGCTTCACCATGACCGGCAAAGGCTGCGCCAATCTGGGTATCAAAGATATGGGTCGGAATTTGCCCCATATTTTGCGCCAAGATTTCGTAATCTTCGCCGCCTGCATGTATCACCACATGCACGTTGGGATCTTTTAGCAATTGCCAAAACGGCTCCAGATCAACGCCTGAGGTAGGATCAATCAACACTAACTGATCGGCCGCGCGTACCTGCAGTAACCCCAACCGGGCATAGTAAGTACGCGTGCGAACAAATTCAGTATCAAGAGCGAGGTAAGGCGCTTGCCGAGCTTGCTCGCAAAACGCGAGCAAGTCAGCATTGGTGGTAATAAGCTGAAATGGCAGCATGTGTTAGTTCGACTTTGCCTCTTCTTCGTCGCGAAGTTCGCGACGTAATATTTTACCGACGTTACTTTTCGGCAACTCGTCACGGAATTCAACCAACTTCGGTACTTTGTAGCCAGTCATATTCTCACGTGCATAAGTAATCAGCTCTTTTTCGCTTAAGCTGTTGTCTTTGCGTACCACGAATATTTTAACCTGCTCACCCGACGCTTCGTGAGGGACGCCAATCGCCGCAACCTCAAGAACTTTAGGATGATCAGCAATCACGTCTTCAATTTCGTTTGGATACACGTTAAAACCAGACACCAAAATCATGTCTTTCTTACGATCAACAATTTTAAAGAAGCCACTTTCGTCCATCACACCAATGTCACCGGTCGCGAACCAGTCGCCGTCCTTCATGACTTTCTCGGTTTCTTCTGGACGGTTTAAATAACCAACCATGACTTGTGGGCCACGTACCTGAATTTCACCAGGTTCGCCTTGCGCCACTTCTTTACCTGTTTCAGTGTCAACAATGCGCACATCAGTTGATGGCAACGGAATACCAATGGTGCCGTTGTAGTGTTCGATGTCAGTTGGGTTCACCGTCACAACCGGCGAGCATTCCGTTAATCCGTAACCTTCTAGTAAGCGTGATTTGGTGACGCGTTCCCAATGCTCAGCAACTGAGCGCTGCACCGCCATACCGCCACCCAGGGCAATTTTGAGGTGCGAGAAATCTAAATCTTTAAAGCCTTCGGCATGAAGTAAGCCGTTAAACAACGTATTCACACCAGAAATCATTGAGAATGGATACTTCTGCAGTTCTTTTACGAAGCCTTTCATGTCTCGCGGATTGGTGATCAAAATATTACGACCACCGTGCTTCATGAAGGTTAAGCAGTTCGCCGTTAGGGCAAAGATATGATACAGCGGCAGTGCGGTAACAATGGTCTCTTCGCCGTCGTTCACTAATGGGGCAACAATGGCTGAAACCATCTCTAAGTTGGCCACCATATTGCGGTGTGACAGCATCGCGCCTTTGGCTAAACCCGTGGTACCACCGGTGTACTGCAAGAACGCGAGATCGTCACCAGACATTTGTGGACGCGCATACGTCGCTTTCTCCCCTTGGCTCAACGCAGTGCGGAAGTTCACAGTATTCTTGAGCGTATAGCTCGGTACCATCTTCTTCACGTACTTCACGACCGCATTCACAAGCCAGCGTTTGGGTGCCGGGAGCATGTCGCCAATAGCGGTTAAGATCACTTTCTCAACCGGAACGTCAGCTTCAACTTTTTCAAGGGTATTAGCAAAGTTATCGAGAATGACAATCGCCTTCGCGTTGGCATCTGACAGCTGATGCTTTAATTCACGAGGGGTATATAGCGGATTCACGTTAACGACTACGAGGCCGGCACGTAAGGCACCAAATAGCGCAATGGGATACTGCAACAAGTTTGGCATCATAATGGCCAATGCATCACCTTTCTTAAGGCCCTGCTGTTGCAAATATGCAGCGAAATGACGTGAAAGTACGTCAAGTTCGTTGAAAGTTAGTTCGGTATCCATATTTACATAGGCAACTTTGTCACCGTAGTTTTGGATACTTTGCTCGAAAATGTCGACC
>NCJS01000183.1 GCA_002279005.1 Idiomarina sp. 34-48-12 | reverse complement strand
GATGCCGTGTTGCGTTACTTAAGTAATCACAAAGACCTTGGCGTACACAGTGAGCTCATCACCGACGGCATTATGGAACTGATGCTCAGCGGTGTGATTAACAACCGCAAGAAAACCTATCACCAGCACAAAGCCGTCACCAGCTTCTGTATTGGTAGCAAAAAACTGTACGACTTTGTGAATAACAACCCGCACATTGGCTTTTACCCGTCAGAGTATGTGAACTCGCCCGCCAACATTGCGCGCAACGAAAAAATGGTCTCAATTAACAGCGCCATAGAGGTGGATTTAACCGGCCAAGTGGTGTCAGATTCTATCGGCCATCACTTTTACAGTGGTATTGGCGGCCATGTGGATTTCAGCCGTGGCGCCAGTATGAGCCCCGGCGGTAAGCCGGTGATTGCCCTGCCCTCAACCGCGAAAAACGGCACCGTGTCACGGATTGTCCCGTTTATAAGCGAAGGCAGCGGCGTGGCGACCTCGCGAGCACATGTGTATTACGTGGTGACGGAATTTGGCGTGGCATCGTTACGAGGCAAAAGCATTCGCGAGCGCGCACTTGAACTCATTCGTGTGGCACACCCAAAATTCCGCCAGCAGTTGTTAGAAGAAGTTCGCAAGCATTACTACGTGCCGCACTATCAAATTTTGCATTCGGTGGAAGTGCCAGAACTTGGCCCGGTGGGCTTTAAAGAAATTGTGATCAACGGCGAGTTTTTCGATTTGCGCCCGCTGAACCCCAGCGACGAGCGACGCCTGCAAGAATTCTTCTACTCGCACACCAAAGAAACCCTGCAAATGCGCTACAACACCGTGCCAACCAGTATGAGCCGGGAGAAATCCTGTACCTTAGTGAGTGTGGATCAATCCCGTGATTTAGCGCTGTGCATTGTGCGACAAAAAGGCTCGATGGCACAGATTCAAGCCGTTGGTCGCTATTATCTGCTACACGACGAAAAAAGCTGTGAAGTTGCCTTCGTGACGCGAGAAACTCAGCACGGTAAGGGCATGGCAACCCGCCTACTTGATGAAATGAAACGAATTGCCCGTGAACGTGGCCTTGAGCGCATGCTGGCATATGTGCGTGCTGAGAATGGCAAAATGCTGGCGGTGTTTGAGCGCGCTGGTTTTGTGCGTAAGCCTTCTGAAGAACCCGGCGAGGTTTACTTGCAGCTTGATTTGCACGAGCCCACCGTGGTTGAACAACCCAAAGACAGTGAGTGATGTATGTCGATAACCGTGTTTAGTCATCAGTATTGTAGTTTGCACCGCGTGTCAGAGGTTCACCCTGAAGAGCCGGCGCGCATTGCGGCGATTAACGATCAGATTATTCGCTCGGGCATGGAGTTTGCGCTGACTCAGAAAGACGCCAAGTCAGCCACACGTGAAGACTTACTTCGCGTGCACGCCGCGAACTACATTGATGACGTGTTTGAACGCGCACCAACCGAACCTGACCAACATATCTGGCTTGACCCCGATACCATGATGACCGCTGGCACCCTGCGCGCAGCCTTGTACGCTGCCGGCAGTGGCATTTGTGCTGTGGATGAAGTATTTACCGCCGAAAACCGCCGAGCTTTTTGTGCCGTGCGTCCGCCAGGGCATCATGCCACTTGGGATGCCGCAATGGGCTTCTGTATTTTCAACAACATTGCGGTGGCGACCGCCTATGCCATGCATACCTATGGCATTGAGCGCATCGCTATTGTAGATTTTGATGTACACCACGGCAACGGCACTGAAGATATTTTTTTGAACGACGAGCGCGTGCTATTTTGCAGCTCGTTTCAACACCCGTTGTACCCAAACTCCGGTACCGAAACCATTAGCCATGAAGTCATTAACATCCCGTTACCAGCCGGCTGTGATGGCCCAACTTGGCAGGCCGCTGTGCGCGAACGTTGGTTCCCTGCGATTGATGCCTTTGAGCCGCAATTAATTATGGTGTCCGCGGGCTTCGACGGGCATTTAGAAGATGATATGGCGCAGTTTAAGCTCACTGAAACCGACTATCACTGGATAGCTCGCGAGCTGAAGGAGCTTGCTGAACGCCACTGCGATGGGCGCATTATCGCAACGTTAGAAGGTGGTTACGACCACAGTTCGCTGGGGCGTAGCGTGGTGGCGTTTTTGAAGGGTATGCAGTAACGGTAGGCTGGCAGTGGCTCGTTGACCATTTAGCGCTTTTGCTCATCGAATTGAATCTTTTCGGGCTGACACCATGTCTTTCTAGAACCTAAAGTCGTCATGTAATTTCGACCAATGCTGTCTTAAGGCTTTCTTGTGTTCTTCATTCATCGGCAATTCGGTTAATAGTTGCGGCCAAATAGTTTGGGCTTTGTCTAATGCATCAACAATATGCACTTTAACGGCTTGCCATGGC
>NCJS01000182.1 GCA_002279005.1 Idiomarina sp. 34-48-12 | reverse complement strand
CGTGCATTTGGCTTCTTGGCTGAGCAAACATTCCCTGAAGGTCACCCATACTCGTGGTCAGTGATTGGCTCGATGGAAGATTTGAATGCTGCATCACTCGATGACGTGCATCAGTGGTTTAACGACTACTACGGCGCAGCAAACGCAGTTGTTGTATTAGCAGGCGATATCGATGTCGCGACTGCGAAAGAAAAAATGCAGAAATTCTTTGGTCACATTGCCCCAGGTAAACCATTGCAGAAGCTTGAAAGCTGGGTTGCGAAGCGTACTGGTACAAAGCGTGCGACCATGGAAGACAACGTGCCTGCAGCTCGCGTGTACAAACTTTGGAATACCGCTGAAATGGGTACCGCAGATTCAACTTATTTGAATTTGTTGACCAGCATTTTAGCCAGTGGCAAGAACTCACGTTTGTATCAGCGCCTTGTTCACGAGGAGCAAATTGCGAGCATGGTTTCTGGCTTTCAATATGAGCGCACGTTAGCGGGTCAATTCTTTGTGATCGCCGATGCGAAGCCAGGCGTTGAGCTTGAGCGCATTGAAGCAATTATCGATGAAGAATTAGCGAAAATTATCGCTGAAGGCCCTACTGCGGAAGAGTTGGCACGCGTGAAATTCTCAGATGTTGCTAACTTCGTTCGTGGCGCTGAGCGTATCGGTGGTTTCGGTGGTAAATCTGACTTGTTAGCGGCCGGCGAAGTTTATCACGGCAACCCAGGCTTCTTTAATCAAGAGTTTGAAACGCTACGTAACGCTACGCCTGCAAATCTGCAAGCTGCAGCGAAACGTTGGTTATCTGACGGTGCGTTTGTATTAAATGTTTTACCACAGCCGAAGTTTACAACGGCTGAAGCACAAGCTGACCGTTCTAAGTTGCCAGAAGTTGGTGAATTACCAGAACTTGAATTACCTGAGTTAACTACTTTCACCTTATCAAATGGTCTTGAAGTTGCTCTAGCTGAACGCCATGACGTGCCAACGGTTCAAATGTCTCTGACTTTTGACAGTGGTTATGCATCTGACTTTGGCAAGAAAGTGGGTACGGCTAGCTTTGCCATGAGCATGCTTCGTGAAGGTACCGAAACCCGTAGTTCGCAAGATATCGCAAAAGAGCTTGAAACGCTGGGTACTAACCTTTCAGCAGGTGCAAGCATTGATACTTCGCGCATGTCTATGGATAGCTTAGTTACCAACTTAGCACCGAGCTTAGATATCTTCGCCGACATTTTAGAAAATGCGTCATTCAGTGATGATGAAATTGAGCGTAAACGCGCGAACTGGTTAGAAAATATCAAACGCGAAAAAGCAAGCCCGAACAGCCAAGCATTGCGTATTCTTCCAGGTCTGATTTTCGGTGATAACCACGCTTACGGTGTACCATTAACTGGTTCTGGTACTGAACAGTCAATTACTTCACTCACTCGCGATGACTTAATTAGCTACCGCGATACTTGGTTACGTCCTGATAACGCACGTTTAGTTATTGTTGGTGCAACCACTGAAGCTGAAATCAAACCATTGCTTGAAGAAGCGCTGGGAGAATGGAAAGCGCCAGCTACGCCGAAGCCAACCAAGCAATTCACTGATGTAGCAATGCAAACCAAGCCACGTGTTTACATCATTGATCAACCTGGTACTCCTCAATCAACCATCTTTGCGGGTCATTTAGCCCCTGCTGACGATGCGCCAAATGCTGAAGTTCTGGACGTTGCCAACACCATTTTAGGTGGTAGCTTCACCAGTCGCGTCAACATGAACCTTCGTGAAGACAAAGGTTGGTCGTACGGTTCGCGTACTATTTGGTCAGCGTACGACGAAGCTGGTTTATTCTTCACTTTGGCACCGGTACAAACCGACAAAACCAAAGAATCAATTCAAGAAATTTTGAAAGAATTAAACCAGTATCAAACCAGCAAACCAGCTACTGCGGAGGAGCTCGAGAAAGTTCAAATGAACAAGACCGCGAAGCTTCCTGGTGCGTATGAAACGAAAGGTGCTTTGTTAGGCGCTATCGTTGATACGTTAGATAAAGGTAAAGACATGGCGTGGTTAGAAAACTACGGTGAACGTGTGAACGCAATTACGGTCGAAGACGTACAAAGTAATGCGCGTACACTCATCGATACTGACGCGTTAACTTGGGTTATTGTTGGTGATGCGAAGCAAATTGCTGACGACGTTCGCTCGCTTAACCTAGGTGAAGTTACTATGCTCGACAGCGACGGTAACGCCCTGTAATAGCTTTATTCTGCATGTAAGTGTTGGCCGCTCTTCGGAGCGGCCTTTTTTTTGAGCTTTTTCCAATTTTTATTCGTAGCGGTTACACTAAGCATTCAACTTAAAACCATAAGGGATGTAACTATGGAAATGATCAAGACTCGTGCTGCCGTTGCTTGGGCTCCTGGCGAACCGCTTTCAATTGAAGAAGTTGATCTGATGCC
>NCJS01000059.1 GCA_002279005.1 Idiomarina sp. 34-48-12 | reverse complement strand
GCCGATGTGAATTATCACAACTTAGCGCTGGTGATTATTGATGAACAGCACCGTTTTGGCGTGCACCAACGTTTAGAATTGCGCCAAAAGGGCGTTGTTCAGGGCTATCAGCCGCACCAACTGATCATGACAGCAACACCCATTCCAAGAACGCTAGCGATGACGGCCTATGCCGACTTGGCAACATCGATTATCGACGAGTTGCCACCGGGGCGCACCCCAGTTACAACTGTCGCAATTCCTGATACGCGTCGCGACCAAGTGATTGAGCGCGTGCATCAAGTGTGCACCGAACAGGGCCGACAAGCGTATTGGGTATGTACGTTGATAGAAGAGTCAGAGGCATTGCAGTGCCAAGCGGCGGAAGATACCGCAACGCAATTACAAGAAGTGTTACCGAATTTGCGTATTGGGTTGGTTCATGGTCGTTTGAAAAGCCAAGAGAAAGAAGCTGTGATGGCCGCATTTAAAGCGCATGCACTCGATTTGCTGGTGGCGACAACCGTGATTGAAGTGGGGGTTGATGTGCCCAATGCGAGTTTAATGATCATAGAGAATCCTGAACGGCTCGGCTTGGCTCAGTTGCACCAGTTACGTGGTCGCGTTGGTCGTGGTGCTGCCGCAAGTCATTGCGTGTTGCTTTATCATGCACCGCTGTCAAAAACGGCGACGAAACGGTTGGCCGTGTTGCGTGATAGTAGCGACGGTTTTGTCATTGCCCAGCGCGATTTAGAACTTCGTGGGCCAGGTGAATTGCTAGGGCAAAAACAAACAGGTTTAACAGAAATGAAAGTGGCTGACTTGGTTAAACATAGTCATTTAATTGATCAAGTACAGCACCTTGCACACACTATTTGGGAACGCTACCCACAAACAGCCGATGCATTGATCCAACGCTGGTTACCACGTCGTGATCACTACGCCCAGGCTTGATTTCGTAGTACACTAGCGGCAGATGCTGAAAAAGGTTTAAACATGAAAGAATCGAATCAAGACACTATCGACTTTGGTTATAAACAAGTCGCGAAAACCGAGAAGCAAAATTTAGTCGCCAATGTGTTTAATTCCGTGGCGCAGAAATACGATATGATGAATGATCTCATGTCGTTTGGTATTCATCGCTTGTGGAAGCGCTACACCATTGATTGCAGTGGTGTTCGCACTGGCATGAAAGTGCTTGATATCGCCGGTGGTACCGGTGACCTAACTGCACAATTTTCACGCCGCGTGGGGCCAACTGGTGAAGTTGTCTTAGCTGATATTAATGATGCGATGCTCGAAGTTGGGCGCGACAAACTTCGCAATCGTGGCGTTGTTGGCAATGTACGCTATGTGCAGGCAAATGCAGAAGAGTTGCCGTTTGCTGATGATAGCTTTGACATTATCACCATCGCATTTGGCTTGCGTAACGTGACCGATAAGCAAAAAGCGCTGGAATCCATGTTTCGGGTGTTGAAGCCAGGCGGGCGTTTGTTAGTGCTTGAATTTTCGAAGCCGGTGCAACCTTTGCTGAATCAGGCTTACGATTTTTATTCGTTTAACGTGTTGCCTAAAATGGGGCAACTTGTTGCCGGTGATGCCGACAGTTATCAATACCTCGCGGAATCGATTCGCATGCATCCTGATCAAGAAACACTGAAAGGGATGATGGAAAAAGCCGGTTACGATCAGGTCACCTATGACAATTTAACTGGTGGTATTGTGGCGATGCACCGCGGGTTTAAATTCTGATGTTGTGGACGGTTTTTCCTACAGGTGCTGCGGAAGTTTTTGCGAATCACCTACTCAGCTTAGATGCGCAATCGCCAGAGCGGTTACGCAAACTCACCGACAAACGTGTTCGTGTGACCCTGCATGAGTTGGGCAAACCATTCACTGTGACGGCTTTAGCCGATGGCGTTGTATTAAGTTGGGTAGACACTGAAACGGTCGATTGTCATATCATGACGCGTTTGGCAGTGCTGCCAGAATTGCGTGACACTGCCAATATCACTCGTTTAATCAAAGCCGATGCCCTCGACATTGAAGGTGACCCAATGTTGGCTCAGCAATTCAGCAAGTTGTTCGTTGAACTCGATATTGATTGGCAGGAGCAATTAGCCCTGCGTTTAGGCGATGTGCCGGCGCACTTTATCAGCCAAGCGTTTTTACGCGGAAAACAATGGCTACAGCAGGCGCTAGCCGATCAACAAGCCTGGGTGCGCGATGTGTTGATTGAAGAAAAACGCGTGTTAGTGAGCACCAGCGAATTTGAAGAATTTAAATTACACCTGCAGCAATTGCGGGCCAAGCTTGATCGCATTGAGCGTGATGTTAAAGCCAACTTTCCATTAAGTGACAAAGGGAACTAATCGTGAGTCAGCGCATTAGCCGTGCCTATAAAATTGCGAAGACCTTTTTAACCTACGGGTTAGATGAGATTATTCCGGCGCACTGGTTACCTTGGAGCTTACGAATTGGTCGCTACGGGCTGTTTTGGATGCCCAATAAGCACAAGCAAAAGCCAGCCGGGGAGCGGTTGCGACTGGCGCTTGAATCACTTGGGCCGGTGTGGGTTAAATTTGGTCAGATGCTGTCGACACGCCGCGATTTATTGCCTCCAGATATTGCTAACGAATTAGCCAAGTTACAGGACAAAGTGCGTGCGTTCCCTGGCGAACAAGCGCAACAGCTTATCGAAAAAGCGTTGGGCTTAAATCACATTGGTGATGCCTTTGATGACTTTGCGGTGCAGCCGTTGGCATCAGCTTCGATTGCTCAGGTGCATACAGCGCGGTTAAAGCAAGGTGATGATGCGGGCGCTGAAGTTGTTATTAAAGTGATTCGTCCAGATATTCGCGCTGACATTGATGCCGATTTGCGTTTAATGGAAACTCTAGCCGGCATACTCGCTCGGCATTTGCCCGATGGTCGTCGGCTGAAGCCGAAAGAAGTGGTGAAAGAATACCGTAAAACGCTTCTGGATGAGTTGGATTTACTTCGCGAAGCCGGTAATGCCATTCAGTTGAAGCGCAATTTCGAAAACTCGCCACTGCTCTACATACCAACGGTATACAGCGATTATAGTCGCCATAATGTGATGGTGATGGAGCGTATTGACGGGATTCCAGTCAGTGATGTCGATACCTTGATGGCCATGGGCGTGAATATGAAGATTCTTGCCGAGCGTGGTGTCGAGGTGTTTTTCACACAAGTCTTCCGCGACAGCTTCTTCCATGCGGATATGCATCCGGGCAACATTTTCGTGTCGCGCGAAAACCCGGATGACCCGAGCTATTTAGGGATTGATTTCGGGATTGTCGGCACGCTCAATCGAGAAGATAAACGTTATTTAGCTGAGAATTTCCTCGCATTTTTTAATCGTGATTACCGCAAAGTAGCGGAGTTGCATGTGGATTCAGGCTGGGTACCAGCTCACATTAACGTTGAAGAATTTGAGTCGGCCATTCGCACGGTGTGTGAACCGATATTTAATAAGCCGCTAGCGGATATTTCTTTTGGTCATGTGCTGGTCAATTTGTTCAATACGGCTCGACGTTTTGAAATGGAAGTGCAGCCGCAGCTGGTGTTACTGCAAAAAACGTTGTTGTACGTTGAAGGTTTAGGTCGTACGCTGTATCCGCAGTTGGATTTATGGCAGACCGCAAAACCATTTTTAGAAAAATGGATGAAGGAACAACTCGGTTGGCGTGCGGTGGTACGCTCAGTACAAGAAAACGCACCGTTTTGGGCAGAAAAACTGCCAGAAATGCCAACCTTGCTTTATGATTATCTGAAAAGCCAACGACCGCAGGCGCTTGCGCAACAGCAACTGTTGGCACAAATGCGCGAAGCGCAACAGCGGCAAAGTCGTCAAATTGGCTGGGCTGCGGTAACCTGCGGTTTAATTATAAGCACTACAATTTTATATGTAACTGAGCAACCGCTGTGGTTGGTCGCATCTACTGCGGCAGCGGCTGTGCTATCTGGCGCAGCGCTGTGGCGTCGAACAAAATCATAGAAAGCGAGGCATGACATGGGTGGAGTAAGTCTTTGGCAATTACTGATTATTTTAGTGATTGTCGTACTGTTATTCGGCACCAAGCGTTTACGCAATATTGGTTCTGATTTGGGCTCTGCAGTAAAAGGGTTTAAGAAATCTGTTAGCGATGAACCGACAGACGACTCAGAAAAAAAGCAGTTAGATCAAAAGCAGCAAGCTGCTGACCAAGACAAAGATAAGTAATACACATGTTTGATATCGGCTTTTGGGAACTCATCGTGATTGCCATTTTGGGCTTGATCGTGTTGGGCCCAGAACGGTTGCCGGGTGCGTTGCGTGCCTTGCAGCGCACTGTGCGGAGCGTTCGAGAATTCTCAAGTAATGTGCAGAATGAGCTCAAACATGAGCTGCGTATTAAAGAATTGCATGAGCATTTGCAACAAGCCGAACAGCTGGATATGGATAAGTTGCCACCAGAACTACAACGCTCCGTAGCTGAGTTAAGAGCTGCGGCGCAGCAAGTGCAGCGCCCGTATGCACCGAAGCACGACGATGCAGCAATAACCAAGAAAGACGATAGCGACAAACATGAGTAGTCAATCCCCGTTACTCGATCATTTACTGGAACTGCGCAACCGATTATTGCGTAGTGTGATTGCTGTTGGCTTGGTTTTTGTGGTGGCAGCTATTTTTGCTGAAGAACTCTACCACTTATTAGCCGCCCCAATGTTGGCAAGCCTTCCGCAAGGCGCCAGCATGATCGCCACCGATGTCGCAACGCCATTTTTCACGCCTTTCAAGCTTGCGTTCGTGGTCTCAATTGCGATTGCCGTGCCCTACTTATTGTGGCAACTATGGGCATTTATTGCACCTGGACTATATCGTAAAGAAAAACGCCTCGTCGTGCCGCTGCTCGCAAGTAGTACATTGTTGTTTTATGCTGGTGCGGCCTTTGCCTACTTTGTGGTGTTACCGTTAGCCCTGAATTTCTTTGCCTCAGCCGCCCCAACCGGTGTGACCGTCGCCACAGATATCGCCAGTTATCTCGATTTTGTACTCACCATATTCATGGCATTTGGCATTGCCTTCGAGACACCCGTTGCCATCATTTTGCTGTGTTGGACAGGGGTAACCAACGTCACTTCATTGCGTAAAAAGCGCCCATATATTATTGTCGGTGCTTTCGTGGTGGGTATGTTACTCACGCCACCCGATGTCATTTCACAAACCTTGTTAGCAATACCAATGTGGTTATTGTTTGAACTTGGCTTAGTGATTGCGGGTCTATATTCAACCGAATCAAAAATTGAACAACATCAGGATTAAATTATGACCAAGCAGTTTGTGTTTCTTTCCGTTGCTGCCATGTCGGTAATGTGGGCGGTTTCAAGCCCGGCCCAAGCGCAGTCGTTGGAGCAGCAGTTAGCACAATGTACAACCATCAAAAATCCGCTAAAACGCCTCGTTTGCTTTGACGATGTAGCGGCAGGAAACACTTCCTCGAACACAGTTGTGGCAAATGAAAATAGTCCAGTAGCTGGTACGCCTGCGGCTGAGCGAGCGCGAGAGCGCGCTGGAACTAAAGGCCGTACGCAACAGAGCGAAACAGCACAAAGTAAGCGCGAACGTTTTGGTTTTGAACATTTACCGGACGAAGAGGCTGAAGCAGCGAAACCTGATCGTATGGATATCCGCATTGCGAGCCACTCGCGAAACAAAGTGGGCGTGTTGACCATTGAAACGACGGATGGCCAAGTGTGGGAACAAATTAGTGCTGAGCGATTTATCATTAAAGAAGATGAACCGTATTACCTTGAGCGCGGTTTATTTGGTAGTTACTTTTTCCTAGGGCGCGAAGATAGCCCACGCCGTACACGTGTTAAACGCATCAAGTAATGCGCTGGTTTGATTGCGGCGTCAATTTAACCAACGGTAAGCTCTACCGTGATATGGATGCAGTACTTCAGCGTGCCGCATCCGCTGGTGTTGAAAAGATACTGGTGATTGGCACGAACGTGCAGGAAAGTGCTGATGCGGTTGCGCTATGCGACCGCTATCCAGAGCAATTACTAGCAACTGTGGGGGTGCACCCACATGACGCTGCTGACGCTGCCCCCGATTTTATTGCCCAACTTAAACAGCTCGCAGAACACCCTAGTGTGGTCGCGATAGGTGAGTGCGGGCTTGACTTCAATCGTAATTACTCACCGCAAGCAACCCAACTTGAAGTATTTGAAGCGCAGTTAGCTCTCGCCGCTGAATTGCAGTTGCCCGTGTACTTACATGAACGTGATGCCCACCAACAACAGTGTGATTTATTAACACGTTACCAGTCTGAAATTCCGCGCATGTTGGCGCATTGTTTTACTGGCGGTAAAAAAGAGCTTGCACGCTACCTCGATCTTGGTTGTTATATAGGGATAACAGGTTGGCTGTGTGATGAGCGTCGAGGGCTTGAATTACAGCAAGCGGTACTAGATATTCCGGCAGATCGTCTGCTACTAGAAACGGACGCACCGTTTTTAGTACCGCGAACTATTCGTCCTCGACCAGCGCAAAATGAGCCTTGTTATTTACCTGAAATAGGTAAGTTTTTGGCGCAGCTGAGACACCAGGAAGTCAGAGAAATAGCTGCCCAAACTTGGCAAAACAGCCTTCGTTTTTTTACAAAATAGGGAAGCTATGACATACAAAACTTTCCAGCAGTGGATGATTCTACTGGTGGTGTTGTGTTTTGGCGGCGCGCTGTCTGAGGCTCGGGCAGAGCCGGCGAAACCACTTATTTACTATCAGCAAGAGAGCGAGACAACATCGCTACAGCAACTGATAGATTCTCCCCTGCAAGATTGGCAAACCGTACCCGAGCAAGAAGCTGTATCATTTGGTTATACACCAGAAGCTTATTGGTTTCGGGTAAGTGTTGACGAACATACTGCCGATAGAATGCTTTATCTTGGGTATCCGCTGCTTGATAGCATCGATGTTTATTTTGTGAAATCGGGTGAGGTGTTAAAACACCTTCACATGGGCGATCAGCTGCCGTTTAACGAGCGTCCGGTTCACAATAAAAACTTTGTCGTACCGGTACCGACTCATGATGCACATGATGTTTACATTCGTGTGCGCACCGAAAGCTCGCTGCGATTCCCATTAGAAATTTGGGAACCACTAGATTTTATGGAAGCGAATCAGTACCAAGTAGCGGCCACCGGGCTATATTTTGGGTTACTGCTGTGCATGGCTATCTATAACCTATTTAATTTTCTCGTCACCCGCGACATCAGCTTCTTAAATTACTCCGCTTATACACTATCTATTGGCTTGTTAATGGCAGGTCTTGATGGTGTTGGTTACCAGTATTTATGGCCCAACTGGATATGGTTGCAAGATCGCACCGTGACTATGATCGGCAGTATCATGATTATGTTTGCGACGCTAGTGACGATGGGCGTGCTACAAACCAAAATTCATAGCATGACTATCCATCGTTGGCTGCGCCGATTCATGGTGATATATGGCATCACGTTCGTATTAAGCTTATTTGTGCCATATGCCATGCTTATTCCATTTGTACTAATTTTAGCTGTTGTTTGCTCTTCATTTTTGCTAAGTAGTGGCATTGTTCTATGGCGTCGCGGACTCATTTATGCGCGAATTTATACATTGGCATTAAGCGCCTTGCTGGCCGCAATTTGTGTCAACGCGTTGGGTTATTTGGGTCTGTTTGAATCGGTATTTGTACAGCGCTACGCGATTATGGGGGCATCGGCGTTTGAAGTTTTGTTGTTGTCCTGGGCGCTAGCAATTCGCTTCAATGATGGTCGTAAAGAGCAGCTCGCACTGAAAGAGCAAATGAATCATCAACTTGAAGATATGGTTTCAGAGCGCACCGAACAATTAGAGCGGGTAATGGTGCGTTTACAAAAGGCTAACCAAGAGCTTGAGCAACGTAGCAACGAAGATGGTTTAACAGGGCTGTACAATCGTCGCTTTTTAAATCAAGAATTCAAACGTGAATTCCGTCGCTGTCGCCGCAATGGCAGCAGTTTGACTTTAATCATGCTCGATATTGATCATTTCAAAGCGCTGAATGACAGTTATGGTCACTTGTTGGGCGATCAGATCTTGATTGATTTAGCGAATCTGTTGAAGCGCAATCTGCGTCGTGCGAGCGACACTTTATATCGTTATGGTGGTGAAGAGTTCACATTATTGCTGCCGGATACGGACGAAGTTGGCGCGCGCGATTTAGCCGTGAAGCTAGCACAGGTGGTTCGTGAGCATCCTTTTGATACCGATCATGGGCCAATGCATATTACCGTCAGTATTGGTGTTGCTGTTGCGGCTGTTGGAGTCTATGATCAGCCGACACAATTATTAGCAGCGGCCGACGAGGCACTCTACCGAGCGAAAGCTGCTGGGCGCGATCAAATTCGTGTCATTGTGGAACGAGAGCGCTCTGCGTCTTCCTCAACTGAATAAACGAAGGACAATTTATGCAGCATGTCAGTCAATTTCCGTTCCGTCGTATGCGTCGCTTACGTCGTCATGACTTTAGCCGTCGTATGGTTGCTGAAAATCAACTAAGCCCAGCTGACTTTATTTACCCAGTATTTGTATTACCGGGTGAAAAACAGCGCGAGAAAGTGGCTTCGATGCCGGGCGTAGAGCGTTTATCGATTGATTTGTTAGTTGCAGAGTGTAAAGAAATTGCCGCTCTTGGTATTCCGGCAGTGGCCTTGTTTCCGGTGACGCCAGCCGAAGATAAATCACTGACTGCTGAGGCGGCATGGGATGATAACGGTCTTGCACAGCGAGCGGTGCGCGCCATTAAAGCGGAAGTGCCTGAACTGGGTGTAATTACCGATGTTGCGCTTGATCCGTTTACGACACATGGGCAAGACGGGATTATCGACGAACAAGGCTATGTTCAAAACGATATTACCACCGAGGCCCTAGTGCGTCAGGCGTTGTCACATGCGCGAGCAGGCGCAGATGTTGTTGCGCCATCCGATATGATGGATGGCCGAATTGGTGCGATTCGGGAAGCGCTAGAAGAGCACGGTTTTATCAACGTACAAATTATGGCGTATTCCGCCAAATATGCGTCGGCATTCTATGGTCCGTTTCGTGATGCGGTCGGCTCAGCTGGAAATTTGAAAGGTGGTGACAAGAAAACCTATCAGATGGACCCAGCGAATTCTGACGAAGCGCTACATGAAGTTGCTTTGGATATCGACGAGGGTGCCGACATGGTCATGGTAAAACCAGGCATGCCGTACCTCGATATTGTGCGACGTGTGAAAGATACCTTTAAGGTGCCTACGTTTGCCTACCAAGTAAGCGGCGAGTACGCGATGATGCAAGCGGCGATAGCCAACGGCTGGTTAAGTGAAGCCGTCATTATGGAATCATTGTTAGGTTTCAAGCGTGCTGGTGCCGATGGCATTTTGACGTACTTTGCGAAGTACGCAGCACAACAACTTCAGCAAAAATAAATTATTGCGGCATCGAGTGGGTCAGCATATCAATAAGCAGACCCTCTCGAAGTGCTCCCTCAGCAATTTCAACGCGCTGAATGTCTAGCTGTTCGACCAGCGCAATCAAAATACATAACCCACCCACAAAGACTGCTTGACGATCACGGCGAATGCCCAGTTTGCCTAAACCACTCACATGACCGATAGCACAGGCTTTACTGAGGATGTCGCGAAGCCAGTTCTTGCACATAGGGAGTTGTTGGCCGCGCTCGTTCATATCATAAAGCGCCCGAAACGTTCCAGAAGCCCCGCTGACGTGTTGCCAGCCGGATTGCTTGAAGCGGGTTGCGTATGGCGCGATAAGGTCGCTAGCAGCCACTATGGCGCTCTGGCAAGCTGTTTCACTAATAACTTGCTCAGGGAAGTATTGGTTTTGCCATGTGACACACCCCATATCGAGACTCACTAAATGCTCTGGGTGAACGCCCT